>NZ_WYCT01000027.1 GCF_011008945.1 Streptomyces harenosi
AGGGACGGCCGGGCGGCGGTTGCGTGTCGGGGGCCGGATGCGCCGGGCGGCGCCCCTGCGGTGCCGTATGCGGCCGTCTGTTCCCGTCCGGTGGTACCCCGTTGGCCCGCACGGCAGATAGGAACGTTTCTGCCGGTGTTTCGCCTCCCCACGCCACCCCCCGGGCCGGTCCGGGACGAGCGAGGGGGAAGGGGGTGGTACGAGGCGGGAGCGGCTTCCGAGTCTGCTGGTATGACTTACGGTGCTCGTCTTGCTCGCGCCGCCCGGAGCGCAGCTAGCTGGTGACACAGCCGCCGGCCGTGCGAGGGACGGCGGCACCGCTCACCGCAGAGGAGTCGCCATGAAGACGGCATGCACGGCCCGCGAGGCCCCGTACTCGCCGGCCCGGGACCGTCGCGCCGGAAGACCGGGCTCCGGAAGACCGGACTGACGCGGCGCGGCGGCACCGGCCGGTCCCCGGCGAGCGCCGACGGCGGCGGCCGCCCGGTGCCGCCGAGCGCCGACCGCGGCCGGCCCGCGGTACCGCTCGGCGTCCGGCCCGCACGGGGTACGGGTCCGGGTCCCGGCGACGCGCTCTTCGCGGTGTTCCCCGGTCGCGAAGAGGCGCCGCCGGGCCCGCCCGCCGCACCGCCGCCGGTCCGCCGCACCGCCGCCCGCGGCCGGCCCGCGCCCCGCTCACCACCGGCCCGCTCCGCCCGCCGCGCGCCGGCCACCGCCCGGGGCCGCCCGTTCGCCGCGCGGACTCAGCCGGTGACCAGCGCCCCGGCGGGCCCGCGACCCGGACCGTACCGCGGGGGCCCCGGTCGCATCGGGCCCGGGCGCGCGAAACCTTTCGTTGCCGCTTCGTTGCCGTCGGTCCCGTTGTTCACGGTGGGCACCACCTCCAGCATTTGTCATGCCACTTACGAAATTCGGGCAGGGCTTACCGGAGGGGTGTCGCATGGCGCGGTTTGTGTCCAGGAGAACGGTTCTCGGAACGGGCGCCGCCGTGGGAGCGGGCGCCGGCCTGCCCCTGCTCGGCGCCGGTTCCGGCACCGCCGCGGACGGCGGCCCCCGCCGCACCGACCCCGGCGCCTACATCACCTTCCGCCCCGAACCCGGCGCCTTCCCCCTGGTCCGGGCCGGGCGCGCCGCCCCCGTCCTGGCCGACGCCGGCGACCATCCCGGGGTCCGCCGCGCCACCGCCGACCTGCGCGCCGACATCGAGCGGGTCACCGGCGTACGGCCGGCCGCCGAGCGCGGCCGCGCCCGTGAGGTCGTCATCGTCGGCACGGTGGGCCACAGCCCGCTGCTGGACTCCCTCGTCCGGGCCGGGAAGCTCGACGTCTCCGCGATCCGGGGGAAGTGGGAGACCTCGCTCCAGGTGACGGTGGAGGACCCGCTGCCCGGCGTGGACCGCGCCTTCGTCATCGCGGGCAGCGACCAGCGCGGCGCCATCTTCGGCGCCTACGACGTCTCCCGCGGCATCGGCGTCTCCCCCTGGCACTGGTGGGACGACGTGCGGCCGGTCCGGCGCGCGCAGATCTACGCCCGCCGCGGCGCCTGGACCCAGGGCTCCCCGGCCGTGCAGTACCGCGGGGTGTTCATCAACGACGAGAACCCCAACCTCGGCACCTGGGCGCCCCAGTACTTCGGTCCCGGCAAGGCGGAGGGCTACCCGGGCGGCTTCAACGCCGACTTCTACGCGAAGGTCTTCGAGGTGATCCTCCGCCTCAAGGGCAACTACCTCTGGCCGGCCGTCTGGGGGCGGGCGTTCGCCGAGGACGACCCGGAGAACCACGCGCGCGCCGCCGAGTACGGCATTGTCATGGGCACCTCGCACGAGGCGCCGATGATGCGCGGCATCGAGGAGTGGAACCGCCACGCGGTCCCCGCCCAGCGCGACGCCCAGGGCACCATCGTCAAGCCCGGCCGCGACCCCTACGGCGGCACCGGCGAGTGGTCCTTCCGCCGCAACCGCGCCGCGATCGAGGCGTACTGGCGGGAGGGCGTCCAGCGCATGGCCGACCAGGGCTTCGAGGGCGTGGTCACCCTCGGCATGCGCGGCAACGGCGACACCAGCCTGCCGGACGGCGACGCCATCGAGCTGATGGAGGAGATCATCGCCACCCAGCGGCGGATCATCGCCGAGGTCACCGGCTCGGAGACCTCCGTCCCCCAGGTGTGGACGCTCTACAAGGAGGTCCAGCGGTACTGGACCCGCGGCCTGCGCGCCCCCGACGACGTCACCGTCGTGCTGTGCGACGACAACTGGGGCAACATCCGCATGCACCCCGACCCCGCCGAGCCGCCCCGCCGGGGCGGTTACGGGCTGTACTACCACTTCGACTACGTGGGCGACGGCCGGAACTACAAGTGGGTCGACACCGTCTCCCTGCCCAACCTGTGGGACCAGCTCCACCAGGCCGTCGCCTACGGCAACACCACCCTGTGGGTGACCAACGTGGGCGACCTGAAGGGCAACGAGCTGCCCACCCAGTACTTCCTCGACTACGCCTGGCACCCGGCACGCTGGGAACTGGACGCGATCCCGGAGTGGGAGCGCCGGTACGCGGCCCTGCACTTCGGTGAGGAGCACGCCGAGGAGATAGCCGAGATCCTCGCCCGCTACGGCCACCTCCAGCAGCGCCGCAAGCCCGAGCTGCTCAACCGCCGCATCACCCTGGACCCGGCCAGGGACCTGGCCACCGACGACGACGCGGTGGTCTACGACGACCGGCAGACGCCCTTCTACTGGGGCGAGCTGGAACGGGTGACCGAGGAGTGGCGCGAGCTCGGCCGGAAGGCGGCCCGGGTGGCGCGCCGGCTGCCGGCCTCCGCGCGGGACGCCTGGTTCGAGCTGGTCGGCTACAACGTCCAGGCCACGGCCAACCTCTACGACCTGCGCGAGGCCGAGTTCACCAACCTGCTGTACGCCGCCCAGGGCCGCGCCGCCACCAACGAGCGCGCCGAGCACGCCGAGGCCGGCCTGAAGGAGGACTTCCGGCTCCAGGACGTCTTCAACAAGGAGATCGCGGGCGGCAAGTGGAAGGACTTCCAGCTCCAGCCGCACATCGGCTACGGCGACGTCGAGCGGTACGGGCCCAACGCGCCCTGGCAGCAGCCCGAGCTCGACAACGTGGCCATCCCCGACGTGCTCTTCCCGGCCGTGCGGCGCATCGAGGTGCCCGACACCGCCGAGATGGGCGTGGCGGTCGACGGCTCGGAGCAGTGGTGGCCCGGGGCCGGGTCCGCGGCCGTCCCGGTGCTGCCGGAGTTCAGCCCCTACCAGACCCGCGCACCGCAGTACGTGGAGGTCTTCAACCGGGGGACCCGGCCCTTCCCGTACCGGATCACCGCCTCGGTGCCCTGGCTGACGGTGGACCGGCCGCGGGGCACGGTCCGGCGGCAGACCCGGGTGACGGTCGGCGTCGACTGGGCGAAGGTCCCGGCCGGGCGGGCCGAGGGCGAGCTGACGGTCGAGGGCGCGGGCCGCACCGTCACCGTGCGCGCCGTCGCCGTCCCCACCTCGCCGCGGGGCCTGAAGGGCTTCGTGGAGGCCGGCGGGTACATCGCCATCGACGCCGAGCACCACTCCCGCGCCGTCGGCGCCCGCGGCGTCGGCTGGCTGCGCGTCGACCGCATCGGCCGCACCGGCGCGGGCATGACCCCCGTGCCCGTCACCGCCCCCGCGCAGACCCCGGGCGGCGACGGACCGCGCCTGGAGTACGACGTGACCCTGCTGACGCCCGGCGAGGTCACCGTGTGGGCGTACCTCTCGCCCCGCAACCCGGCGCTGGCCCGCCCCGGCCTGCGCTACGCGGTCTCCTTCGACGACGACGCCCCGCAGACCGTCGACGTGATCGCCGTCACCGGACCCGACGACGGCGGGCTCAACCGGCGCTGGGAGCGCCACACCTCCGACAACGTCAACCGGACCGCCACCCGGCACACGCTCACCCGGGCGGGCAGGCACCGGCTGAGGTTCTGGATGGTCGACCCGACGGTCGTGCTCCAGCGGCTGATCATTGACACGGGGGGCCTGCCGGAGACGTACCTGGGGCCGCTGGAGAGCCGGCGGGTGCGCTGACCCGGCCCGGCCGGGTGCGGGCCCCCGCCCCGCACCCGGCCGCCCCCTCAGTGGCCCGGCTGCCGGTTCACGCCCGCTGCCACAGCGCCGGCGTGTTCGGCGGCTCCCAGCCCGCCTGCGCCTGGTGGGTCTGCAGGCAGCGGTAGGTCGCGCCGCCGTAGGTCACCGTGGCGCCCGCCTGGTAGACGGTGCCGGCCGCCCAGGTGCCGCCGGGCTCGCCGGGGTCGCCCGGGTCACCGGGGTCGCCGGGGTCGCCGGGGCCGCTCGCGTTGGTCTTCAGGGTCAGCCCGTAGGACTGGAGCAGCGGGTTGAGCGGCTGGAAGTACGTCGTGCCGCCGGTGCTGCAGTTGCCCGAGCCGCCCGAGGTCACGCCCTGGGCCTGGCTGCCGGAGATGTAGGAACCGCCCGAGTCGCCGGGCTCGGCGCACACCGAGGTGCGGGTGACCCCGGTGATGGTGCCCTCGGGATAGGTCACGCTGGTGTTGAGCTGCTGGATGGTGCCGCAGTGCCAGCCGGTGGTCGAGCCCGACCGGCACACCGAGGAGCCCACCGGGGCCTGCGCCGACCCGGTGACCAGCACGTTCTGTCCGCCCGCGCCCTTGACGTACGGGGTCGCGGTCCAGTTGGAGTTCGTCGCCACCCAGGCCATGTCCCGGCCGGGGAAGCTGGACGCCTGGAACGACCCCTGGGCGACCTGGTTGTAGCCGGTGGTGGTCGTGCCCGCCCGGCCGCAGTGACCGGCGGTCGCGAAGCCCTGCTGGGTGCCGCGCGTGATGGGGAAGCCGACCGAACAGCGCCCGCTGCCGTTCATGTAGTACGCGTCGCCGCCGCGCAGGTCGTACAGCGGGCGGGGCGTCTCGGCGGAGGCGCGGACGTGGACGAGGGCACCATCGATCCCGGCGGCGGCCAGCAGGGAGCGGGCCGCGGACGGGCGGGCGGCCAGCACCGTCAGGGTGTTGCCGCGGACGTCGACGTAGCGGACGGGGGCGTCGGCGGCGGCGCTCGGGCGGGCCGCCGCCGCCCGGTCCAGGGCGGTCTTCGCCGCCTCCAGCTCGGCGAGGGAGTGGCGGACGACGGCGGCGTCGGCGCCCTGCGCCTCGATCCGCCGGACGTCGGCGGCGTCGGTGGTCGCGACGGTCAGCCGCTGCGACTCGGCGCCGCCCACCCAGGCACCCGCGAAGTCGGCGCCGAGCGCCACACGCAGCCGTCCCGCCGTGGCACCGGCCTCCGCCTCGTTGGCCAGGCGGCGCTCGGCCTGCCGGGCGTCGAGGCCCAGGTCGCGCTGGAGGGCGCGCAGCAGGGCGGGCGGGGCGGCGTCGGTGCGCAGGGTCTCGGCGGCCGACGGCGCGGCCGACGGGGTGGCCCCCGCGGAGCCGCTGAGGCCGGTCAGGATCAGCGCGCCCGTCGCGGCCAGGGCGGCGCCCACGGCTCTGGCGTGTGGCTGGAGCATGGGGGATCTCCTCGGTTTCGGTGGTCCGGCCGGTGCCGGTGGGGAGGTGCCGAAACCGTAGGGAGGGGCGAGCGGGCCGGGTAAGCCGTCAGTTGGCCCTCTGCGCGGCGTTATGGAACGGCGCCGCGCCGTGCGCCGCCAGCCAGCCGGTGTAGCTGTCGCTGCGCGCCGCCGCGCCCGCGTGGGCGCCGCGGGCCAGTGCCAGGACGGTGGCCGCGGTGTCCGGCTGCCGCGTCGCCGGGTGCCAGCCCAGCAGATGGCGCCAGGTCAGCGGCGTACCGCTCAGCGGCCTGGTGGTGATGCCGGGCGTGGCGGGGAAGGTGGCGCGGCACAGGCCCACGGCCCGGCCCACCTGCACCAGGTGGACCAGGGACGCGGTGTCCGTCTCGTACATGCGGCGGGGCGTGAACCCGGCGCGGGCGCAGGCGGCGCTGAAACAGTCCCCGAAACAGCCGTCGCCGGGCACACAGGCCCACTCCTCGTCCGCCAGCTCCGTCAGCCCCACCTCGCGCCGCCGGGCGAGCGGGTGGCCGTCGGGGACCATGACGAAGACGGGGTCGGTGGCGATCTCCCGCCAGGCGAGGTGCTCGGCACCGGGCGGGGCGGCGGAGCCGCAGACCCCCACCAGGGCGAAGTCGATGCGCCCCTCGACGAGCAGGTCGGCCAGCTCCCGCTCCGACCAGGAGGTGCAGGTCGTCACCTGCGCGTCGGGGGCGACGTCCGCCAGCCGGTCCACCAGCGCGCCGAGCAGCGGGCCGTGGGTGCCGCCCAGGCGGAAGCGGTCCGCCGTGCGGCGCGGGGTACGGGCGAACCGGGCCGCCTCCCGCTGGAGCTCGGTGACCGCGGGCAGGACGACACGGGTGCGCTCCAGCACCAGCTCGCCCAGCGCGGTGGCCCGTACGCCGTGCCGTCCGCGCTCGAACAGGGCACCGCCCAGGGCCCGTTCGATCCGCTTGAGCTGTGCGCTCAGCGCGGGCTGGGCGAGACCGAGAGCCGTCGCCGCCCGGGTGAGACTGCCGGCGTCGGCGATGGCCCGGACCGTTCTGAGATGCCGCAACTCCAGCTCCATGAGGGGAGCTTGCGGGGTACGGAGGGCGTGGGCAAGGGGTTGGTTCGGACCAAGTGCCCCGCGGCGGCCCGTGCGGCGGGCGACGGGGTCACGGCTTGCGGGCCACCGCCACATAGGCCCCGCTGTGGACGTCCTGCTGGCCGGCGACCGGCTCGCCGAGCTCCGGGTGCCACTCCTCGGCCGCGACGATGCCCGGGGCGGCGGGTTCCAGCCCTTCGAAGAAGCGGGCGAACCGGTCCCGGTCGCGCAGGTCCAGGGTGAGCCCGCCCGCCTTGTACATGTCGCGGACCTTCTGCGCGGCCTCCTCCGGGTGGAAGTCGGGGGTGAGGTGGGACATGATCAGCCAGCTCCCCGGGGCCAGGGCCTCCTTCAGGCGCTCCACCAGCTCGTAGGCGCCGTCGTCGTCGCTCAGGAAGTGCAGCAGCGCGATCAGGGAGAGCGCCACCGGCCGGTCGAGGTCCAGCACCTTCCGGGCGCGCTCCAGGATGGCCGCGGTGTCGCGGGCGTCGGCCTGTACGTAGTCCACGGCGCCCTCGGCGGTGCCGTGCAGCAGCGCCTCGGCGTGGGCCAGCACGATCGGGTCGTTGTCGCAGTAGACGACCCGGGCGTCCGGGGCGACGCCCTGGGCCACCTGGTGCAGGTTGGGCTCGGTGGGGATGCCGGTCCCGATGTCGAGGAACTGGCGGATTCCCTGCCCGGCCACCCAGCGGGTGGCGCGGTGCATGAAGGCCCGGTTCATCCGCGCCATGACGGGGATGGCCGGCGCGAAGGCCACCAGTTGCCTGCCCAGCTCCTCGTCCACCGGGTAGTTGTCCTTGCCGCCGAGGAACCAGTCGTACATCCGTGCGGGATGGGGCCGGCTGGTGTCGATGCGCGTGGTCCGCCCGGGTGTGTCCGCGTTCTGCTGTTCCACCGTGATTCCCCTTGCCGCGTAAGGAAGTTGGCCTGTGAGCGTTGCGGTCACGATAGCCAGGCCCGGCCGGGGCGGGACGCCGGGTGCCCCTCGCCCCGACGGGCCGCGGCGCGCGACGCGCCGTCTCGATCCCGATGGTTCCGCGTCTCACATGGCGGAACCTTGGGGGATAGGTGCTGGCCTCGGCGTTTACATGCGGGTAACACTGAGGCGTCCCGCGCGCGGCAACGGCGCCGAGCGCTGATCGGCTCATCACCGGTTGTGTACCGGTGACAGCCCTGCCCGAAAGGGGCCCCGTGACGACCCGACCCGAGACCCAGGCCCGGCTCGACACCCTGCGGACGGAGATCGAGCGGCGCAACCCGGCCCAGCCGGAGTTCCACCAGGCCGTGCACGAGGTGCTGGACACGCTCGCTCCGGTACTCGCGGCGCGGCCGGAGTACGCGGAGCCGGGGCTCGTCGAGCGACTGTGCGAGCCCGAGCGGCAGATCATCTTCCGGGTGCCGTGGCAGGACGACCAGGGCCGCGTCCACGTCAACCGCGGGTTCCGGGTGGAGTTCAACAGCGCCCTGGGCCCCTACAAGGGCGGCCTGCGCTTCCACCCCTCCGTGAACCTCGGGATCATCAAGTTCCTCGGCTTCGAGCAGATCTTCAAGAACGCGCTGACCGGGCTCGCCATAGGCGGCGGCAAGGGCGGCAGCGACTTCGACCCGCACGGGCGCAGCGACGCGGAGGTCATGCGGTTCTGCCAGTCGTTCATGACGGAGCTGTACCGGCACATCGGCGAGCACACCGACGTACCCGCCGGGGACATCGGCGTCGGCGGCCGTGAGATCGGCTACCTGTTCGGGCAGTACCGGAGGATCACCAACCGGTGGGAGGCCGGCGTGCTCACCGGCAAGGGGCTCGGCTGGGGCGGCTCGGCCATCCGGCCCGAGGCGACCGGGTACGGGAACGTGCTGTTCGCGGCGGCCATGCTGCGCGAGCGCGGCGAGGACCTGGCGGGGCAGACCGCCGTCGTCTCCGGCTCCGGCAACGTCGCGATCTACACCGTCGAGAAGCTGCTCGCCCTGGGGGCCCACCCGCTGACCTGCTCCGACTCCACCGGGTACGTCATCGACGACAAGGGGATCGACGTGGACCTGCTCAAGCAGGTCAAGGAGGTGGAGCGCGGGCGGATCAGCACGTACGCGGAGCGCCGCGGAAGCTCGGCGCGGTTCGTGCCCGGCGGGCGCGTGTGGGAGGTGCCGGCCGACGTGGCGCTGCCGTCCGCCACGCAGAACGAGCTGGACGAGAAGGACGCGGCCACGCTGGTCCGCAACGGCGTGAAGGCGGTCTCCGAGGGCGCGAACATGCCCGCCACGCCCGAGGCCGTGCACCTGTTCCAGCGGGCCGGGGTGGCGTTCGGACCGGGCAAGGCCGCCAACGCGGGCGGCGTCGCGGTCAGCGCGCTGGAGATGGCGCAGAACCACGCCCGCACGCCGTGGTCCGCGGCCCGGGTCGAGGAGGAGCTGACCCGGATCATGAACGACATCCACACCACCTGCCACGAGACCGCCGAGCGCTACGGCGCCCCCGGCGACTACGTGACCGGCGCGAACATCGCCGGATTCGAGCGGGTGGCCGACGCCATGCTCGCCCAGGGCGTCATCTGACCGCGAGGCGCGCCCCGGCCGCCGCCCGCCGCGCCCGGCCCCGGGACCTTCCGGGCCGGGCGCGGCACGCGCGGGCGCCGGGCCGGCGGGCCCCGCTGGGTACCCGGTTTGACCTGCGTCACGTCCGGGGTAATCTCTTCGGCTCGATTGGCGTCCGTCGTGCCCCGTATGGCAGACTGTCCGAGTTGCTCGGTCGAGTGTTGATGCTGCGCGCCTCCCGCCGGGAGGACCGGAAGCGAGTCCCACGGTACTCGTCAACCCCGTGTGGGTTGGAAGTACGGGAATCTTCCGGGAAGCGTGGGCGCGGCACCGACCAGGCGCCCGGTGGGCCTCTCGCCCCCGGCTCGCGGTACCGGCAGGGCCGTGTCAATCCCGCAGGGATGGTGTTCGGACAAGGGACATCTGTGTCAGCGGGACTGCGACACGCCCGACCGCGTGGGTCGGAGATGAGGCAGCAGACTCCGGGTTCCAGAGCGTGAGAAGAGACAGGACTACGAAGTAGCCATGGCGGGACAGAAGATCCGCATCCGGCTCAAGGCCTACGACCACGAGGTCATCGACTCTTCGGCGAAGAAGATCGTCGAGACGGTGACCCGTACCGGTGCGTCGGTCGCGGGCCCGGTGCCGCTGCCCACTGAGAAGAACGTGTACTGCGTCATCAAGTCGCCGCACAAGTACAAGGACTCGCGCGAGCACTTCGAGATGCGCACGCACAAGCGCCTGATCGACATCCTCGACCCGACCCCCAAGACCGTTGACTCTCTGATGCGACTCGACCTCCCGGCCGGTGTCGACATCGAGATCAAGCTCTGAGGCCGGTGATCTGAACGATGGCTAAGCAGATCAAGGGCATCCTGGGCGAGAAGCTCGGCATGACGCAGGTCTGGGACGAGAACAACCGTGTCGTCCCGGTGACCGTCGTCAAGGCCGGCCCGAACGTCGTGACCCAGGTCCGTACCAACGACGTCGACGGCTACGAGTCCGTCCAGATCGCCTTCGGCGAGATCGACCCGCGCAAGGTGAACAAGCCCCTCAAGGGCCACTTCGCCAAGGCCGACGTCACCCCCCGTCGCCACCTCGTCGAGATCCGCACGTCGGATGCCTCCGAGTACACGCTCGGCCAGGAGATCACCGCTGAGGTGTTCGAGGCCGGCGTCAAGGTCGACGTGACCGGCAAGAGCAAGGGCAAGGGCTTCGCCGGTGTCATGAAGCGCCACAACTTCCGTGGCCTCGGCGCCGGGCACGGCACCCAGCGCAAGCACCGCTCGCCCGGTTCCATCGGTGGCTGCGCCACCCCGGGCCGCGTGTTCAAGGGCCTCCGCATGGCGGGTCGCATGGGCAACGAGCGGGTCACCACCCAGAACCTGACCGTCCACGCCGTTGACGCGGAGAAGGGTCTGCTGCTCATCAAGGGCGCGGTTCCCGGTCCGAACGGCGGCCTCGTCCTGGTCCGCACCGCGGCCAAGGGGGCCTGAGGTAACCGATGAGCACTGTTGACATCCTTTCGCCGGCGGGCGACAAGGCCGGGTCCGTCGAGCTCCCCGCGGAGATCTTCGGCGTCGAGAAGGTCAGCGTCCCGCTGATCCACCAGGTCGTCGTCGCGCAGCTGGCCGCTGCCCGCCAGGGCACGCACAAGACCAAGACCCGCGGTGAAGTCCGTGGTGGTGGCAAGAAGCCGTACCGCCAGAAGGGCACCGGCCGCGCCCGCCAGGGCTCGACCCGCGCGCCGCAGTTCGCCGGTGGTGGCGTCGTGCACGGTCCCGTGCCGCGCGACTACTCGCAGCGGACCCCGAAGAAGATGAAGGCCGCGGCCCTGCGCCACGCCCTCACCGACCGGGCCCGCCACAACCGCATCCACGTCGTCACCGGCGTGGTCGAGGGCGAGACCCCCTCCACGAAGGCCGCCAAGAGCCTGTTCGGCAAGATCAGCGAGCGCAAGAACCTGCTCCTGGTCGTCGACCGCTCCGACGAGGCCGCGTGGCTGTCCGCCCGCAACCTGCCCCAGGTCCACATCCTGGAGCCGGGCCAGCTCAACACGTACGACGTTCTCGTCTCGGACGACGTGGTCTTCACCAAGGCCGCTTTCGAGTCCTTCGTCGCCGGCCCGAACAAGGCCAACGACACCGAAGGGAGCGAGGCCTGATGGCTACCCGTCACCCCTCCATCGCCTCGAAGGCCGCCAAGGCCGCCAAGGAAGCGCGCGTCAAGAAGGCGCGTCGCCACGCCACCGAGGGCAAGAACACCGTTGTCACCCCGGCGAGCAAGGCGTACACGGACCCCCGTGACGTGCTGCTCAAGCCGGTCGTGTCGGAGAAGAGCTACGCGCTCATCGACGAGAACAAGTACACGTTCCTCGTCGACCCGCGTGCCAACAAGACCCAGATCAAGGAGGCCGTCCAGTCGGTCTTCTCGGTCAAGGTCACCGGCGTGAACACGATCAACCGCGTCGGCAAGCGCAAGCGGACCCGCACCGGCTTCGGCCAGCGCGCCGCCACCAAGCGCGCGATCGTGACCCTCGCTGAGGGCGACCGTATCGACATCTTCGGCGGTCCGACCGCGTAAGCGGTCGGGATCGTCCAGATTTCGGAAATCACTTCCGAGGACTGAGAGACAATGGGTATCCGCAAGTACAAGCCGACGACTCCTGGCCGTCGTGGCGCCAGCGTCGCCGACTTCGTCGAGGTCACGCGGTCCACGCCGGAGAAGTCGCTGGTCCGCCCGCTGCACAGCAAGGGCGGCCGTAACAACGCCGGTCGTGTGACCGTGCGCCACCAGGGTGGCGGACACAAGCGCGCCTACCGCGTGATCGACTTCCGTCGTCACGACAAGGACGGCGTGCCGGCGAAGGTCGCGCACATCGAGTACGACCCCAACCGCACCGCGCGCATCGCGCTGCTGCACTACGCCGACGGCGAGAAGCGCTACATCCTCGCGCCGCGCGGCCTGCAGCAGGGCGACCGCATCGAGAACGGTCCCGGGGCCGACATCAAGCCGGGCAACAACCTTGCCCTGCGCAACATCCCGGTCGGTACGACGCTGCACGCCATCGAGCTGCGTCCGGGCGGCGGCGCGAAGTTCGCCCGCTCCGCCGGCGCCTCCGTGCAGCTCCTGGCGAAGGAGGGCGCCTACGCCCACCTGCGCATGCCGTCCGGTGAGATCCGCCTGGTCGACGTCCGCTGCCGCGCCACCGTCGGCGAGGTCGGCAACGCCGAGCAGAGCAACATCAACTGGGGCAAGGCGGGCCGCAAGCGGTGGCTGGGCGTTCGCCCGACCGTCCGTGGTGTGGTCATGAACCCGGTTGACCACCCGCACGGTGGTGGTGAGGGCCGGACCTCCGGTGGTCGTCACCCCGTGTCGCCGTGGGGCAAGAAGGAAGGCCGTACTCGTTCGCCCAAGAAGGCGTCGAACAAGTACATCGTCCGCCGCCGCAAGACGAACAAGAAGCGCTAAGGACGGGTTGAGATGCCTCGTAGCTTGAAGAAGGGGCCCTTCGTCGACGACCACCTGATGAAGAAGGTGGACGCCCAGAACGAAGCGGGCACCAAGAACGTCATCAAGACCTGGTCCCGTCGCTCGATGATCGTCCCGGCGATGCTGGGCCACACGATCGCGGTGCACAACGGCAAGACCCACATCCCGGTGTTTGTCACCGAGTCGATGGTCGGCCACAAGCTCGGCGAGTTCTCGCCGACCCGCACCTTCCGGGGCCACGTCAAGGAAGACCGGAAGTCGAAGCGCCGCTAACCGGCGGGGTGCAAACGACCAATGACAAACACTGAAGGGACAACCATGGAAGCCAGGGCCCAGGCGCGGTACATCCGCGTCACGCCCATGAAGGCCCGCCGTGTGGTGGACCTCATCCGTGGCCTGAACGCCACGGAGGCTCAGGCGGTCCTGCGTTTCGCCCCGCAGGCCGCGAGCGTGCCGGTCGGCAAGGTGCTCGACAGCGCCATCGCCAACGCCGCGCACAACTACGACCACACCGACGTCGACAGCCTGTACGTCTCCGAGGCGTACGTCGACGAGGGCCCGACCCTGAAGCGGTTCCGCCCGCGTGCCCAGGGCCGCGCCTACCGGATCCGCAAGCGGACCAGCCACATCACCGTGGTCGTCAGCAGCAAGGAAGGAACCCGGTAATGGGCCAGAAGGTAAACCCGCACGGGTTCCGGCTCGGTGTCACCACCGACTTCAAGAGCCGCTGGTACGCCGACAAGCTGTACAAGGACTACGTCAAGGAAGACGTCGCCATCCGTCGGATGATGACGTCCGGCATGGAGCGCGCCGGCATCTCCAAGGTCGAGATCGAGCGCACCCGTGACCGTGTCCGCGTGGACATCCACACCGCGCGTCCGGGCATCGTCATCGGCCGCCGTGGCGCCGAGGCCGACCGCATCCGCGGCGACCTCGAGAAGCTCACGGGCAAGCAGGTCCAGCTGAACATCCTCGAGGTCAAGAACCCCGAGACCGACGCTCAGCTCGTGGCCCAGGCCGTTGCCGAGCAGCTCTCCTCCCGCGTCTCCTTCCGCCGCGCCATGCGCAAGAGCATGCAGTCGGCGATGAAGGCGGGCGCCAAGGGCATCAAGATCCAGTGCGGTGGCCGCCTCGGCGGCGCCGAGATGTCCCGCTCGGAGTTCTACCGCGAGGGCCGCGTGCCCCTGCACACCCTCCGCGCGAACGTGGACTACGGCTTCTTCGAGGCCAAGACGACCTTCGGCCGCATCGGTGTGAAGGTCTGGATCTACAAGGGCGACGTCAAGAACATCGCCGAGGTCCGCGCCGAGAACGCTGCCGCCCGTGCGGGTAACCGCCCGGCCCGCGGTGGCGCCGACCGCCCGGCCCGTGGTGGCCGCGGTGGCGAGCGGCGCGGTCGCAAGCCGCAGCAGGCTCCGGCGGCCGAGGCCCCCAAGGCCGAGGCTCCCGCAGCCGCCGCTCCGGCTGAGAGCACCGGAACGGAGGCCTGACCACCATGCTGATCCCCCGTAGGGTCAAGCACCGCAAGCAGCACCACCCCAAGCGCAACGGCATGTCCAAGGGTGGCACGCAGGTTGCGTTCGGCGAGTACGGCATCCAGGCGCTGACCCCGGCGTACGTCACGAACCGCCAGATCGAGGCGGCTCGTATCGCCATGACCCGTCACATCAAGCGTGGCGGCAAGGTCTGGATCAACATCTACCCGGACCGTCCGCTGACGAAGAAGCCGGCCGAGACCCGCATGGGTTCCGGTAAGGGTTCTCCGGAGTGGTGGGTCGCGAACGTCAAGCCCGGACGCGTCATGTTCGAGCTGTCGTACCCCAACGAGAAGATCGCCCGTGAGGCGCTGACCCGTGCGGCCCACAAGCTGCCGATGAAGTGCCGGATCGTCAAGCGCGAGGCAGGTGAAGCGTGATGTCGGCCGGTACCAAGGCGTCCGAGCTGCGCGAGCTGGGCAACGAGGAGCTTCTGAACAAGCTCCGCGAGGCCAAGGAAGAGCTGTTCAACCTCCGCTTCCAGGCGGCGACGGGCCAGCTCGAGAACCACGGCCGTCTGAAGGCGGTCCGCAAGGACATCGCCCGGATCTACACCCTCATGCGTGAGCGTGAGCTCGGCATCGAGCAGGTGGAGAACGCCTGATGAGCGAGAACAACGTGACTGAGCAGAAGACCGAAGCGCGCGGCTTCCGTAAGACCCGCGAGGGCTACGTCGTCAGCGACAAGATGGACAAGACCGTCGTCGTCGCCGTCGAGGACCGCGTCAAGCACGCGCTGTACGGCAAGGTCATCCGCCGTACGAACAAGCTCAAGGCGCACGACGAGCAGAACGCCGCGGGTGTCGGCGACCGCGTCCTCCTCATGGAGACCCGGCCGCTGTCCGCGACCAAGCGCTGGCGCGTCGTCGAGATCCTCGAGAAGGCCAAGTAATCCCTCCTAGGGGGACCCCCTAGGCATCGTTCCGCCAGGCTCGGGGCGGAGACCGTGAGAAGCGGACTCCGCCCCGGGAACCGGCAGACATCCAGGAGATAGACGTGATCCAGCAGGAGTCGCGACTGCGTGTCGCCGACAACACGGGTGCGAAGGAGATCCTCTGCATCCGTGTGCTCGGTGGCTCCGGTCGCCGCTACGCGGGTATCGGTGACGTCATCGTCGCCACCGTCAAGGACGCGATCCCCGGTGGCAACGTGAAGAAGGGTGACGTCGTCAAGGCGGTCATCGTTCGCACCGTGAAGGAGCGCCGCCGTCCGGACGGCTCGTACATCCGCTTCGACGAGAACGCCGCCGTCATTCTGAAGAACGACGGCGACCCTCGTGGCACCCGTATCTTCGGCCCCGTCGGCCGTGAGCTGCGCGAGAAGAAGTTCATGAAGATCATCTCCCTCGCGCCGGAGGTGCTGTGAGCATGAAGATCAAGAAGGGCGACCTGGTCCAGGTCATCACCGGTAAGGACAAGGGCAAGCAGGGCAAGGTCATCGCGGCCTTCCCCCGCGAGGACCGCGTCCTGGTCGAGGGTGTCAACCGGGTCAAGAAGCACACGAAGGCCGGGCCGACCGCCCGCGGTTCGCAGGCCGGCGGCATCGTGACCACCGAGGCCCCCATCCACGTCAGCAACGTCATGCTGGTCGTGGAGAAGGACGGCCAGAAGGTCCCGACCCGCGTCGGCTACCGCTTCGACGACGAGGGCAACAAGATCCGCGTTGCCAAGCGGACGGGTGAGGACATCTGATGACGACCACCGTGACCCCGCGTCTGAAGCAGAAGTACCGCGAGGAGATCGTCGGCAAGCTGCGTGACGAGTTCAAGTACGAGAACGTCATGCAGGTTCCGGGCCTCGTGAAGATCGTGGTCAACATGGGTGTGGGCGACGCCGCCCGCGACTCCAAGCTGATCGACGGCGCCGTGCGCGACCTCACCACGATCACCGGTCAGAAGCCGGCCGTGACCAAGGCCCGCAAGTCCATCGCGCAGTTCAAGCTGCGCGAGGGTCAGCCGATCGGTGCCCACGTCACGCTCCGTGGCGACCGCATGTGGGAGTTCCTGGACCGCACCCTGTCGCTGGCGCTCCCGCGCATCCGCGACTTCCGCGGCCTGTCCCCCAAGCAGTTCGACGGCCGTGGCAACTACACCTTCGGTCTCACGGAGCAGGTCATGTTCCACGAGATCGACCAGGACAAGATCGACCGCGTCCGGGGTATGGACATCACCGTGGTCACCACGGCGACCAACGACGAAGAGGGCCGCGCCCTTCTCCGTCACCTCGGCTTCCCGTTCAAGGAGGCGTGAGCGAGATGGCGAAGAAGGCTCTGATCGCGAAGGCTGCTCGCAAGCCCAAGTTCGGTGTGCGTGCGTACACCCGCTGCCAGCGCTGCGGCCGCCCGCACTCCGTCTACCGCAAGTTCGGCCTGTGCCGTGTGTGCCTTCGTGAGATGGCTCACCGCGGCGAGCTGCCGGGCGTGACCAAGAGCTCCTGGTAATCCCCGCCCGCCCGTCGCCCGACCACCGCCCCTCAAGGGCGGCCCTTCGGGCCGACTGGTTGGATTGGGATACCTGAAGCTCTCGGTAAGCAACCGGGGCGGCAGGACGCCCAGCCCGCATGCCTTAGGCTTGTGGGGTTGGGCGTCTGCCGCCGCCCTTACGACTTACTACGCCGTAGGTCCACCGCGCCGCACCCGTCCCGTCTCGGATCGGGGAGAGGGATGGCGCACCAGGAAACCCCGGCGAGAGAGGCCGAAGGCCAATTCATGACCATGACTGATCCGATCGCAGACATGCTGACGCGTCTGCGGAACGCGAACTCGGCATACCACGACTCGGTGTCGATGCCGCACTCCAAGATCAAGTCGCACATCGCGGAGATCCTCCAGCAGGAGGGCTTCATCACGGGCTGGCGCGTCGAGGACGCCGAGGTCGGCAAGAACCTCGTCCTCGAGCTGAAGTTCGGCCCGAACCGTGAGCGCTCCATCGCGGGCATCAAGCGGATCTCCAAGCCCGGTCTCCGGGTGTACGCGAAGTCCACCAACCTGCCGAAGGTCCTCGGCGGCCTGGGCGTGGCGATCATCTCCACGTCCCACGGTCTCCTGACCGACAAGCAGGCGCAGAAGAAGGGCGTGGGTGGGGAAGTCCTCGCCTACGTCTGGTAGTCGGGAACGGAGGAAAAGCCAATGTCGCGTATCGGCAAGCTCCCCATCCAGGTTCCCGCCGGCGTGGACGTCACCATCGACGGCCGTACGGTTTCCGTGAAGGGTCCCAAGGGTTCCCTCTCGCACACCGTTGCCGCGCCGATCGAGATCGCTAAGGGCGAAGACGGCACCCTCGCGGTGACCCGCCCGAACGACGAGCGGCAGAGCAAGGCCCTGCACGGCCTGTCCCGCACGCTGGTGGCGAACATGATCACCGGTGTGACCCAGGGATACGTCAAGAAGCTCGAGATCAGCGGTGTCGGTTACCGCGTCCAGGCGAAGGGCTCCAACCTGGAGTTCTCCCTGGGCTACAGCCACCCGATCCTGGTCGAGGCCCCCGAGGGCATCACCTTCAAGGTGGAGTCCCCGACCCGTTTCTCGGTCGAGGGCATCGACAAGCAGAAGGTCGGCGAGGTTGCGGCCAACATCCGCAAGCTGCGCAAGCCCGACCCGTACAAGGCCAAGGGCGTCAAGTACGAGGGCGAAGTCATCCGCCGCAAGGTCGGAAAGGCGGGTAAGTAAGCCATGGCATACGGGCAGAAGATCCTCAAGGGCGACGCCTACAAGCGTGCCGCTATCAAGCGTCGCCACATCCGGATCCGCAAGAAGGTCTCGGGTACCGCCGAGCGCCCCCGTCTGGTCGTGACCCGCTCCAACCGCCACATCGTGGCGCAGGTGATCGACGACCTCAAGGGCCACACCCTGGCGTCGGCGTCCACCCTGGACGCTTCGATCCGCGGTGGCGAGGGCGACAAGTCCGCGCAGGCCAAGCAGGTCGGCGCCCTGGTCGCCGAGCGTGCCAAGGCCGCCGGTGTCGAGGCTGTCGTGTTCGACCGTGGTGGCAACCAGTACGCCGGGCGCATCGCCGCCCTGGCCGACGCCGCCCGCGAGGCCGGGCTCAAGTTCTGAGCCGCGGTTCCGTAGCTAGCGGAAACAGAGAGAGGTAATTCCAATGGCTGGACCCCAGCGCCGCGGTGGTGGCGCCGGTGGCGGCGAGCGGCGGGACCGGAAGGGCCGTGACGGCGGCGCTGCTGCCGCCGAGAAGACCGCGTACGTTGAGCGCGTCGTCGCGATCAACCGCGTCGCCAAGGTTGTGAAGGGTGGTCGTCGCTTCAGCTTCACCGCGCTGGTCGTGGTGGGCGACGGTGACGGCACCGTGGGTGTCGGATACGGCAAGGCCAAGGAGGTGCCGGCCGCCATCGCCAAGGGCGTTGAGGAGGCCAAGAAGCACTTCTTCAAGGTCCCCCGCATCCAGGGCACCATCCCGCACCCGATCCAGGGTGAGAAGGCTGCCGGCGTCGTGCTGCTCAAGCCCGCGTCCCCGGGTACCGGTGTTATCGCCGGTGGTCCGGTGCGTGCCGTGCTCGAGTGCGCCGGTATCCACGACGTGCTGTCGAAGTCCCTCGGCTCCGACAACGCCATCAACATCGTGCACGCGACCGTGGAGGCCCTGAAGGGCCTGCAGCGTCCCGAGGAGATCGCGGCCCGCCGTGGTCTGCCGCTCGAGGACGTCGCCCCCGCGGCTCTCCTTCGTGCGCGTGCCGGGGCGGGTGCGTAATCATGGCTCAGCTCAAGATCACGCAGGTCAAGTCCTACATCGGCAGCAAGCAGAACCACCGTGACACCCTGCGTTCGCTTGGCCTGAAGAAGGTCAACGACGTGGTCGTCAAGGAGGATCGTCCCGAGTTCCGCGGCATGGTGCACACCGTCCGCCACCTCGTGACGGTCGAGGAGGTCGACTGATCATGGCGGAGCAGAACCCGCTGAAGATCCACAACCTCCGTCCCGCCCCGGGCGCCAAGACCGCCAAGACCCGTGTGGGTCGTGGTGAGGCGTCGAAGGGTAAGACGGCCGGTCGTGGTACCAAGGGCACCAAGGCCCGCTACCAGGTTCCGGAGAGCTTCGAGGGTGGCCAGATGCCGCTCCACATGCGTCTCCCGAAGCTGAAGGGCTTCAAGAACCCGTTCAAGACCGAGTACCAGGTCGTGAACCTCGACAAGCTGGCCAAGCTGTACCCGCAGGGTGGCGAGGTCACGGTCGAGGACCTGGTGGCCAAGGGCGCCGTTCGCAAGAACAGCCTGGTCAAGGTCCTCGGCGAGGGCGAGATCTCCGTGGCGCTGACGGTGAAGGTCGACAAGGCCTCCACCTCCGCCAAGGAGAAGATCGCCGCCGCCGGCGGCAGCGTCACCGAGCTCGTCTGAACCCTTCAGGCGTCCCGATGACCTGAGCGATCCCGACCGGGGATACCCCACAAATGGGGTATCCCCGGTTGGTCGTTCCTAGGGCAGTGGTCCCGCCGGTAAGGTGACCTCCACTGCCCTCTTTCACGGGTGCCACACATGGGGCACCCTGAGCGGCAGTTGACCGTTAGCTATTAAGTCGTCAGTCGAACCTCAAGACCGTCACCCTTGACGCAGTTGCGCGGGGGTCGCAGGAGGCACCGTGCTCACCGCGTTCGCCCGGGCGTTCAAGACGCCCGACCTGCGCAAGAAGCTGCTCTTCACGCTCGGCATCATCGTGGTCTACCGGGTGGGTACCCATATCCCGATCCCGGGCGTGGACTACAAGAGCGTTCAGGAGTGTGTGGACCAGGCGTCCGGCAACCAGGGCCTCTTCGGTCTGGTCAACATGTTCAGCGGCGGCGCCCTGCTGCAGATCACGGTCTTCGCGCTCGGCATCATGCCGTACATCACCGCGAGCATCATTCTGCAGCTGCTGACCGTGGTGATCCCGCGCCTGGAGGCCCTGAAGAAGGAGGGCCAGGCGGGCACGGCGAAGATCACGCAGTACACCCGCTACCTCACCATCGCGCTGGCCATCCTCCAGGGCACCGGCCTGGTGGCCACCGCCCGCAGCGGCGCGCTCTTCTCCGGCTGCACGGTCGCTTCCCAGATCGTCCCGGACCGCGCGATCTTCACCACCATCGTCATGGTGATCACCATGACCGCCGGCACCGCCGTCGTCATGTGGCTCGGTGAGCTGATCACCGACCGCGGCATCGGCAACGGCATGTCGATCCTGATGTTCATCTCGATCGCCGCCACGTTCCCGTCCGCCCTGTGGGCGATCAAGACCCAGGGCGACCTCGCGGACGGCTGGATCGAGTTCGGCACCGTGATCGCGGTCGGCCTGGTCATGGTCGGCCTGGTGGTCTTCGTCGAGCAGGCCCAGCGCCGGATTCCCGTCCAGTACGCCAAGCGCATGATCGGCCGCCGCTCCTACGGCGGCACCTCCACCTACATCCCGCTCAAGGTGAACCAGGCGGGTGTGATCCCCGTCATCTTCGCGTCGTCGCTGCTCTACATCCCGGCACTGATCGCGCAGTTCTCCAGCGGCACCTCCGGATGGAAGACCTGGATCGAGGCCCACCTCGTCAAGGGCGACCACCCGATCTACGTGACGCTGTACTTCCTGCTCATCGTCTTCTTCGCGTTCTTCTACGTGGCGATCTCCTTCAACCCCGAGGAAGTCGCCGACAACATGAAGAAGTATGGTGGCTTCATCCCGGGCATCCGGGCTGGCCGACCGACCGCTGAGTACCTCGGCTACGTACTCAACCGGATCACCTGGCCGGGTTCGCTGTATCTGGGTCTGATCGCTCTCGTACCGACGATGGCGTTGGTTGGTTTCGGAGCAAACCAGAACTTCCCGTTCGGTGGCACCAGCATCCTGATCATCGTGGGTGTCGGCCTCGAGACGGTGAAGCAGATCGAGAGCCAGCTCCAGCAGCGCAATTACGAAGGGTTCCTCCGCTGATGCGAATCGTCCTCGTCGGGCCGCCGGGTGCCGGTAAGGGAACGCAGGCCACACGGCTTGCCGAGAAGCTGAGCGTTCCGCACATCTCCACGGGCGACCTGTTCCGCGCCAACATCAGCCAGCAGACGGAGCTGGGGAAGCTCGCGAAGTCGTACATGGACGCCGGCAACCTCGTGCCGGACGAGGTCACGATCGCGATGGCCAAGGACCGCATGGAGCAGCCGGACGCCGTCGGCGGCTTCCTGCTCGACGGCTTCCCGCGCAACGTCTCGCAGGCCGAGGCGCTCGACGAGCTGCTGGAGACCGAGGGCATCACCCTGGACGCCGTGCTCGACCTGGAGGCCCCCGAGGAGGAGGTCGTCAAGCGGATCGCCGGCCGGCGCATCTGCCGCAACGACTCGGCCCACGTCTTCCACGTGACGTACAAGGCGCCGGCCAAGGAGGGCGTCTGCGACGTCTGCGGCGGCGAGCTGTACCAGCGCGACGACGACTCCGAGGAGACGGTCCGCAAGCGGCTGGAGGTCTACCACACGCAGACCGAGCCGATCATCGACTACTACAAGGCCCAGGGCCTGGTCGTGACCATCGCGGCCACCGGGGCCGTGGACGAGGTCACGGGGCGCGCGCTGGAGGCGCTCAAGCGCGGCCGGTAGTCACTTCGTGCGTCGCGCGCAGCCGCGGTCCCTGTGGGGGCCGCGGCTGCGGCGTGCGGGGCGTCGCCGGGCTACCCGTATCGTTGGAAACATCCGTACTCTCCCCGGTCCCCAGAAAGGCCGCAGTCCCCATGGTGCAGATCAAGACCCCCGAGCAGATCGCCAAGATGCGCGAGGCGGGGCTGGTCGTCGCCGCCATCCACGCGGCCACGCGCGAGGCCGCCGTGCCCGGCGCCACGACCAGGGACCTGGACCAGGTCGCCCGCAAGGTGCTCGCGGACCACAACGCCAAGCCCAACTTCCTCGGCTACGGCGGTTTCCCGGCGACCATCTGCACCTCGGTGAACGAGGTCGTCGTCCACGGCATCCCCTCCGACGACGTCGTCCTCAAGGACGGGGACATCATCTCCATCGACTGCGGCGCGATCATCGACGGCTGGCACGGTGACGCCGCCTTCACGGCGTTCGTGGGCTCCGGTCACGCCCCGGAGCTGATCGAGCTCTCCCGGGTGACCGAGGAGTCGATGTGGGCCGGCATCGCGGCCATGAAGCAGGGCAACCGCCTGGTGGACATCTCCCGGGCCATCGAGACCTACATCCGCCGCCAGCCCAAGCCGGGCGGCGGCCGGTACGGGATCATCGAGGACTACGGCGGCCACGGCATCGGCACCGAGATGCACATGGACCCGCACCTGCTGAACTACGTCGACCGGCGGCGCGGCAAGGGCCCGAAGCTGGTCCCCGGTTTCTGCCTGGCCATCGAGCCGATGGTCTCGCTGGGCACGCCGAAGACGGTGGTCCTGGAGGACGACTGGACGGTGGTCACCACCGACGGCACCTGGTCCTCCCACTGGGAGCACTCCGTCGCCCTGACGGAGGAGGGCCCGCTGGTGCTGACCGCCCCGGACGGCGGCAAGGCCAAGCTCGCCGAGTACGGGGTCACGGCGGCGCCCGATCCCCTCGCCTGACGACGGGGCCGGGCCGGTTCCGCCGGCCGGAGGCCGGCGCGGCCGCGCGGAGCCCGTGAGGCGCCCCGGGCGCCGAGCCCGCGGGAGCGGCGTCCGGGAGGGGCCGGCCGGACGGTGGTCACCACCGCGGCGCCTGCTCCTCCCGCGGGGTGCGCTGCGCCGCCCCGGCGGAGGAGGGCCCGCCGGGCCCCCACCGCCCCGGACGGCGGCAGGGCCGGGCCCGGCGAGTACGGCGTCACGGCCGCACCCGACCCCCTCGCATGATGACCTCCGCCATGGGGCAGACTTCCTCGTTTCGCCTTTCGGGGTGTGCTGACGTAGACTGACTCGTCGGCTCTAGTGCACCCGCATGCCTGCATGCGCTCGAAGTGGTGCACACCGGAGTCGATCAAGGTAGTCGATTCGAAGGGCGAAGCGTGGCCAAGAAGCAAGGTGCCATCGAGATCGAGGGCACTGTCGTCGAGTCTCTGCCGAACGCCATGTTCAAGGTCGAGCTCCAGAACGGCCACCAGGTCCTGGCACACATCAGCGGCAAGATGCGTATGCACTACATCCGCATCCTCCCTGACGACCGGGTCGTGGTGGAGCTGTCTCCGTACGACCTGACGCGTGGCCGGATCGTCTACCGGTACAAGTAGATCTTGCCCACGCCTCGCGCCTCGGCGTGGGGCCGCCGGCAACTGACCCGGAGAACCTCACATCCCATGAAGGTCAAGCCGAGCGTCAAGAAGATCTGCGACAAGTGCAGGGTGATCCGCCGTCACGGCCGGGTCATGGTCATCTGCGAGAACCCGCGCCACAAGCAGCGCCAGGGCTGACGCACGACCGACCGCACCCTCTGCACCGCTATCGCAGAGTTTCGCGCGACGCGAGCTGAATATGTTCATACGCAGAGCCCAAGCCGCACGCACCCGCGGTTTGACACCCCCGGTTCGGAGGCCGGGGACCCGGTCCGTACCTGATACGGCGGCCGGGAACCGGTTCTGTGGAAGACCTCCGAAGATCACCAGGAGCCATTGAATGGCACGCGTTTCCGGTGTTGACATCCCGCGCGACAAGCGCGTGGAGATCGCCCTCACCTACGTGTTCGGCATCGGCCGGACCCTTTCGCAGCAGACGCTGGCGGCGACCGGCGTCGACCCGAACACCCGCGTTCGCGACCTGACCGAAGAGCAGCTCGTCGCGATCCGCGAGTACGTCGACAACAACATCAAGACCGAGGGTGACCTCCGTCGCGAGATCCAGGCCGACATCCGCCGCAAGGTCGAGATCGGCACCTACCAGGGTCTGCGGCACCGCCGCGGTCTGCCCGTCCGCGGCCAGCGCACCAGCACCAACGCCCGCACCCGCAAGGGCCCGCGTCGCGCCATCGCCGGCAAGAAGAAGCCGGGCAAGAAGTAGTCCGCAGCGGACGCCTGTCCACGGTCTTCGCTGTAGGACCGACCACCTCCGTAGGAGTAAGAGATGCCCCCCAAGGGACGTCAGGGCGCTGCCAAGAAGGTGCGCCGCAAGGAAAAGAAGAACGTCGCTCACGGCCACGCGCACATCAAGAGCACGTTCAACAACACGATCGTGTCGATCACGGACCCGTCCGGCAACGTGATCTCCTGGGCCTCCGCCGGCCACGTCGGCTTCAAGGGCTCGCGGAAGTCCACGCCGTTCGCCGCGCAGATGGCCGCCGAGTCGGCCGCCCGCCGCGCCCAGGAGCACGGCATGCGCAAGGTCGACGTGTTCGTCAAGGGCCCGGGTTCCGGTCGTGAGACCGCCATCCGTTCGCTCCAGGCGACCGGTCTCGAGGTCGGCTCCATCCAGGACGTCACCCCGACCCCGCACAACGGCTGCCGTCCGCCGAAGCGCCGCCGCGTCTGACGCACGGCCGCCTCGCAGGGCTGGTTCCGGGCGGTACGGCTCCGTAAAAGGGCCGTGCCGCCCGTACCCTTGCACTACCCGCACTCTCCCGGGTGCGGCTGAGTCGGGCGTCATATAGCGGGCGCCCCCGACTGAAGGATCTGATCCACACATGCTGATCGCTCAGCGTCCCTCGTTGACCGAAGAGGTCGTCGACGAGTTCCGCTCCCGGTTCGTGATCGAGCCGCTGGAGCCGGGCTTCGGCTACACCCTCGGCAACTCCCTGCGCCGTACCCTCCTGTCGTCGATCCCCGGTGCCGCCGTCACGAGCATCCGCATCGACGGTGTCCTGCACGAGTTCACCACCGTGCCGGGCGTCAAGGAGGACGTCACCGACCTGATCCTCAACATCAAGCAGCTGGTCGTCTCCTCGGAGCACGACGAGCCGGTCGTGATGTACCTGCGCAAGCAGGGCCCGGGTCTGGTCACCGCCGCCGACATCGCGCCGCCGGCCGGTGTCGAGGTGCACAACCCCGACCTCGTCCTCGCCACGCTCAACGGCAAGGGCAAGCTGGAGATGGAGCTGACCGTCGAGCGCGGTCGCGGTTACGTCTCCGCCGTGCAGAACAAGCAGGTGGGCCAGGAGATCGGCCGTATCCCGGTCGACTCCATCTACTCGCCGGTGCTCAAGGTCACCTACAAGGTCGAGGCGACCCGTGTCGAGCAGCGCACCGACTTCGACAAGCTGATCGTCGACGTCGAGACCAAGCAGGCCATGCGTCCGCGTGACGCCATGGCGTCGGCCGGCAAGACCCTGGTCGAGCTGTTCGGTCTGGCCCGCGAGCTGAACGTCGACGCCGAGGGCATCGACATGGGCCCGTCCCCGACGGACGCCGCGCTCGCCGCCGACCTGGCGCTGCCGATCGAGGAGCTGGAGCTCACGGTCCGCTCCTACAACTGCCTCAAGCGCGAGGGCATCCACTCCGTGGGTGAGCTCGTCGCCCGCTCCGAGGCCGACCTGCTCGACATCCGCAACTTCGGTGCGAAGTCGATCGACGAGGTCAAGGCGAAGCTGGCCGGCATGGGCCTGGCCCTCAAGGACAGCCCGCCCGGATTCGACCCGACCGCCGCCGCCGACGCCTTCGGCGCCGACGACGACGCGGACGCCGGGTTCGTCGAGACCGAGCAGTACTGAGCTCGGGCCCCACGGCCCGTACCCGGGCGCGGGTGAGGTGCGCTCCACCGTGCAGTTCCCCGCGCCCCCTCCGGGAGCCCCCCTCGGGACGGCTCCCGGATCTCCGACAGGCGACCGCCTGCTCGGATACTGACCCCGGTACCTGATACGGCCGGGGCAGACACCTAGGAGAAACACGATGCCGAAGCCCACCAAGGGTGCCCGTCTGGGCGGCAGCGCCGCGCACGAGAAGCTGATGCTCGCGAACCTCGCGAAGTCGCTCTTCGAGCACGGCCGTATCACCACCACCGAGGCGAAGGCCCGCCGTCTGCGGCCGTACGCCGAGCGCCTGATCACCAAGGCGAAGAAGGGCGACCTTCACAACCGCCGTCAGGTGCTCCAGGTCATCACGGACAAGAGCATCGTCCACACGCTCTTCACCGAGATCGGCCCGCGGTACGAGAACCGCCCGGGTGGCTACACCCGTATCACCAAGATCGGCAACCGCCGTGGTGACAACGCGCCCATGGCCGTCATCGAGCTGGTCGAGGCGCTGACCGTGGCGCAGCAGGCGACCGGCGAGGCCGAGGCCGCGACCAAGCGCGCGGTCAAGGAGGCCGAGGAGGCCAAGGCCGAGGACCAGGCCAAGGACGCCTGAGGCACCGCCTCGCGCTGAGCGGGTCCGCCCTTCGCGGGGCGGGCCCGCTTTCGCGTACCTGAGAGGATCTGCACGTGAGTGACGAAGTACAGCCCGGATACGTCCGCATCCGCCTCGACCTGTCCTACGACGGCACCGACTTCCACGGCTGGGCCAAGCAGGCCGGTGGCAAGCGGACCGTGCAGGGCGAGATCGAGGACGCGCTGCGCACGGTCACCCGTACCAGGGACACCACGTACGAGCTGACCGTGGCCGGGCGTACGGACGCGGGGGTGCACGCGCGGGGCCAGGTGGCCCATGTCGACCTGCCCCGGGAGCTGTGGGACGAGCACCGGGACAAGCTGCTCAAGCGGCTGGCCGGGCGGCTGCCCAAGGACGTGCGGGTGTGGTCGCTCACCGAGGCGCCCGCCGGGTTCAACGCCCGGTTCTCCGCGATCTGGCGCCGGTACGCCTACCGGGTCACCGACAACCCGGGCGGGGTGGACCCGCTGCTGCGCGGGCACGTCCTGTGGCACGACTGGCCGCTGGACGTCGACGCCATGAACGAGGCCGCGCGGGGGCTGCTCGGCGAGCACGACTTCGCCGCCTACTGCAAGCGGCGGGAGGGCGCCACCACCATCCGCCGGCTCCAGGAGCTCAGCCTGGTGCGCGGCGAGGACGGGGTGATCACGGCCACGGTGCGGGCCGACGCGTTCTGCCACAACATGGTGCGCTCGCTGATCGGCGCGCTGCTGTTCGTGGGCGACGGCCACCGGCCGCCCGAGTGGCCCGCCAAGGTGCTCGCGGCGGGCGTACGGGACTCGGCCGTGCACGTCGTACGGCCGCACGGGCTGACCCTGGAGGAGGTCGGCTACCCGGCGGACGAGCTGCTGGCGGCGCGGAACCTGGAGGCGCGGCGGAAGCGGTCGCTGCCCGCCGCCGGGTGCTGCTGACCGGCGGCGGACGGCCGCGGGGTCAGCCGGCCTCCGCGGCGGCCGACGCCTGGGCCTCGCCGCGGCGCCGGATCTGGCGGAAGGCGAACTCGGCCAGGTCGTCACCGGCCCGGAAGGCCCGGGTGTCCTTGGTCGTCACGTCCTTGCCGGTGGTGAAGCCGGTGAGGGTGAAGTAGGCGTAGCGGCCGTAGGCGTTGGTGGTGGAACGGCAGATGGCGCCGGTGCAGAACGACTGCACGCCGTTGCCGGTCAGGGGGCTGACGATGCTCTTGCGGTCGGCCTGGCTCTTGGCCTTGGCCGCCTGGGCCGCGGTGTCGAAGACGGCCACGCCGACCGTCACGGCGACGTCGTCGCGGGTGTAGGTGACCCGCATCAGGCGGGTGCAGCCGTTGCCGGTGAGCACCGCGGGCAGGGTCTTCTGGGCCGCGGAGGCGCAGTCGCGGGTGTCGGCGGCCGGGCCCTTGCGGTAGACCGTCTCGCCCATGATCAGCCGGGTGCCGGGGAAGAGGATCTCCGCGCCGAGCGGTGCCGTGTCCTTCTTCGCGCTGGAGACGAAGTCCTTGGGGTTCAGCGGCGGCGGGGCGGTGGTCGGGGCGAAGGACGGGGCCGCGGCCGACTCGCTGGGGATGGCGGCGGTCGAGGGACCGGCGGTCGGGTCCGCCTTCTTGCCGGACCCGTTGGCGGAGACCACCGCCACGGCGACGGCGGCCGCCACGGCCAGGGTGGCCAGCGCGCCGCCGCCGACGAACAGCAGCCGGCGTCGCTTGGCGCGGGCCTCGGACGCCTCGGCGAGCGCGGCCCAGTCCGGGGTGTCGCCGCCGCCCGTCGCGGGCTGCTGGGACTGCTGAGAGTGCGGTGTCCAGGGATCCCACCGGGAGTCGGGTCCCCCCTGCCCAAAGCTCATGGGGCGCATCTTAGACGGGACAGGGGGCGTGCTGGTCCGCTGCCAGGGGCCCCGGAAGCCCTAGCGTTCCTCCCATGTGGACGGGCAAAAGCGACATCTGCGGGTGGATGGTGCGACCGGCGGGGCGGTACCTCTGGGCGGCGCTCGCGGCGGTGCTGGGCGCGTCGGCGGCGCACGCCGCACGGACCGCCCCGGACGGGGGCATGGACAACGCGATCGTCGTCCGGGCCGCCCGGGCCTGGCTGACGGGCGGCGACCCGTACGACGACCCCCACTTCCTGTACCTCCCGGGGGCGGTCCTGGCCGCCGTGCCGCAGGCCGTGCTGCCCGCGGCCGTGCTGCGGGTGGCGGTGCCGGTGGCGGTGACCGGCCTGCTGGTGCTGGGCTGGGCCTGCGCCCTGCGGCTGCACCGCGTCGCGCTGGGCAGCCGGTTCGCCGTCCTGGGCCTGATCGGGCTGGCGGCCGGGTTCGCGCCGTTCGGGCATCTGGTGCGGCTGGGCAACTGGACGGTGACGGCCGCGGTGGCGCTGCCGCTGTGCCTCCTCCTGGCGGGCCGGGGCCGGTGGACGGCGGCCGGGGCGGTGGCGGGCGCCGCCATCGCGCTCAAGCCGCTGCTGGCGCCGCTGGCGCTGCTGTTCCTCTTCGCCGGGCGCGGGCGCGCCCTCGGGGTGCTGGTCCTGGTGCCGGCGCTGGCCTCGGCCGGGGCGGCGCTGCTGATGCCGGATCCGGCCGGCTTCTTCACCCGCACCCTGCCCTTCCTGCTCCACGGCGACGACGGCTTCGTACGGCTCTACGAGGCATCCCCGGCGGCCGTGCTGCCGCGGGTGGGGGTGGCGCGCCCGCTCGCCGAGGGGGCCGCGCTGCTCGCGGCGGTCCTCGGGGCGGCGTGCGCGTACCGGCGCTGGCGCCGCGCCGGGCCCGGCCCGCTGCGGCTGGCGGAGACCGCCGCCGGTCTGATGCTCTCGGCGTTCCTGGTCTCCCGGCCCTCCTACGACCACTACCTCCTGGTCGTGCTGCCGGTGCTGCTGGCCGGGCTGCCGTACGAGGGCTCGGTGGCCCGGCGGCCCTGGTTCTGGCTCGCCCTGATCCCGCAGCTCCCCGGTCTGACCTGGCCGTATCTGGAGACGGGGCGGCGCCGGGCGTTCAAGGACGCGGTCACCCTGTGCGCGCTGGCCTGGACGGTCGCGCACCAGGCGGTGCGGGGCGGCGCCGGGCCGGGGCCGCGGTCGGCGCAGTCCCCCTACACTGGAGGGGCCGACCGGCCGGCGCGGGTGCCGACAGCCCCGTTTTGACCCGGCCGCCGCGCCGCAGGTATCCTGCACTTTCGTTATGTGTATTGGCTTGCTCATTCTCACGTGAGGGGCCCTTACACCGGTCCACCGGGCCGATGACCAGCGACCAGGCACGCGGCTTGCGTCACCGCTGTGCGGTCTAGGCTGTCGTGATCGTCTTCGGTGACCTTGTCAGGACCATTCACTGAAGAAGCGAAGGCTACGAACCGTGCGTACGTACAGCCCCAAGCCCGGCGATGTGACGCGCCAGTGGCACGTCATCGACGCTCAGGACGTTGTCCTGGGCCGTCTCGCCTCCACCGCCGCCACCCTTCTGCGGGGCAAGCACAAGCCGATCTACGCGCCGCACGTCGACGCTGGTGACTTCGTCATCATCATCAACGCCGACAAGGTGCACCTGTCCGGCAACAAGCGGACCCAGAAGATGGCCTACCGCCACTCCGGCTACCCGGGTGGTCTGCGCTCCGTCCGCTACGACGAGCTGCTGGCCAAGAACCCCGAGAAGGCCATCGAGAAGGCCGTCAAGGGCATGCTCCCCAAGAACACCCTGGGCCGTCAGATGCTCTCCAAGCTGAAGGTCTACTCGGGCGACCAGCACCCGCACGCTGCCCAGCAGCCGGTGCCGTTCGAGATCACCCAGGTCGCGCAGTAAGTCCGGCCACCCCCTAAGACTGAAGAGAATCTGAGGAGAATCGTGGCCGAGACCACTGCCGAGCAGCCGCTCGAAGAGCTTGACATCGACAGCTACACCACCGAGTCCGAGGTCCCCGTCGAGGGCGAGTACACCTCGGAGTCCCTGGCCTCCCGCTTCGGCGAGCCGCAGCCGGCCGCCGGCCTGGGCCGCCGCAAGAACGCCATCGCCCGCGTCCGGATCGTCCCGGGCACCGGCAAGTGGAAGATCAACGGCCGCACCCTCGAGGACTACTTCCCGAACAAGGTGCACCAGCAGGAAGTGAACGAGCCCTTCAAGGTGCTCGAGCTCGAGGGCCGTTACGACGTCATCGCCCGCATCGCGGGTGGCGGTGTCTCCGGTCAGGCCGGTGCGCTCCGTCTCGGTGTCGCCCGCGCCCTGAACGAGGCCGACGTCGACAACAACCGCGGCCCGCTGAAGAAGGCCGGCTTCCTGCGCCGCGACGACCGCGCGGTCGAGCGGAAGAAGGCCGGTCTGAAGAAGGCCCGCAAGGCCCCGCAGTACAGCAAGCGCTAATCCTCGTCGCCTGCTCGTACTCCGAACGCCCCGGCGGCACGCCACAGTGCTGCCGGGGCGTTCGTCTATCACGGCCGGTGGGCGTATAACGGCACAAGGCGCTCATAGGCTTGTGCGATCGGATGGCCGGGCATGGCGTGTCATCGCCTGCCTGGGATGCGGAAGGCGCGTGCGTGGGCCGCACCGGCACGGCCTTTCGGAACTGATGCTTCCTCAGGAGGACAAGTGGGACGACTCTTCGGCACGGACGGCGTGCGCGGTGTCGCCAACGCGGACCTGACGGCCGAGATGGCGCTCGGCCTCTCCGTCGCCGCGGCGCACGTACTGGCCGAGGCGGGCACGTTCGAGGGACACCGGCCGACCGCGGTGGTCGGGCGGGACCCGCGCGCGTCCGGGGAGTTCCTGGAGGCCGCCGTGGTCGCGGGCCTGGCCAGCGCCGGCGTCGACGTGCTGCGGGTCGGCGTGCTGCCGACGCCCGCGGTGGCGTATCTGACCGGCGCGCTCGGCGCCGACCTCGGTGTGATGCTCTCCGCCAGCCACAACGCCATGCCGGACAACGGCATCAAGTTCTTCGCCCGCGGCGGCCACAAGCTCGCCGACGAGCTGGAGGACCGGATCGAGTCCGTGTACGAGGAGCACCGCACCGGTGCCCCCTGGGACCGCCCGACCGGTGCCGGCGTGGGCCGGGTGCGCGACTACGACGAGGGGCTCGACCAGTACGTCGCCCACCTCGTCGGCGTCCTCCCCAACCGGCTCGACGGGCTGAAGATCGTCCTGGACGAGGCGCACGGCGCCGCCCACCGGGTCTCGCCCGAGGCGTTCGCGCGGGCCGGCGCCGAGGTGATCACGATCGGTGCCGAGCCGGACGGCCTCAACATCAACGACGGCTGCGGCTCGACCCATCTGAGCCTGCTGAAGGCCGCCGTCGTGGAGCACGGCGCCGACCTGGGCATCGCGCACGACGGTGACGCCGACCGCTGCCTGGCCGTGGACCACACCGGCAGCGAGGTCGACGGCGACCAGATCCTCGCCGTGCTGGCGCTGGCGATGCGGGAGCGTTCCGCCCTGCGCGCCGACACCGTTGTCGCCACCGTCATGTCCAACCTGGGCTTCAAGCTGGCCATGGAGCGCGAGGGCATCCGGCTGGTGCAGACCGCGGTCGGCGACCGGTACGTGCTGGAGGAGATGAAGGAGCAGGGCTACGCGCTCGGCGGCGAGCAGTCCGGGCACGTCATCGTCCTGGACCACGCCACGACCGGCGACGGCACGCTGACCGGCCTGCTGCTGGCGGCGCGGGTCGCCGAGAGCGGCCGTACCCTCCAGGAGCTGGCCTCCGTCATGGAGCGGCTGCCGCAGGTGCTCATCAACGTGCCGGACGTCGACAAGTCCCGGGTGGGCACCTCCGCCGAGCTGGCCGCCGCGGTGACCGAGGCCGAGCGCGAACTGGGCTCGACCGGACGGGTGCTGCTGCGCCCCTCCGGGACCGAGCCGCTGGTGCGGGTGATGGTCGAGGCGGCCGACATCGAGCAGGCGCGGACGGTGGCCGGACGGCTGGCCGACGCGGTGAAGTCGGCGCTCGGCTAACCCCGCCCCTCCGGCTTCGTCATGCGCGGGCGCTGGCTCGCCCAGAGGGCCTTCTGGGCGAGCAGCGTCAGCGTCCCGGCGAGGACGATGCCGAGCAGGTTCAGCAGGAGCTGCTCGGTGGAGCGCACCGTCTGCTCCGTGTCGCCGTAGAAGAGGGCGACGGCCGCGTTGGCGGCGGCCGGGACCGTGGTGACGGAGATGGCGACGCCGACCAGGGCACCGGACTTCGCGGAGGTCAGGGAGAGGGTGCCCGCCATGCCGGCGAGGACCGCCACGACGAAGGAGAACCAGTCGGGGGCGTAGACGAAGCCGGTCTGCGGCCGCTCGCCCTCCAGTTTCGCCTCGGTGAACAGGCCGGCGGCGTCCATGAACCAGCTGAAGGCGACCGTCACCGCCATCGCCGCCGCGAATCCCACCACCAGCGCGAGCAGCGACCGCAGCGCCAGGCGCGGCGCCCGCCGTACCAGGGCCGTGCAGAAGCCGGCCAGCGGCCCGAACTCCGGGCCGACCGCCATCGCGCCCACGATCAGGATGGCGTTGTCCAGCACCACGCCGCAGGCCGCGATCATCGTGGCGAGGGTGAGGAAGGCGACGTAGGTGATGGAGAGCGTCGACTCCTCGTGCGTGGCGTCCGTCAGGTGCTCCCACAGCACCGCGTCCGCGGGCTCGCCCGGCGCCTCCTCCTCGGCCTTCTCGGCCCGCCGCGACAGCGACAGGTCGATGTTCTCCACCGCGATCGAGCCGGTCCGGTCCAGGCCCAGCGCCCGCAGCTCGCGGATGAGTTCGTCGCCCGCCTCGCGGGCCACGTCGCACAGCACCACGTCCCCGGCGGGGCTGCGGGCGGCGCCCGGGAGGACGACCAGGTGCGCGGTGCCCACCGTCCGCTCGATCACGCCGACCACGTCGTCGGTCCGCTCGGCCGGGCAGATCAGGCGCAGATGCAGCATGGCGGCAGCGTAGCGGTCACAGTTTGCGCAGGCTCAGCCGTTGCACCTTGTGGTCCGGGCCCTTGCGCAGGACCAGGGTGGCGCGGCCGCGGGTCGGGGCCACGTTCTCGATGAGGTTGGGCTTGTTGATGGTCCGCCAGGTGGTGCGGGCGTAGTCCAGGGCCTCCTCCTCCGACACCTGGGTGTACTTGCGGAAGTACGAGGAGGGGTCCTGGAAGGCGGTTCGGCGCAGCTTCCGGAAGCGGCTGAGGTACCAGCGCTCGATGTCCTCGGGGCGGGCGTCGACGTACACGCTGAAGTCGAAGTAGTCGGCGAGGCCGACCCGGGTGCGGCCGTCCTTGCCGGGCAGGGCGGGCTGGAGGACGTTGAGGCCCTCGACGATGAGGATGTCGGGGCGGCGCACCACGAGCTTCTCGCCGGGGACGATGTCGTAGATGAGGTGGGAGTAGACGGGCGCGGTCACCTCCTCCTTGCCGGCCTTGATGTCGGCGACGAAGCGGGTCAGCGCCCGGCGGTCGTAGGACTCGGGGAAACCCTTGCGCGACATCAGGCCGCGCGCCTGGAGCTCCCTGGTGGGCAGCAGGAAGCCGTCGGTGGTCACCAGTTCGACGCGCGGGTGCTCGGGCCAGCGGGACAGCAGCGCCTGCAGGAGACGGGCCACGGTGGACTTGCCGACGGCGACGGAGCCCGCGACCCCTATGACGAACGGGGTGCCGGACTGGGAGCCCTGCTCGCCGAGGAAGGTGTTGAGCGCGCCGCGCAGGCCGTCCGTGGCGCCGACGTAGAGGTTGAGCAGCCGGGAGAGCGGGAGGTAGATGTCCCGCACCTCGTCGAGGTCGATGACGTCACCGAGGCCGCGCAGCTGCTCGACCTCCTCGGCGGTCAGCGGCAGCGGCGTCTTGTCGCGCAGCGCGCTCCACTCGGCGCGGGTGAGATCGACGTAGGGAGTCGCCTCCGGCCTGTGCCGGTGGGCGCTCCGGGGCATCGAGGGAGCCGGAGAGATCACAGTCCATTGTTAACGGAGTCCGCGGGGGGCGTGAGGTGGGGTGGGTCACGTCCGGAGGGGCGCCTGCGGTGGTTCCGTCCCCGCCGGCGCCTCGTGCACCGGTGGGAATTTCCGATTTCGGGCACGCGAAGCCGCTTTCGGCGCCCGAACCCGCCGTAGGCTGCCGCCCATGTGCGGAATCGTGGGATACGTGGGGTCGCAGCCGGCGCTCGATGTCGTGATGGCCGGGCTGAAGCGGCTGGAGTACCGGGGATACGACTCGGCGGGTGTCGCCGTGCTCGCGGACGGCCGGCTCGCCTCCGCCAAGCGCGCGGGCAAGCTCGTCAACCTGGAGAAGGAGCTGGCCGAACGGACCCTCCCCACCGGCACCACCGGCATCGGCCACACCCGCTGGGCCACCCACGGCGGCCCCACCGACGCCAACGCCCACCCGCACCTGGACAACGCCGGCCGGGTCGCCGTCGTCCACAACGGCATCATCGAGAACTTCGCCGCGCTCCGCGCCGAGCTGGCCGAGCGCGGGCACGAACTGGCCTCCGAGACCGACACCGAGGTCGTCGCCCATCTGCTCGCCGAGGAGTTCTCCTCCTGCGCCGACCTGGCCGAGGCGATGCGGCTGGTGTGCCGGCGGCTGGAGGGCGCGTTCACGCTGGTGGCCGTACACGCCGACGAGCCGGACGTGGTCGTGGGCGCGCGCCGCAACTCGCCGCTGGTGGTGGGCGTGGGGGAGGGCGAGTCCTTCCTCGCCTCCGACGTCGCCGCGTTCATCGCCCACACCCGCGAGGCGATCGAGCTGGGCCAGGACCAGGTGGTCGAACTGCGCCGGGACGGCGTGACCGTCACGGGCTTCGACGGCAGCCCGGCCGAGGTGCGCACCTACCACGTCGACTGGGACGCCTCCGCCGCCGAGAAGGACGGCTACGCCTCCTTCATGCTCAAGGAGATCGCCGAGCAGCCCAAGGCGGTCGCCGACACGCTCCTGGGCCGCATCGACGGGTCGGGCTCCCTGGTCCTGGACGAGGTGCGGATCTCCGCCGCCGAGCTGCGCGAGATGGACAAGGTCGTCATCGTCGCCTGCGGCACCGCCTTCCACGCCGGGCTGATCGCGAAGTACGCCATCGAGCACTGGACCCGCATTCCCTGCGAGGTCGAACTGGCCAGCGAGTTCCGCTACCGGGACCCGATCCTCGACCAGCAGACACTGGTCGTCGCCATCTCCCAGTCCGGCGAGACCATGGACACCCTGATGGCCCTGCGCCACGCCCGCGAGCAGGGCTCCAAGGTGCTGGCGATCTGCAACACCAACGGCTCGACCATCCCGCGGGAGTCGGACGCGGTGCTGTACACCCACGCGGGACCGGAGGTCGCGGTCGCCTCGACCAAGGCGTTCCTGACCCAGCTGGTGGCCTGCTATCTGGTGGCGCTCTACCTGGGCCAGGTGCGCGGCACCAAGTGGGGCGACGAGGTCCGGGCCGTCATCCGGGACCTGGCGCGGATCGGCGGCGCGGTGGAGCGGGTCCTGGAGACCATGGAGCCGGTGCGGGAGCTCGCGCGCTCCCTCGCCGCCAAGGACACCGTGCTCTTCCTGGGGCGGCACGTGGGCTATCCGGTCGCGCTGGAGGGCGCGCTCAAGCTCAAGGAGCTCGCCTACATGCACGCCGAGGGGTTCGCGGCGGGCGAGCTGAAGCACGGGCCGATCGCGCTGATCGAGGAGGACGTGCCGGTGGTGGTCGTGGTGCCCTCGCCGCGCGGCCGCTCGGTCCTCCACGACAAGATCGTGTCCAACATCCAGGAGATCCGGGCGCGCGGCGCGCGCACCATCGTCATCGCGGAGGAGGACGACGAGGCGGTCGTCCCCTACGCCGACCACCTGGTGCGCATCCCCGCCACGCCGACGCTGCTCCAGCCGCTGGTGGCGACCGTGCCGCTCCAGGTCTTCGCCTGCGAGCTGGCGACGGCACGCGGGAACGAGGTGGACCAGCCCCGGAACCTGGCCAAGTCGGTGACGGTGGAGTGAGCGCCCCGGCCGCCCCGGCGCCCGGCCCGCACGGGTCCTCGACGGCCGGGCGCGGGGCCGGTCCGGTGGCGCGGAGGGGGCCGCGCGGGCACCTCGTAGAGTGCTCGGCATGAGCATCATCGGGGTCGGCATCGACGTGGCCGAGATCGAGCGGTTCGAGGCGTCGCTGGAGCGTACGCCCAATCTGGCCCGGCGGCTGTTCCTCGACAGCGAGTTGCTGCTGCCCAGCGGGGAGCGCCGGGGCATCGCCTCCCTGGCCGCCCGGTTCGCGGCGAAGGAGGCGCTGGCCAAGGCGCTCGGCGCACCCGCGGGGCTGCACTGGACGGACGCCGAGATCTACGTCGAGGACAGCGGGCAGCCCCGTCTGCGGGTGACCGGCACGGTCGCGGACCGCGCGGCCGAACTGGGCGTGCGGTCCTGGCATGTGTCGCTCAGTCATGACGCGGGGGTGGCCTCCGCGGTGGTCGTCGCGGAGGGCTAGCCGGCGCCCGTCCGGCGGCGCCGCGCCGGGGCGCTCCGGCGCGGCGGCCGCCGGGACGCGCGGTGGCGCGGCGGCCCCCGGATGGGCTAATATCGATCTTGAGCGAGCCGCCCGACGGGCGGTGACCCGGCCCGCGTTGGTGGTCCAAGGAAAGACGCCCCGCTTCCTGCGGGGAGATGCAGGTGCAAGGCCTGCCCGGCGCTCGATGACGAACCCCGGTCCTGTACGGCAGGACCGGGGTTCGCCGTTTCCCCGGCCCGTGCCCCGCGCCGCCGCGCCCCGGCCGGGACGCGGCACCCGGGACCCGGCGGCCCGGGGTGATTCCCCGCCGGTTGCGACAGGGTCCGCGGTGGACGGGGCACACTCGACGGCATGCGTACTGCGTACAGCGTGGAGACGGTCAGGGCGGCGGAGCGGGAGCTGATGGCCAGGCTTCCCGGCGGGGCGTTGATGCAGCGGGCGGCGGCCGGGCTCGCCGCCGCCTGCGCCGAGTTGCTCGGGCGGGTGTACGGCAGCCGGGTCGTGCTGCTCGTCGGCAGCGGGGACAACGGGGGCGACGCCCTGTACGCCGGGGCGCGGCTCGCCCGGCGGGGCGCGGGCGTGACGGCGGTGCTCCTGGCGCCGCAGCGGGCGCACCCCGCGGGGCTGGCCGCGCTGCGCCGGGCCGGCGGGTCCGTCGCGGACGCCGCCGCGGCGGAGCGGCTGATCGAGCGGGCCGACCTCGTCGTGGACGGCATCGTCGGCATCGGCGGGAAGGGCGGGCTGCGCCCGGAGGCCGTGCCGCCGGCCGCCGCGGCCGAGCGGTCCCGGGCCGCCGTCGTCGCCGTCGACCTGCCGAGCGGCGTCGACGCGGACACGGGGGAGGTGCGCGGGGCCGCCGTACGGGCCGATGTGACCGTGACGTTCGGGACGCACAAGCCGGGGCTGCTGGTCGATCCCGCGCGGGAGTACGCCGGGTCCGTCCGGCTGGTCGACATCGGGCTGCGGCCCGAACTGCCCGCCGAACCCGTGCTGGAGGCGCTCCAGCACGCGGACGTGGCCCGGCTGCTGCCGGTGCCGGCGAGCGAGAGCGACAAGTACCGGCGCGGGGTCGTCGGCGTGGCCGCCGGGTCCGCGCGGTATCCGGGGGCGGCCGTGCTCGCCGTGTCCGGGGCGCTGCGGGGCGG
>NZ_WYCT01000280.1 GCF_011008945.1 Streptomyces harenosi
GATGTTTCGTTTTTTTTTTCAAGCAGAAGACCGCATACGAGTTTAGCGAGGGTCTCGTGGGCTCGGAGATTTGTATAAGAGACAGACTCGGCGGCTCCCGGCGCTCCGGGCGGGCGCCGTACAACCACCGCCGCCTCTCGCGTGTCCTGTTCAGGAAGGCGGCACCCGCCTCGTCCACGCCGACCCGAGGACCGAATGAAACCAGCCAGAGGCATGACCGCGGCCGCCGCGACCGCCGTCGTGCTCACCACCGCCGGCGGCCTGCTCACCGCCGGCATCACCCCGGCGCCCGCGGCCACCGGCTGCGCCTCGCCCGTCTACCAGCGGCAGTTCTACGCGAACACCACCTTCTCCGGCACCCCGAAGAAGACCGACTGCGACTCCGCCATCGACCAGGACTGGGGCTCCAAGGCCCCCGCCCCCGGTCTGCCCGCCGACCGCTTCGCCGTCCGCTGGACGGTCACCCGCGACTTCGGCTCGGGCGGCCCGTTCGCGTTCAGCGCCGCCGCCCAGGACGGCATCCGGGTGTACCTGGACGGCGTGCGCAAGGTCGACCTGTGGAAGAACGTGTCGTCGACGGTGAAGAAGACCGTCAACGTGACCGTCCCCGCCGGGCGGCACACGCTGCGCGTCGACTTCGTCAACTGGACCGGCGCCGCCGGTGTCCGCTTCTCCTACACGCCCCGGACCTCCGCCGCCGTCGACAAGGTGCGGCCCCTGGTCCCGTCCGGCGCGGCGGTGACGTACGACAAGGCGACCGGCAAGGCCAAGGTGTCCTGGTCCCGGAACAAGGAGATGGACCTCGCCGGCTACCGCGTCCACCGCCGCCTGAAGGGCAGCAGCGCCTGGACGCGGCTGACCACCACGACGGCCGCCTCGTACACCGACACCCCGCCGAAGACCGGCGCGGTCCACTACTACGAGGTCCGCGCGGTGGACAAGGCCGGCAACGAGTCGGCGGGCACCGCCGACCTCGGCGTCACCACCGTCGACAAGACCCCGCCCGCGGCCCCCTTCGTCGAGCTCGACGTCTGCGCGACGGACGATTCCGTCGCCGGCCCGGAGCTCGTCACCACCGCCGCGAACGCCGCCGGCATCGTCCGGTACGAGGCCCAGCGCCAGGACCCCGCCACCCGCGCCTGGACCACCGTCTACACCGGCGCCAAGGGGGCCTTCTGCGACCCGGGGCGGGCCGCCGACGGCACCAGGGCCACCTACCGGGGCCAGGCCCGCGACGCGGCCGGCAACTGGTCGGCGTACTCCGCCGCCACCACCCTCACCCTCACCGACCGCACCCCGCCCGCCGCCCCCGCCGGCGCGCGGGCGGACTACCGCGGCGGCGTCCCGCACCTGACGTGGGCACCGGTGCCGGACGCCGTGTCGTACGAGGTGCGGCAGTACGACCCCACGACCGGCGAGCAGCTCGACGCGTTCGCCACGGGCGCCACCACCACGGCGACCGACGTGGTCCCGCTCCAGCGGACCGCCGTCGCCGAGCAGTACCGCTACGTGGTGCGCGCCCTGGACGCCGCGGGCAACCCCTCCGCGCCCGCCGGGATCACCGTGCGCCCGGCGGACCGGACGGAGCCCGTCGCGCCGTACCAGGTCACCGCGGGCCGCCGGGGCGACGCGGTCGCGCTGCGCTGGCGCGGCGCCGACCCCTGGACGATCGACGACGCCCACCTGCCGTCGTACCGCATCCTGCGCACCGACCCGGCGACGGGCGAGACGACGGCCGTCGAGCGGTGCGCGCCGCCGAGCGGGGACGGCCCGGACGGACCGCCGTCCCTCCACACCGTCCCCGTCCGTGACGCCTACGACCCGGAGTACGTCACCTGGCCCCACCCGGTGGTGTACGGGGAGTGCGTGGACGCCTCGGGCGCCTCCGAGACGACGTACGAGTACCGCGTGGTCACCGTCGACCGGTTCGGGAACGCCTCCGCGCCGAGCGCCCCGGTCACGGCGACCACCGGCGACACCGTGCGCCCCGCCCCGGTCACCGGCCTGACCGCCGAGGTGATCCCGATGGGTGTCCACCTCTCCTGGGAGCCCTCGCCCGAGGACGACGTCTTCGCGTACTACGTCTGGCAGGGCACCACCGACCCGGAGACGGGACGGACGGTGTGGGAGCGCGACTGCGTGGGCGGCGACTCGCTGTCCGAGACCGAGATCTACTGCCCGACGCTGCCGGACGGACGCGAGCACGTCTACCGCGTGGCCGCCGTCGACCGGATGCCCGCGCACGACGAGGGACCGGAGTCCTTCCTCCCCGCGGAGATCACCGTGGCCCTGCCCGACACCCGCCCGCCGGGCTGGACCGGAACCGGGGTCCACGTGACCCAGTACCCGGAGCTCTTCGTCCGCTGCGGCCAGACGGTCTACGACCCGCCGTGCGAGGACTGGACCGACTACCGCATCGAGCGGTGGGACGCGGCCACCGCCGCCTGGACCACGCTCGCCACGGGCCCGGTCGGCGCCCCGCGGTCCCACATGGACACGGAGGTGCACGAGGACCGGCTGGGGCTCCACCACTACCGGGCCGTCTACAGCGACCCGGCGGGCAACGAGAAGGTGATGTGGGAGCGGGCCTACGGGATCTGGGACACCTGGCTGTGAGGTGCCCCGCGAGGTGACCGGCCCGGTCACCCCCGGCACGCCGAAGGGGCCCGGAGACTGATCTCCGGGCCCCTTCGGCATGCGGGTGCGCGCCGCGTCAGTCCGGCTGCTGCCGCTTGGGCCGCCACACCACCAGCGCGCTGGTCTGCTGCACCTCCTGGTACGGCACCAGATCGCGCCGGTAGGAGGCGTGCACCGCCGCCTCACGCTGGCGCATCGCGGCCGCCGCTCCGTCGAGCGCGTCCTGGAGCTCCTGGACACGGGCCTGGAGCGCGGCGACCTGGTTCTCCAGTTCGATGATCCGCTTGATGCCGGCCAGGTTGATGCCCTCGTCCTGCGACAGCTGCTGCACCTGGCGCAGGAGCTGGATGTCGCGGGCCGAGTAGCGCCGGCCCCGGCCGGCCGTGCGGTCCGGGGAGACGAGGCCGAGGCGGTCGTACTGCCGCAGCGTCTGCGGGTGCAGGCCGGAGAGCTGAGCGGCGACCGAGATGACGTAGACCGGGGTGTCCTCGGTCAGTTCATACGGGTTGCGCCGACGGCCGTCCATCTCCCTCAAGCTCCCTTCGCGGCCTGGAACAGCTCCGCCCGCGGGTCCTCCCCCGCGGTCGCCTCGCGATACGCCTCGAGCGCGTCACGAGCCTTCCCCGACAGGTCCTTGGGCACACTCACCTCCACGGTGACCAGCAGATCACCGCGGGTGCCGTCCTTGCGGACCGCGCCCTTGCCCCGGGCCCGCATGGTGCGGCCGTTGGGGGTGCCCGCCGGCAGCTTCAGCGTGACCGGCGGCCCGCCCAGGGTCGGGACCCGGATCTCCCCGCCGAGGGCCGCCTCGGCGTAGGTGACCGGCACGGTGACGGTGAGGTTGTCGCCCTTGCGGCCGAAGACCGGGTGGTCCTTGACGTGCACCACCACGTACAGGTCGCCCGCCGGGCCGCCCCGCTCGCCCGGTGCGCCCTTGCCGCGCAGCCGGATCCGCTGGCCGTCCGAGACCCCGGCCGGGATGCGGACCTGCATCGTCCGGGAGGACTTGGCGCGGCCGGAGCCCTTGCAGACCTCGCAGGGGCTCTCCGCGATCAGGCCGCGTCCCTTGCAGTCCGGGCAGGGGTCGGTGAGCGAGAAGCCGCCGCCGGAGCCCCGGGCGACCTGGCCGGTGCCGACGCAGGTCGTGCACACCCGCGGCGTGCCGTTCTTGTCGCCGGTGCCCGAGCAGGCCTTGCAGGGCGCCTGCGACGACATCCTGAGCGGGACCGTCGCGCCCTCGATCGCCTCCGTGAAGCTGAGCGTGACCTCGGACTCCACGTCCTGGCCGCGCCGCGGCTGGGTGCGCGTGGCGCCCGTGCCGCCGCGGTTGAACAGGCCCCCGAAGACGTCACCGAGCCCGCCGCCGAAGCCGCCGGCTCCCTGGCCCTGACCGCCGAACAGGTCGCTCAGGTCGAAGTTGAAGGAGCCGCCGCCCGCGCCCGGCCCCGGGCGGAAGCCGCCGTTGCCGAAGAGGGCGCGGGCCTCGTCGTACTCCTTGCGCTTCTTGGGGTCGCCGAGGACGTCGTTCGCCTCGGAGATCTCCTTGAACCGCTCCTCGGCCCGGGCGTTGCCCTTGTTGGCGTCCGGGTGGAACTCGCGGGCGAGCTTCCGGTACGCCTTCTTGATCTCGGCCTCGGTGGCGTCCTTGGGGACGCCGAGGACCTTGTAGTAGTCCTTCTCGATGAAGTCCTTGGTGCTCATCCCCGACGTCCCTCCTTCCCTGCGTCCGTTATAACGTCAGCCCTCCTCCGGGCCACCGTTCTCCTTGTTCTCCGCGGAGTCCGCCTTCGCCTCGGTGCTCTCCTCGGCCGGCTTGACGGTCTGCGCGCCGGGCTGCGGCTCGGCGACGGCCACCCGCGCGGGGCGGATGGTGCGCTCGCCGATGCGGTACCCGGGCTGCAGGATCGCCACGCACGTCGTCTCGGTGACGTCCGGCGCGTAGGAGTGCATCAGGGCCTCGTGGATCGTCGGGTCGAAGGGCTCGCCCTCCTTGCCGAACTGCTGCAGGCCCAGCTTGGCCACGACGGTCTCCAGCGACTCGCCGACGGACTTGAAGCCGCCGACCAGTTCGCCGTGGTCCCGCGCCCGCCCGATGTCGTCGAGCACGGGCAGGAGCTCGGCCAGGAGGTTCGCGACGGCGATCTCCTTGACCGTGGCCCGGTCGCGCTCGACCCGGCGGCGGTAGTTCTGGTACTCGGCCTGGAGGCGCTGGAGGTCCGCCGTCCGCTCGCTCAGCGCGGTGCGTGCCTGGTCGAGCTGTGCCAGCAGGCCCGCGTTGTCGCTCGCGTCCCCGTCCGGGGCCGCCCCCTCCTCCGGGGAGGGGGAGGCGGCCTTCGGCTCGGCGTCGTCGGGGGTGGCGCCGGAGGGGACGTCGGGCTTCTCCTCGAAGCCCGGGCTCTCCTCCGTCACGCGGCACCGTCCTTGCGCTCGTCGTCGACGATCTCGGCGTCGACCACGTCGTCGTCGGCCTTGGCCTCACCGGCACCGGCAGAGGCGCCGCCGGCGGCCTGCGCGGCCTGGGCGTCGGCGTACATCGCCTGGCCGAGCTTCTGCGAGACGGCCGCGACCTTCTCCGTGGCCGTGCGGATCTCGGCGGTGTCCTCGCCCTTGAGCTTCTCCTTCAGCTCGGCGACCGCCTCCTCGACCTCGGTCTTGACCTCGGCCGGGACCTTGTCCTCGTTGTCCTTGAGGAACTTCTCGGTCTGGTAGACGAGCTGCTCGCCCTGGTTGCGGGTCTCGGCGGCCTCGCGGCGCTTGTGGTCCTCCTCCGCGTAGCGCTCGGCCTCCTCGCGCATGCGGTCGACCTCTTCCTTCGGGAGCGAGGAACCGCCGGTGACGGTCATCTTCTGCTCCTTGCCGGTGCCGAGGTCCTTCGCCGTAACGTGCATGATGCCGTTGGCGTCGATGTCGAAGGAGACCTCGATCTGCGGGACGCCGCGCGGCGCCGGGGGCAGACCGGTCAGCTCGAACATGCCGAGCTTCTTGTTGTAGGCCGCGATCTCGCGCTCGCCCTGGTAGACCTGGATCTGCACCGACGGCTGGTTGTCCTCGGCCGTGGTGAAGATCTCCGAGCGCTTGGTCGGGATCGTGGTGTTGCGCTCGATCAGCTTGGTCATGATGCCGCCCTTGGTCTCGATACCGAGGGACAGCGGGGTGACGTCGAGCAGCAGAACGTCCTTGACCTCGCCCTTGAGGACACCGGCCTGGAGCGAGGCGCCGATGGCGACGACCTCGTCCGGGTTCACACCCTTGTTGGCCTCCTTGCCGCCGGTCAGCTCCTTGACGAGCTCGGCGACGGCGGGCATACGGGTGGAGCCGCCGACCAGGACGACGTGGTCGATCTCGTTGATCGAGATGCCGGCGTCCTTGATGACGTTGTGGAACGGCGTCTTGCAGCGCTCCAGCAGGTCCGCGGTCAGCTGCTGGAACTGGGCGCGGGTCAGCTTCTCGTCGAGGTGCAGGGGGCCCTCGGCGGAGGCGGTGATGTACGGCAGGTTGATCGAGGTCTCGGTGGACGAGGACAGCTCGATCTTCGCCTTCTCGGCGGCCTCGCGCAGACGCTGCAGCGCCATCTTGTCCTTGGACAGGTCCACGCCGTGCCCGGACTGGAACTGCTTGACCAGGTAGTCGACGACGCGCTGGTCCCAGTCGTCACCACCGAGGTGGTTGTCACCGTTGGTGGCCTTCACCTCGACGACGCCGTCACCGATCTCCAGCAGCGAGACGTCGAACGTACCGCCACCGAGGTCGAAGACGAGGATGGTCTGGTCGTCCTTGTCGAGGCCGTACGCCAGGGCGGCGGCCGTCGGCTCGTTGACGATGCGCAGCACGTTCAGACCGGCGATCTCGCCGGCCTCCTTGGTGGCCTGGCGCTCGGCGTCGTTGAAGTACGCCGGGACGGTGATGACCGCGTCGGTCACCTTCTCGCCCAGGTAGGCCTCGGCGTCCCGCTTCAGCTTCTGCAGCACGAAGGCGCTGATCTGCTGGGGGTTGAAGTCCTTGCCGTCCAGGTTGATCTTCCAGTCGGTGCCCATGTGGCGCTTGACCGACCGGATGGTCCTGTCGACGTTGGTGACGGCCTGGCGCTTGGCCACCTCACCGACCAGCACCTCGCCGTTCTTGGCGAAGGCGACGACGGACGGCGTGGTCCTGGCACCCTCGGCGTTGGTGATGACGGTGGGCTCGCCGCCCTCCAGAACGCTGACGACGGAGTTAGTCGTGCCCAGGTCGATGCCGACCGCACGTGCCATGGTTGATTCCTCCAGCGACTTGAGTGGAACAGGCTCAAGTGTGCCCGAGGGTCCGGCCTGGGTCAACAGACCTGAGTCAGCAAGACTCAACTCTTATCCGCTTCTTCAGCGCAACGACGCCCTGAACTGCGGAAACGCGGCCCGACCGGCGAGCGAAAAAAGACGGAGACGCCCGAACGGCGGTCAACCCGCCGCACCCGCCTCACCCGGCACCACCCGCACCTACCCGGGAAGGCCGGGCCACTCATCCCATATTGCCGAGATTTGCCAGAATGGTCAGATCCCCGTCCGCCGGGGCACCGCGCCCGGCCCTGCGGCGGTCAGGGTCGCCTCAGCGACACAGATCACCGCACGCCTGGCTACAGTGCGGCAGGAGATGCGGGTAGTCTCAGACGGACTGGGTAAGTTACCGCTTAGTAATCAGCACGGTAACGACCCTCACCGCCTCACCCCGTCCCTACCGCCCCTCCGTCACCGTCGTCACCGCGATCACCTCGCAGAACCGCCTCGCAGGCCCGAGGAGCCTCCATGCAACTCGCCGCGATCATCGTGTCGCTGGTCCTGACCGTGGTCGGCGTGGCGCTGCTCGCGCGCGCCATCGGCCAGTTCGTCCGGTACTTCAGACTGGGCCAGCCCGTACCCGCCGGCACCCGGACCGACAACCCCTACCAGCGCAGCGTGACGCTGGTACGGGAGTTCCTCGGCCACACCAGGATGAACCGGTGGGGCATCGTCGGCATCGCCCACTGGTTCGTGGCCATCGGCTTCCTGACGCTGCCGCCGACCATCGTCACCGCCTACGGCCAGCTCTTCCAGGCCGACTGGACGCTTCCGGTCCTCGGCGGCTTCCTGCCGTACGAGCTGTACATCGAGTTCATCAGCGCGATGACGACCCTCGGCATCCTGGCGCTGATCGTCATCCGGCTGCTGAGCCTGCCCTCGCGCCCGGGCCGCAAGTCCCGGTTCGCGGGCTCGAAGATGGGCCAGGCGTACTTCGTCGAGTACGTCATCCTCACCATCGGCCTCGCGATCTACGTGCTGCGCGGCCTGGAGGGCGCCCTGCACCACGTGGACCACTACGAGGCCGCGTACTTCGCCTCGTACCCGCTGGTGCTGGCGTTCAAGGGCCTGAGCGTCGCGACGCTGCAGAACCTGGTCTACCTCTTCGCCATGATCAAGCTGGGCACGACCATGATCTGGATGATCACGGTCAGCCTGAACACGAACATGGGCGTGGCCTGGCACCGCTTCCTGGCCTTCCCCAACATCTGGTTCAAGCGCAACGCCACCGGCGAGACGGCCCTGGGCGCGCTCCAGCCGATGACGAGCGGCGGCAAGCCGATCGACTTCACCGACCCCGGCGACGACGACGTCTTCGGCGTCTCCCAGGTCGAGCAGTTCTCCTGGAAGGGCCTGCTGGACTTCTCCACCTGCACCGAGTGCGGCCGCTGCCAGTCGCAGTGCCCCGCGTGGAACACCGGCAAGCCGCTCTCCCCCAAGCTGCTGATCATGTCCCTGCGGGACCACGCCCACGCCAAGGCCCCCTACCTGCTGGCCGGCGGCGGCAAGACGATGGAGGGCGAGGAGAAGGCGTCCGAGGAGCAGCTCAAGGACGTGCCCGCCGCCGCGCTGGCCGAGGCCGAGCGCCCGCTGGTCGGGGCGCTGGAGGAGAACGGCGTCATCGACCCGGACGTCCTGTGGTCCTGCACCACCTGCGGCGCCTGCGTCGAGCAGTGCCCCGTCGACATCGAGCACGTCGACCACATCGTCGACATGCGCCGCTACCAGGTGATGATCGAGTCCGCCTTCCCGTCCGAGGCGGGCACGATGCTCAAGAACCTGGAGAAGAAGGGCAACCCCTGGGGCCTGGCGAAGAAGCAGCGCCTGGAGTGGACCAAGGAGGTCGACTTCGAGGTGCCGGTCGTCGGCAAGGACATCGAGGACCTGTCCGAGGTCGAGTACCTGTACTGGGTCGGCTGCGCCGGCGCCCTGGAGGACCGCGCCAAGAAGACCACCAAGGCCTTCGCCGAGCTGCTCCACATCGCGGGCGTGAAGTTCGCGATCATGGGCGGCGACGAGAAGTGCACCGGCGACTCCGCCCGCCGCCTGGGCAACGAGCCCCTGTTCCAGGAGCTCGGCATGGAGAACGTCATGTCCCTCAACGCCGCCTTCGGCGAGGAGATGGACGACGACGGCAAGGTCACGCCCGAGTCGCGCAAGCCCAGGTCGGCGAAGAAGATCGTCGCCACCTGCCCGCACTGCCTCAACACCCTCGGCAACGAGTACCCGCAGCTCGGCGGCGACTACGAGGTCATCCACCACACCCAGCTGCTCCAGCACCTGGTGGACGAGGGCAGGCTGATCCCGGTGACCCCGGTCGACGGCATCATCACCTACCACGACCCGTGCTACCTGGGCCGCCACAACAAGATCTACACGCCCCCGCGCGAGATCATCGGCAAGGTCCCGGGCCTGCGCAACGAGGAGATGCACCGCCACAAGGAGCGCGGCTTCTGCTGCGGCGCCGGCGGCGCCCGGATGTGGATGGAGGAGCGGATCGGCAAGCGCATCAACAACGAGCGCGTCGACGAGGCCCTCTCCCTCAACCCGGACATCGTCTCCACCGCCTGCCCGTTCTGCCTGGTGATGCTGACCGACTCGGTCAACGGCAAGAAGAACGACGGCAAGGCCAAGGAGTCCATCCAGGTCGTCGACGTCGCCCAGTTGCTGCTGGACTCCGTCAAGACCCCGGTCACGGACGAGGACGAGCCCCCCGCGGGCACGGCCGACTCCGCGAACGCGCCGGAGCCCGAGCCGGTGAAGTAACCGGCACCGGCTCCTTCCGGGGACATCCCCGGTCGGCCCCCTGGCC
>NZ_WYCT01000281.1 GCF_011008945.1 Streptomyces harenosi
AGAGGTGTATAAGAGACAGCTCCCGCAGGGGCTTGCGGTCGTCGTGCGCGGCGAGCCGCAGCGCGGCCTGGGCGATGGCGTCGGCGTCCTGGAGGGTCACCGAGCCGACGCCGGGCCGGATCCCGGCCGCGGTGACCCAGTGGACGCCCTCGCAGGGCACGCCGAAGGCGAACAGCCTCTCCTGGGGGCGTCCCTGGGCGTCGACGACGCGGGCGGGGCGCCCGGTCACGGCCAGCGCGCCGGTGTCGTAGGAGCCGCCGTCCGGGTCGGGGACGCGATAGGTGGCGGCCCGGCCGGTGGCCAGCAGGCCGCGCAGCAGGGGGTCGGCGGCCGAGCGGAGACCGGGTTCGGGCAGCCGCGCCTCGATCAGGACCCGGGCGCGCACGGGGGCGCCGGGCACGACGGCCGAGGAGGCGAGGAAGGCGGGCTCCGCCGCCCCCGCCGCACCGGGCGCGCACGGCACCGGCGCGGTCGTCACCGTCAGCCCGGGACCGATCGGCTCCAGGACGCCCGCCCGGATGAGCGCGGCCATCTCCTCGATGCGGCGCCGCGGCGGGCCGATGGAGACGAACGCGTTCAACGGCGTGTACCAGCCGCTCAGTTCCTTCTCGTAGGAGCTGCCGGTGATGCCTGCGTGGTCGACCAGTTGCCGGATCTCGTTGCGCAGGTCGCGCAGTGCGTCCAGGGCGGCCTTCACCGGCCCGTCGACGTTGCCGGCCGCGGCCTGCTCGGCGTCGCGGTCCAGGTGGGAGAGCAGCCAGCCGCGGAACTCCGCCCGGTCGGCGAACTCCAGCCCGTGGTGCGGCCGCAGCACCCGGTCCCAGTCCCAGCGGTCGGCGGCGGCGATGCCGGACTCCGCGAGCAGTTCCTCGCCGGCCGGCTGCCGCGGCGGCAGGGCGAGCAGCCGGGCGACGAGCGGGCCGCTGGGCAGGCCGCGCCGGCGCAGCAGGGCCTCGTAGTAGACGATCTCGGCCTCGCGGGAGACCAGCGGCCAGATGTCGGCGCGGAAGGAGAGCGGCTCGGGGCGGCCGGTGAGCGCCGCGATCCGCTCGGGGGTCAGCAGCCGGGGCAGGTGGCGGCCGGTGGCCCCCTTCTGGTTGTCGCCGCGGGCGTGGTACGGCAGCCCGCGGCGCGACCCCGCGTACAGGCGGGGCTCGGCTCCCGAGGGGTGGTAGACGAGCCGGCCGTCCGGCCCCTCGGTGAAGCGGCCGCCGCGGCCGGTGGTCAGCAGGGCCAGATAGTCGAAGAAGGTCAGGCCGAGCCCGCGCAGCACGACCGGTTCGCCCGGGGCGACGGTGTCCAGGTCGACGTCGGCCGGGTTGGCGGGCCGCACATGGCGCAGCCCGTGCCGGCGGGCGTAGGCGGTGAGCCGCCGCTCGGCGGCAGTGGGGCGGCCGGGCAGGTGGCCGAGGGTCAGCACGACGGCGTCGAGACCGTGGATCTCCTCTCCGGTCTCCAGGGACAGCACCTGCCGGCCGTCCGCCCGTTCCCGCACCGCCACCGCCCGGGCGCGGTGCTCGCGCAGCGTCACCCGGTCGGGCAGGGTGCGGGCGATGCGGCGGTGGACCCAGCGCAGATAGGCGCCGTAGAAGGCCCGGGTGGGGTAGTCGTCCGGACCCAGCCGCCGGGCCTCGGCGAGCACCCGGGGGTCGTACTCGTCCTCGACGTCCTCCATCAGCTCCAGGAACCGGGCCCACTCGTACAGGCTCGGGCCGGGCACGACCGGTCCGGCGCAGCCCACGCTGTCGTCGGTGAAGAGGGTGACCTGGGAGGCGACCGTGTTCATGAGCAGCTCGCCGGACTGGTCGGTGCGCCACACGGCTCCCGCGCCGACCGGGTGGGGGTCGACGAGGTGGACGGTGATCCGGCGGCCCGGCCCCGCCGCGGCCACGCCGGCGCACAGCCGTTCCAGCACGCTGAGACCTCTGGGCCCCACACCCACAATGGCGATCCGGGCTCCGTGCTCGGTCATCCCACTCCTCACGACACAAAGGCGGAAACGGAAAAGGGGCAAAGATCGGTGGTGCCCGCCGGGCCGGCTCGCCGGCGGCGCCGGACGGCCCGGCGGCACGGGGGCTCCCCGGGGGTTACGGCGTGCGGGGGAGAGCGGTGGCGCGGGCCAGCGCGCGTACGGCCGCCGCCGGGTCGGCCGAGCGCATCAGGGTCTCGCCGACGAGGACGGCGTCGGCGCCCTCGCCGTACAGCCGGCCGGCGTCCCGCGGGCCCCGGACCCCGCTCTCGGCGACGAGCGGCCGTCCGGCTCCCACCAGGGGCCGCAGCCGGGCGGTCAGGTCCCGGTGGAGGGTGAAGTCGCGCAGGTCGCGGTGGTTGACCCCGATGACGCGGGCCCCCGCCGCCAGCGCGGTGCGGGCCTCGGCGGCGTCGTGCACCTCGACCAGCGCGGTCATGCCGAGGCGGTGCACCTGCTCGGTCAGTTCCGCGAGCCGCCGCGGGGTCAGGGCCGCCACGATGAGCAGCACCGCGTCCGCACCGGCCGCGCGGGCCTCGCGCACCTGGAACTCGTCGACCACGAAGTCCTTGCGCACCAGGGGGACGCCGACGTGCGCGCGGACTGCCGCGAGGTCCTCGACACGGCCGCCGAAGCCCTCTTCGTGCGTGAGCACGGACAGGGCCGCCGCTCCCCCGCGGACATAGGCGAGGGCGCGTTCGACGGGCTGGTAGTCGCCGGTGAGCGGGCCCTTGACGGGGCTGCGCGGCTTCAGCTCCGCGATGACCGACAGGCCCGGCGCGGCCAGCGCGGCCACGAGGTCGCGGGGCGGCGGGGCGGCGGCCACCCGGCGGTCCAGTTCCCCGGGGGAGATCCGGGCCCGGCGGCGCGCGGTCTGCCGTTCGGCGGCCGCGACGAGCCGGGCCAGCAGCCCGGTCACCATGTCCGCGACGGGCCGGGCCGGGCGGCCGCGCCGACCAGTGCGGCGGGGCCGGCGGGCGGTGCCAGGCTCCGCGAGGTCTCCACCCAGGTCTCCAGGGTGGCCCGCGCCCGCCCCTCGTCGACGGCCGCGGTGGCCAGCCGCAGGGCCTCCTCCCAGCCGTCGGCGAGTCCCGCCACGCGCAGCGCGCCCGCCGCGTTCAGCAGGACGGCGTCCCGGTGCGGCCCGGGCCGGCCGGACAGCACCGCCCTGAGGGCGCGGGCGTTGTGGGCGGCGTCGCCGCCGCGCAGCTCCTCCAGCCGGGCCGGGGCCAGGCCGAGGCGCTCGGGGTGCAGGGTGTACTCGCGGCGCCGGCCGTCGAGGACCTCGACGATCCGGGTGGGCGCGCAGGTGCTCAGCTCGTCCAGGCCGTCCTCGGCGCGGAAGACCATGGAACGGGTGCCGCCCAGCCGCTGCAGCACCTCCGTCAGCAGCGGCACCATCCCGGGTTCGGCGGCGCCGAGGAGCTGGTGGCGGGCGCCGGCCGGGTTGCACAGCGGGCCCAGCAGGTTGAACGGGGTACGGACGCCGAGCTGGCGGCGGGGCGCGGCGGCGTACCGGAAGGCGGGGTGGAAGGAGGGGGCGAACAGGAAGGTGATGCCGGTGCGGTCCAGGCAGCGGGCCGCCTCGGCGGGCGGCAGGTCGATGCGGACGCCCAGCCGCTCCAGGACGTCGGCGCTGCCGCAGGCCGAGGAGGCGGCCCGGTTGCCGTGCTTGGCCACCCGCGCCCCGCAGGCGGCGGCGACGACGGCCGCGGCGGTGGACAGGTTGACGACGTCGTGTCCGCTGCCGCCGGTGCCGCAGGTGTCGAGCACGTCACCGGGGACGGGGAGCGGGACGGCCGCCGCCCGGACGGCCGTGGCCATGCCGAGCAGCTCCGCGGCGGTGACCCCCTTGACGGTGAGCCCCATGGCGAACCCGGCGATCTGCGCCCAGGTGGCGTCGCCGCGCAGGATCACCGACATGGCCTCCCGTGCCTCGGCCTCGGTCAGATCGCGCCCTGCCGACAGCGCGCGCAGTGCCTCGATCACGTCTCCACCTCCAGGAACGCCGAGACGACCTGCTTGCCGTACGAGGTGAGCACCGACTCCGGGTGGAACTGCATGCCGAAGGTCGGGTGGGTACGGTGCCGGATGCCCATGACGGTGCCGTCGTCGGTCCACGCGCTGATCTCCAGCTCGGGGGGGAGCGTGGTCGGGTCGACGACGAGGGAGTGGTAGCGGGTGGCCGTCATGGGACTGGGGATGCCGCTGAAGACGCCGGTGCCGTCGTGGTGGACGGCCGACGTCTTGCCGTGCATCGGGATCGCCGCCCGGACGACCTCGGCGCCGAACGCCTCGGCGATGCACTGGTGGCCGAGGCAGATCCCGAACATCGGGCGGGTCCCGGAGAGCGCGCGCACCGCGTCGAGACAGATGCCGGCCTGGTGCGGGGCGCCGGGGCCGGGTGAGATGACGACCCGGTCGTGCTGGGCGAGTTCGCCGACGCTGGTGGCGTCGTTGCGGTAGATCGTGACGAGCGCCCCCTGCTCGGCCAGGTACTGGACGAGGTTGTAGGTGAAGGAGTCGTAGTTGTCGATCACGGCGACGGTCGGTTGCGGGGTCCTCATCACCAGGTGCCCTCCGCTCGTGCCACGGCCTCGAACAGGGCCCCCGCCTTGTGGAGCGTCTCGCGGTACTCGGCGGCCGGGTCGGAGTCGGCGACGATCCCGGCGCCCGCCTGGACGTAGGCGTGGCCCCGGGCCATGACCAGGGTGCGCAGCGCGATGGCCGTGTCGAGGCTGCCGTCGGTGCCCAGGTACCCCAGAGCGCCGCCGTAGACGCCCCGCCGCTCGGGCTCCAGCTCGGCGATGATCTCCATGGCCCGGATCTTGGGCGCCCCGGAGACCGTGCCCGCCGGGAAGGCCGCCCGCATCGCGTCGAGGCAGGTGCGGTCCTCGGCGAGCTCGCCGCAGACGGTCGACGACAGGTGCATCACATGGGAATAGCGCTCTACTTCCATCAGTCGCTCCACACGGACGGTGCCGGGCGCGCTGACCCGGCCGATGTCGTTGCGGCCGAGATCCACGAGCATCACGTGCTCGGCACGTTCCTTCTCGTCGGCCAGCAGTTCCCGCTCCAGCGCGGCGTCCTGCGGCCCCGTGCCGCGCGGGCGGGTGCCGGCCAGGGGCCGGGTCCGCACCGTCCGGCCCTCGGTGCGCACCAGCAGCTCCGGGGAGGCGCCGATGACGTACCGCTCCCCGCCGAGGGCGAGCTGGAACATGTAGGGGGACGGGTTGACGGCCCTGAGCTGCCGGTAGACGTTCAGGGGCTGGGCCCTGACCCGTCTGCGGAACCGCTGGGACAGCACCACCTGGAAGATGTCGCCGGCGAGGATGTACTCCTTCGCCCGCCGTACGTTCTCCTCGAACCGGTCGCGGGTCATGTTCGCCTCCCAGCCGGACGGGTCCGGGCGGGGGGAGCGCCGTCCCGGTACGAGCGGCGGTTCCACCGGGCCGCCGGGGCGCGTCAGCAGCTCGCGCATCCGGCCGAGCCGGTCCAGGGCCGCCGCCTGGCTCTCCCGGCCGGGCCGGTACAGCGTGGCGAGGGTCACCATGCCGCTGTCGTGGTCGAAGACGGCCAGGTCGTCGGCGTGCAGGAAGGCGGACTCCGGCAGCGGCGGGCCGGCGGGCGCGGGGGCCGGCAGCCGCTCGAAGTGGCCGGCCGCCTCGAACCCGAGGTAGCCGACGGCTCCGCCGTGGAAGGCGGGCAGCACGTCCTGGCCGGGGACGCGGGCCACCCGGCGGTGCAGCAGGGGCTCCAGGGAGGTGAGCGGATCGCCGGGCGCGAGGCGGACCGGACGCGGCCGGTGGCCGACGTAGGAACGGCCCGCGGGCCGGCCGGTGGCGCTCGCGCTCTCCAGCAGGAAGCCCGTGGTGCCGGGCGGGTTGAGCCGGGCGTAGGCGGTCAGGGGGGTGAGGGACCCGGCGGGCATCTCCAGGGTGAGCGGGACCGCCTCGTGGGACGCGGCGAGCCGCGCGGTGGTCGCGGGGTCGGGGACGATCGACCGCGTGGGTGCAGTGGTCAGCATGATCGTTCCTGCGCTCCTTCTTGGTCGCCCCGCCGTCGGCGACGCGGGGTGGTCAGCACGAGGAGGAAAGCCGGATACACCGCGCACGGGACGGCGACGGCCACCGCGAGGGACACGGCGCTGGTGTGCACCCAGTGGGCGGCGGCCAGGCTGTAGACCGTGCCGGTCATGAGCTGCACGAAGAAGAACAGCCCCGAGGCGTTGCCCGGCCGGGCGAGCGGGATGCGCAGCAGCCCCGCCTGGGTCGCCGGGACGGTCGCCCCCACCCCGGCCATCACCACGGTCACGCCGCACATCAGCACCGCCGGGGAGCCGGGGCGGGCCCACACCGCGGCGGCGCCCGCGAGCCCGCCGGCGGCGCAGACCAGCGCCGAGAGCCACAGGATCCGGTCGATGTCGTGCCGCTCGCTCAGCCGGCGGGCGGCCATGGTGCCGGCCACGTAACCGACGGCCGAGACGCCCAGCAGCACGCCGTAGCCCGCCGGGGAGACGCCCATGCCGGCCTGCAGGGTGTAGGAGGAGTACGACACGAAGACGACGTGCGCCATGGAGACCAGGGCCAGGCAGGCGGCGTAGCCGACGAAGGACCGGTCGCCCAGGCACTGGGTGTAGTCCCGCAGCACGGCCCGGACCCGCACCGGTGCCCCCGTCGCCGCCCCGCCGGGGGCGCAGGCGTGGAAGAGCGCCAGCGTGCCGGCGCCCAGCAGTGCCATGGCGGCGAACACCCCGCGCCAGCCGGCCGCCTCGGTGAGGGCGCCGCCGAGCACCGGAGCGAGCAGCGGGGTCAGCGCGATGGCCGCGGCCAGCGTGGTCAGGACCCGCATCCGGCGGTCCTCGGTGTACTCCTCCTGGATCACCAGCCGGGTCAGCACGGTGGCGGAGCAGCCGCCGAGCGCCTGGAGGAAGCGGGCGGCGACGAGGACCTCCAGCGCCGGGGCGGCCGCGCAGACGGCCGAGGCGGCGACGAACAGGCCCAGCCCCCAGATCTGGAGCCGGCGGGCCCCGTACCGGGTGGCCAGCGTGCCCGCGCAGAGCATGGACAGGGCGTAGCCCGCCAGGTAGAGGGTGATGACGAGCTGGGTGCTGCCGAGGGGGACGGCCAGGGAGCGGGCGATCAGGGGCAGCGCCGGTGCCGCCATGTTGTAACCGAGCTGGGGCACGGTGACCGCGGCGGCCAGCGCCCAGACGGCCGGGCGGCCCGCGGTGGACACGGGCGGTGAGACCGGCGAGGCCGTCATGCGGCACGCTCCCCGGTGTCCCGGCCGGCCAGGCGGCGGCCGAGGGCGGCGGCCTGGCGCGCGGCCGGGTAGACGGCGTTGACGAGGGGCACGCCCAGGTGGGCGGCGATGCCGAGCAGCCAGATCCGCTCCGGCCGGGCGGCGCCGGCCAGGTGCACCCGCAGCTCCGCGTCCACGACGGGGACCCGCCGGTCCGGCTCGTCGCCGGGGGTGAGGTGCAACGCGCCGCCGGTGACCTCCAGCACCGGGTGGTGCAGGCCGGTGGCGCACACCACCGCCTCGAACGTCTCGGTGGTGCCGTCGGGCCAGTGGGCCCGCCAGCCGCCGGCCTCGGTCAGCCGCTCGGGTATGCCGCGCCGCAGCCGCACCCGGCCCGCGTCGAACAGGCCGAGCAGCCGGCGGGCGTTGTCCAGCGGGAAGGCCCCCATGTAGCGGCCGAGCAGCCGGTGGCAGCGGCGCAGGGCCTGTTCGCGCACCTCCAGGGGGGTGCCGGCGGTGCGGTCGTTGACCAGGTCGATCAGCTCGACCATCACCTCCTGCCAGAGGATGTCGCCCCGGGCCGCCAGCTCGGTCTCGGCTCGCAGCCGCCGCACGGGGTCGGCGGAGGCGTCCGTCTGCCGGGCGAGCGGCAGCGGCCGGATGCGGGCGGTGGCCTGTTCGACGATCCTGAGGACGCGCCGCTCCAGCCGGGGGTCGGTGAGGTCGAGCCGGGCCACCGCGGCGGCGTCCACGTACCGGCCGCGGGGGCGCAGGGTGTGCGTCCGTACGGCGGGCAGCTCGCCGGAGGGGGAGGTCATGACGACGTCGTGGCCGCGGCCGGTGAGCAGCAGGGTGGTCTCGATGGCCGACAGCCGGGTGCCGATCACCAGGATCCGGGCCGGTTCCGCGGGCAGCGCGGCCAGCAGGTCCCGCTCGGGGTACGGGGCCGCGAACATCCGCGGCCGGCCCAGGTGTTCGCGTACGGGCTCGGGGACGACCGGGGTGCCGTAGCCGTGGCAGACCAGCACCCCGTCGGCGGGGAGGGCGGGCCCGCGGGCCAGGGCGACCCGGTAGTCCCCGGCCGCGGTCCGCTCCACCCGCACCGCCCGGTCGCGCACGTGCCCGACCCGCACGCCGCGGCGCTCGGCCCGTTCGCGGTGGGCGAGGAAGCGCTCGCGGGCGTAGCGGGAGACCAGCCACCGGGGCACGAAGTCCTCGGGGCGGGCGTCGACACCGCCGGCCCGCAGGTGGTGCAGGAAGTCCTCCGGCTCCTCGGGCACCAGGGACAGCGTGTCGACCGAGGTGTTGCAGATCAGAGAGGGGTCGCTGGTGGCGAAGGCGGTGCCCCGGCCGACGGGGAGCGGGTCGATGACGCTGATGCGCTCGGCCGCACCGTATGCGACGAGGGCGTTGAAGGCCGCCACTCCGGTGATGCCGCCGCCCACGACGGCCAGGTGCCCGCTCATGCCGCCGCCGGTCCTTCCCCGTCGAGGACGAACTCGCGGACGACGCGCACGAACTCGGCGGGCTTCTCGATCAGTACGGCGTGACCGCTGGCGATCTCCGTGTAGCTGCTGCCCGCGATGTTCTCGTGCAGGTGGCGGGAGTGGTACGGGGGCACGAGGGTGTCGTGGGTGAGCGCCACCACCAGCGTGGGGGCGCTGATCTTCGGCAGCAGGCCGCGGATGTCGACGTGCCGGCCGAGCCGGATGCGGCGCGCGTTGCCGTCGGGGCCCTTGCGGGAGCGGATCGCGTCGACGCGCTCGGCGTCGAAGGCGCTCAGGAAGCCCGGGCTGAGCACGTGGGAGAGGCCGAAGGCGGTGGCCAGTTCGGGGTGCTCCTCCTCCAGGGTCTCCCAGGTGCGGAAGACCAGTTGGTGCCGCGGGTCGGAGCTGTCGGCCCAGCCGGAGACGAGGACCAGCCTGCGGACGAGTTCGGGGTGGGTGGCCGCGGTCGCGGCGGCCACCACCGCGCCCAGGGAGGTGCCGACCAGGTCGACGGGTCCGGCCCCGCTGTCGCGGACGACCGCGGCGGCCTGCTCCACCAGCACTTCCAGCGTCAGGTCCCCGTCGGGGATCGTCGACCGGCCGCAGCCGGCGTAGTCGGGGGTGATGACCAGCCGGTCGGCGGCGAGGTCCCCGACGATGTGCCCGAAGCCCGACCGGGAGTCGCTGTTGGTGCCGTGCAGCAGCATCAGACCGCGTCCGCTGCCCGCGGTGGTGTAGGAGACGGAGGTACCGGCGACGGAAACCGCGTTCATGGTTGTTCCTCTTGGTGCGGGGGGGTGGGCCGCGCGCGGACGGGGCGCCCGCGCGCGGATGGTGCGTCAGGACTGGCTGGGCTCGCGGGACCGGGCCGCGGCGGGCACGGGACCCAAGCCTGGCTCTTATACACATCT
>NZ_WYCT01000282.1 GCF_011008945.1 Streptomyces harenosi
GCCGGGAGGGGGCGGCAGGAGCCAGCCGCCGGTGCCGGGCGGGGCGGTGCGCCATACGGGTGATGTCACCGAGGAGCCGGGCCGCGGGTCCGGCCCTGCGCCCGGGTCTCCGCCTCGGCCTGCGTCCGGGTCTCCGCCTGGGCCTGTGCCCGGTCCTCCGCTCGGCCCTCCGCCTGGGCCTGCGCCCGGCCCGGTGCGGCCGTCACCGGCCACGAGGGGCGGGGCCGCCCCGGCGCCGCCCGCCGCGTGGTTTCCGGCGGCGTCCACCGCACGGTTCCGCGCGCCACCCCTCGTGTGCTCACCGGGGCCGCCCGCCGCGTGGTCCCCGGCTCCGCCCGGCGCGTGCTCCCCGGGGATGTTCTCGCCGCTCGGTCTCCCGAGGCCCGGTGCTTCCCGTTCCGGCGCGGGGGGCCGGGACGGGACTCCCCTGTTCACCGGCCCGGAGAATCCCGCCGTCACGGTCACGCCCGGGGCGGCCACGAGGGGCCCGTCCGGACCGAACCCCGGGGGCAGCGGGCCCACTTGGTCGAAGATCTCGATGATCTCGTCGTCGGGACCGGGCTCCGGAAGGAGCTCCGCGGCGGCGGCCAGCGCCTTGCGCGCACCCGTCGCCGTGCGGAACCTCGCCTGCGGGTCCGGTTGCAGGAGCGTGGCGACGACCTGCCACAGTGGTTCGGGAACGCCCTTGGGCGCTCCCGGCGTCCCGTGGTCGGTGAAGTACCGCACGAGTGCCTTGGTGTCCGGTCTGGCGCCCTCCAGCAGATGCAGGGCCACCAGGCCGACGGCGAACAGATCGGCGGGGAAATCGGGTTCCGCGCCCCTCATCTGCTCGGGGGCGAGATAGCCGGGCGTCCCCACCACGAGATCGGCCTCGGTCAGCCGTGGCTCGCCCAGCCGCATCGCGATGCCGAAGTCGGACAGGCGCAGCCGCGGGCGCCCCGTGCCGGTGGCTTCCAGCAGCAGGTTGGCGGGCTTGATGTCGCGGTGCACGACGCCTTCCCCGTGCACCGCGGCCAGCCCGGACAGGAGCTGGTCGAGCAGGAGACAGGCGAAGGCGGGCGGCAAGGGCCCGTAGTCCCCCACCAGGTGGGCCACGGAACCACCGGCGACCAGGTCCATGGTGAACAGGACCTTGTCGTCGTCGGCGGCCCAACTGGCGGGAGCCAGTACATGGGGGTGGTCGATGCGCAGCGCCTGTTCGCGGACGAACCGCAGCAGCGCGTGAGCGTCGCTCTGCTGGAGCACCTTGGCGGCCACATAGCGCCGGCGCCGGTGGTCCCAGGCGCGCCAGACGGCACCGGACGCACCCCGTCCGATCGGATCGACCAGTTCGTACCGGCCGGCGAAGACCTCACCCATGGCTGCGCGTCGCTCCTCCCCCTCGGCACCCCGTGGTCCTCCCCGTTGCCTCCCCCGCGACGAGCGATACGACTCCCCCGCGACGAGCGATACGACTCCCCCGCACGGTTCCCGGCGCCCCCCAGCGGCCGGGTCCGCGGATCAGCTCTGGTGGGACTGGTAGTGCGCGACCGCGTCGGAGGTGCGGCCGGCGCCGTAGACCCGGAGGAACTCCGCCAGCTCCGGGTGGGTCGGGGCGAGGGAGTCCGCCGCCTCGATGATGTCTCCGGCGGCGGCCACGGAGCGCAGCAGCGACTGGATCTCGCGGACCACCCGCTTGACCGTCGGCGCTCCCGAACTGTTGGTCGAGTGTGTGGTGTTGCTGAGGACCGAGCCGCCCTGGGACTTCTTGATCTCCTCCATGCGCTCGGTCGCCTCGGCCGCGCTGACGCTGCCGTCCGCCACCTGGCCCGCCAGGTCCTGGAGCAACTGCACCCGCTGGACCACGGCGGGGTTGCCGATCTTCGCCCGCTGCCCGCTCATGAGCTGCGACAGCATCGGCGCCGACAGCCCCAGTACCCCCGCCAGCCGCGCCTGGTTGAGCCCCAGATCGTCGATCAGCCTGCGGAAGAGCGCCCCCAACGGCTCCCCGTACCAGTTCCGCTGCAGTTCCCGCGCTCTTGCGGTGGCTTCCTGCTGTGCGGCGTCCATTGCGTCTCCCCATCGCTTCCCCAAAACGGTGGTTCGCTCCAGCGAACCACGCGGAGCATCTTACGGAGCGTGGTCGTTCACCGGGACCCCCAATCCTTTTGCGGGATACCGGGGGAGACCCGGTACTCTGTTCTGCGGCGCCCGACGGCTGCTCGGTTCTTCCGTCCGGACGCTCCCTTCCGGGGCCTTAGCTCAGTTGGTAGAGCGCTGTCTTTGCATGGCAGATGTCAGGGGTTCGACTCCCCTAGGCTCCACAGCGAGCGACCCCCTTGACCAGCGCGAACGTGGTCAAGGGGGTCGCTTTTCCATGGGCCGGCACCACCGCTCCGGCCGCCGGAAGACGGCCGGAGAACTGCCGGGAGAGGACCGCCGGAGGCGGGCGGGAGAGGACTGCCGGGGCGGGCGGGAGGAGAGGGTCCGGTATCCGGGCGGCGGGCCACGGGTTTCACGTGAAACGCCCGGCGGAGGCGCGGGAAAGCCCCATGAAACGGGGCGCCCCCGTGGTCAGGGACGCCCCCGCGGTGAAGCCGTTCTCGGAGCGGTGGCCGGTCTCAGCGCTGCTCGTCGCGGTCGGAGGACTCCTCCTCGGCCTCCTTGGCCTGGACCTCCGGGTCCAGCACCGGCTGACCGGTGCCGTCCACCGAGGTCAGGCCGCCGCCGGTCTCGGGGACCTCGGTGGCCGCGGGCGGCTCGACCAGCCAGTCGGGGTTGGCCTGCTTGTCCCACCACTTCCACGCGGCGAAGGCGCCCCCCGCGACGACGCCGGCGATCGCCAGGACCCTGACGAACCGGCCGGTCTTCGCCCGCCGCTGCTGCTTGCGGACGAGCTTCTGGATGTCCTTGGCCGAGACCTGGCCGCGCAGGGCGGCCAGCGCGGCGACACCCCGCGCCGCGGCCTCGTCCCGGACGGGTCCGGCCACGGCCACCGCCTGCTCGATCTTCGGCCGGGAGTAGTCGGCCGCCTGCCGGGCGGCCTTGCGGGTGCGGATGGCGGCCTCGTGGGCGGCCAGGTCGACCTTCGGCGGCACATGGGCGAGGGCCTGGGCACGGGCCATCTCCAGACGCGGCGCGACATACGCGCCGTACTGGAGCCGGGCCTGTCCGGTGGCCTGCGACACCTTGGGCGCCAGCCGTACGCGTGCCTCGTGTGCGTAGTGGGCGGCCCTCTCCTTGGCCGTGTCGGCGTAGGGCGCCACCACGTCCGCGGCGTGCAGCACGCTGTCCTTCGCCGAACCGGTCGCGGCGCGCACGCTGTCGATGCGGGTCACGGGTTCCTCCTCCTCGGTGGCGTACGGTAATTCGACTTTCCACCCTTTTACGGATCATGCCTGCCGCCGCCGCGCCAGGCATGCGTGGACGGGCATCCGGGTCACCGGCCCCGGCTCCGGTTCATCCCGGCCGTTCCGATCACTCGGATCAAACCGTGCTATCCACTCCGATCCGTGACGAAACGGGGTCGAGAGCGGATCAGTCACAAGAGTGGATGAACGAGGAGCAACGGAGCTTGCCGTCGACAATGCCACGGATCGTTCCGCCGCGCGCCCGACCCGCTCTTTCCGGTCCGGAATTCCCCGTGGCGCACGCCGAGATCCCGGCCGGCCCACGGCGTGACACGAACCGGTGGCGGGCCGGGAGCGCCTGCCGCACGACGGGCGGCCTGGGGCGTGCGAGGATCAGGGAGTCACAGGAAGACAACGGAAGGCAGATCGTGGCTGAGCAGCTTTACGCCACCCTGAAGACCAACCACGGCGACATCGACGTCCGGCTCCTGCCGAACCACGCCCCCAAGACGGTCAAGAACTTCGTCGAGCTCGCCCAGGGCGAGCGGGAGTGGACCAACCCCGCCACCGGCCAGAAGTCCACGGACAGGCTCTACGACGGCACGGTCTTCCACCGGGTGATCAGCGGGTTCATGATCCAGGGCGGCGACCCGCTGGGCAACGGCACCGGCGGTCCCGGTTACAAGTTCGAGGACGAGTTCCACCCGGACCTCTCCTTCGACAAGCCCTACCTGCTGGCGATGGCCAACGCGGGTCCGGGTACCAACGGCTCGCAGTTCTTCATCACCGTCGCCCCGGCGACGTGGCTGAACCGCAAGCACACGATCTTCGGTGAGGTCGTCGACGCCGAGAGCCAGAAGGTCGTGGACTCCATCGCCACCACGCAGACCAACCCGCGCACCGACCGTCCGGTCAAGGACGTCGTCATCGAGTCGGTCGTCGTCCAGACGCGCGAGGGCTGAGTCCCGCTCCCGCACAGGGAACCAAACGCCCCGCTCGTCCGTAAGGATGAGCGGGGCGGCGCATTGCCCGCAGACGACCGAGGGGATCTCATGGACCAGGCGCCAGGCAGCCCGCGGGGCCCGGAGGACACCGGTGGGAAGGACGCCCGGTCCCTGCCCACCTGCTACCGCCACCCGGACCGCGAGACCGGCGTCCGCTGCACCCGCTGCGAGCGGCCGATATGCCCCGAGTGCATGGTCGACGCCTCCGTGGGCTTCCAGTGCCCCGACTGCGTCCGCAGCGGCTCCGGCACCGGACACGCGCCGGGCGCGTCCCGCCCGCGCACGCTGGCCGGCGGCACCCTCACCGCCGACCCCCGCCTGGTCACCAAGGCGCTGATCGGCGTCAACCTCGCCCTGTTCCTGGCGCAGCTCGCCGTCGGCGACCGCTTCACCGACCGCTTCACCCTCCTCGGACAGGCGTACGTCCCCCTGCTGGGCTCCGTCGAAGGCGTGGCCGAGGGGCAGTGGTACCGGCTGCTGACCTCGATGTTCCTGCACGGCAGCACCCTGCACGTGCTGTTCAACATGCTCAGCCTGTGGTGGATCGGCGGCCCGCTCGAAGCCGCCCTCGGCCGGGCCCGCTACCTCGCGCTCTACCTCCTGTCCGGACTGGCCGGAAGCGCGCTGTCGTACCTGATCGCCGCCCCCAACCAGCCCTCGCTCGGCGCCTCGGGCGCGGTCTTCGGCCTGTTCGGCGCCACCGCCGTCCTGATGCGGCGCCTCAACCAGGACATGCGCCCGGTGGTCGTCCTGCTGGCGATCAACCTGGTCTTCACCTTCAGCCCCGGGTTCAACATCGCCTGGCAGGCCCACATCGGCGGTCTGGTCGCCGGCGTGGTGATCGGGTACGCGATGGTGCACGCCCCGCGTGAGCGGCGGACGCTGGTCCAGTACGGCACCTGTGCGCTGGTCCTCGCCGCGATCATCGTGCTGTCCCTGCTGAGGACGGGCCAGCTCACCTGAGCGGTGCGTTGTCCACAGCGTGTGGCGACTCTTGTGCACACGGTGCGGGAACAACTGTGCCCCCTGTCACTGGCCAGCGTCTCCGCAGGTCAGGCAGGGGGCGAACATGTTTTCGGTTACCAGTCGTTCCGTCACACCGGCGTCAACCCCCGATGAGTTATCCACAGATCGTCGTTCTTTTTCCCCACTGTGGACAACGGCTGTGGATAACTCAGTGGATAGCCGTGGGCAGAGCTGCGTTCACCAGGAAGCGGCCGCTACTTCCACTGCGTGGAGACACCGAACCCGGCGGCGATGAAGCCGAAGCCGACCACGATGTTCCAGTTGTCCAGCTCGTCGATGGGGAGCGAGCCGTCGGTGACGTAGAAGACGACGATCCAGGCCAGCCCGATGACGAACATGGCCAGCATCACCGGCGCGACCCAGGCGCGGCTGTTCATCTTGAGGGCGGTCGCCTGCTTCGCCGGGGGCGGCGTGAAGTCGGCCTTCTTGCGGATACGTGACTTCGGCACGAGGGTCTCTCCTGTCGATGCGCTGCGTGGCCGCGCAGGGAACTGGGTCGGGCTCGGGGCAACGTGCAAGGGGACGGAAAGCGCTCCCCCGGGCGTCCGTTAGCGTAGTGCTTCCGTGGCGCCGAAGGAGATAAGGGTACGTTGAGCAATTCTGCCGACTTCCCCGCAGCGGGATCCAGCCCTGCCCGCAGGCGCCGAATCCGGCCCGTGCGGGTGCTCACGGCGGGTGTCTTCGCTCTCGCGGGGCTTCTTTTCTTCACCAGTTTCAACACGGCCAAAGGCACCAATATCCGCACGGACACCTCCCTGCTGAAGCTGTCCGATCTCATCCAGGAGCGCAGCCGCGACAACGGCCGGCTCGACGAGTCCAACGCGGCCCTGCGCCACGAGATCGAATCCCTCGCCGAGCGCGACGACGGCAGTACGAAAGCCGAGGACGACAAGCTCGCGGAGCTGGAGGAGAAGGCGGGCACCCAGAAACTGACGGGCGAGGCGATCACCGTCACGCTCGACGACGCCCCGCCGAACGCCACCGCCAAGCTGCCCGGCTATCCCGAGCCGCAGCCCGACTACCTCGTCATCCACCAGCAGGACCTCCAGGCCGTGGTGAACGCCCTGTGGCAGGGCGGCGCCCAGGGCATCAAGGTCATGGACCAGAGGCTGATCTCGACCAGCGCCGTGCGCTGCGTCGGCAACACCCTCATCCTCCAGGGCCGCGTCTACTCACCGCCGTACAAGATCACGGCGGTCGGCGACCCGCAGAAGCTGAAGCAGGCGCTCGCCGCCTCCCCGGCGATCCAGAACTACATGGTCTACGTCAACGTCTACGGCCTGGGCTGGGACGTCCGGGAGGACGGGAAGGTCACGCTGCCGGGATACTCCGGCGCGGTCGACCTGCACTACGCCCGGCCCGTGGCCTGACCCCGCGCCCGGATTCCGTCCACCCCGCGGAGGCCGGGGAATCGAGGGCCCGTCGCCGTTAGTCTGGTCCCGTACGGCGTGAGTCTGGTGCCGTGGTGCGACGGAAGGGACGGCATGTACGGCTGGATCTGGCGGCATCTGCCGGGCAACGCGTGGGTGAAGGCGCTGCTCTCGATCGTGCTGGTGCTGGCCGTGGTCTACGTGCTGTTCCAGTACGTCTTCCCATGGGCCGAACCGCTGCTGCCCTTCAACGATGTGACGGTGGACAACCAGTGAGTGCACGGATTCTCGTCGTCGACAACTACGACAGCTTCGTCTTCAACCTGGTGCAGTACCTGTATCAGCTCGGCGCCGAGTGCGAGGTGCTGCGCAACGACGAGGTGGCGACCGCGCACGCCCAGGACGGCTTCGACGGCGTGCTGCTGTCGCCCGGCCCCGGCGCGCCGGAGCAGGCCGGCGTCTGCGTCGACATGGTGCGGCACTGCGCGGCGACCGGGGTGCCCGTCTTCGGCGTCTGCCTCGGCATGCAGTCGATGCAGGTCGCGTACGGCGGTGTGGTGGACCGGGCGCCGCAGCTCCTGCACGGCAAGACCTCGCCGGTGGAGCACGAGGGCAGGGGCGTCTTCGCCGGGCTGCCCTCGCCGTTCACGGCGACGCGCTACCACTCGCTGGCCGCCGAGCCCGCGACGGTGCCGGCCGAGCTGGAGGTCACGGCCCGCACGCCGGACGGCATCATCATGGGCCTGCGCCATCGCGAACTGCCCGTCGAGGGCGTGCAGTTCCACCCCGAGTCGGTACTGACCGAGCACGGACACCGGATGCTGGCCAACTGGCTGGCGGAGTGCGGTGACGAGGGCGCGGTGGCGAGGTCGGCGGGGCTCGCCCCGGTGGTGGGCAGGGCCACGGCGTGACCGCGCTGCGCCCCGAGCGTGAGTCCGGCGCGGACCCCTACGGCGGCGACGACGGCCAGGGCACCTCGTACGCGCGGCGGCCGTACGAGGCGCCGGGCGCGTTCGGGGAGGGCCGGCCGGGCGCGGACGCGTACCCCGTGGCCGGGGAGGTGTACCACGAGCCCCCGGCGGCGCGGGCGTACCAGGCGGCCGGGGAGCCGTACGCCGCCGCCCGGGAGCCCGGCGCGGGCGCGGGGGCCGCTGATACGCCGCCGCCGTACGGTTCCGTCCCCGAGCCGTCCGCGCGGCCGCCGTACGAGCCCCCCGCGGACGACGAGACGGTCGCCCTGCGGGTGGCCGCTCCCCCCGGCGGGCCCCGTCCGGCCTCCGGTGCCCTGGCCGACGCCGGCCGCGCGGTGCCGCCCGGGCCCGGCCGCGCGGCCCGCAGAAAGGCCGCCAGGGGCCGCCACGGGCGCCATGGCGGCACCGTCCGCCCCCAGGCCCCGGGAGCGGGCGACCCGTCCGGGAGCGAGGAGCCCCGGCCCCTGTCGCGGGTCGAGGCCCGCCGCCTGGCCCGGGCGCGCAAACCGAGCGCGGGCGTGATCGCCAGCCGGGTCATCGGCGAGCTGTTCATCACGACCGGCGTGCTGATGCTGCTGTTCGTCACCTACCAGCTCTGGTGGACCAACGTCCGCGCGCACGCGCAGGCCGACCAGGCGGCCAGCAGCCTCCAGGACGACTGGGCCAACGGAAAGCGCAACCCGGGCACCTTCGAGCCGGGGCAGGGCTTCGCCCTGCTGCACATCCCCAAGCTGGACGTGGTGGTGCCCATCGCGGAGGGCATCAGCAGCAAGGGCGTGCTGGACCGGGGGATGGTCGGCCACTACGGCTCGGAGCCGCTGAAGACCGCGATGCCCGAGGACGAGACCGGCAACTTCGGGCTCGCGGGCCACCGCAACACGCACGGCGAGCCGTTCCGCTACATCAACCGCCTGACGCCCGGCGACGCGATCGTCGTCGAGACGCAGGACACGTACTTCGTCTACAAGATGGCGTCCATGCTGCCGGTGACCCCGCCCAGCAACATCAGCGTGCTCGATCCCGTCCCCCGGGGCTCGGGGTTCACCGGGCCCGGCCGCTACATCACGCTGACCACCTGCACGCCGGAGTTCACCAGCAAGTACCGGCTGATCGTCTGGGGCAAGATGGTCGAGGAACGGCCGCGCAGCAAGGGCAAGCCGGATGCGCTCGTCAATTAAGGGCAGATGACCAGTGGCAGCGACCACCGAAACGGACCACGAAGAGCACGAGCACACCGGCGCCTCCGGCGCCGTGCCCGCCGAGGCCGGTCGCCGCCGCGGCCGGCGGCCGATCGCCGTGGCGGTCGGTCTCCTCGGCGAACTCCTCATCACCGCGGGCCTGGTGCTGGGCCTGTTCGTCGTCTACTCGCTGTGGTGGACGAACGTGATCGCGGACCGCGCCGCCGACCAGCAGGCCGACAAGGTCCGCGACACCTGGATGCAGGGCAGGGACACCGGCCCCGGCGTCCTGGACACCAAGGCGGGCATCGGGTTCCTGCACGTGCCCTCGATGTCGAAGGACGACATCCTCGTCGAGAAGGGCACGTCGATGAAGGTCCTCAACGACGGTGTGGCCGGCTACTACACCGATCCGGTGAAGGCGACGCTGCCGATGTCGGGCAAGAAGGGCAACTTCTCCCTGGCCGCCCACCGCGACGGCCACGGTGCCAAATTCCACGGCATCGACAAGATCGAGAAGGGCGACCCGATCGTCTTCGAGACCAAGGACAAGTGGTACGTCTACAAGGTCTACGGCATCCTGCCCGAGACCTCGAAGTACAACATCGACGTCCTCGACCCCGTGCCCGAGGAGTCCGGCCGGAAGAAGGCGGGGCACTACATCACGCTGACGACCTGCACGCCGGTCTACACCAGCCGCTACCGGTACATCGTCTGGGGCGAGCTGGAGCGGGTGGAGAAGGTGGACGGCGAGCGCACCCCGCCGAGGGAACTGCGCTGAGCCCGCCGAGGGCAACGGCACCGGGCCCCCGCCCCGGCGGGGCGGGCCCGGGG
>NZ_WYCT01000283.1 GCF_011008945.1 Streptomyces harenosi
AGAGGTGTATAAGAGACAGCTGCGCCCCCTGCCCCGGGAACACGAAGGCCACTCCGGAGCCGACGGCGTCCGCCACACCCGAGACGAGATGCGCGCCCGGGATGTCCTGCTCGATCTTCTCGAGGCCGTCCAGCAGTTCCCGGCGGTCGCGGCCGATCACCACCGCGCGATGTTCGAACAGCGCCCGGGAGGTCGCCAGCGTCGCCGCGACACCGGCCATGTCGGCATCGGCGGTCTCCCGCACCCAGCCCGCCATCCGCGCCGCCTGCGCGCGCAACGCCTCGGGGGTGTGTCCGCTGATCACCCAGGGCAGCGCGTTCGATCGTGCCCCGTTCTCGCCGGCGACCTGCCGTGGCATCTCCTGCGGCGCCTGTTCCAGGATGACGTGCGCGTTGGTGCCGCTCATGCCGAAGGAGGACACCGCCGCACGCCGCGCCCGCCCCGTCTCCGGCCACTCCCGGGCCTCCGTCAGCAACTCCACCGCACCCGACGACCACTCCACATGCGGGGACGGCCGGTCCACATGCAGCGTCCTCGGCAGCACGCCCTCCCGCAGCGCCATCACCATCTTGATGACACCCGCCACACCCGCCGCCGCCTGCGCATGCCCGATGTTCGACTTCAACGACCCCAGCCACAACGGCTCCTGATCCGACGGCCGCCGCCCGTACGTCGCCAGCAACGCCTGCGCCTCGATCGGATCACCCAGCGTCGTCCCCGTCCCGTGCGCCTCCACCACATCCACCTCGGCCGCACCCAGCCGGGCATCCGCCAGCGCCTGCCGGATCACCCGCTGCTGCGCCGGACCGTTCGGCGCCGTCAACCCACTCGACGCCCCGTCCTGATTCACCGCCGAACCCCGCACCACCGCCAGCACCCGATGCCCATGACGCCGCGCGTCCGACAGACGCTCCACCACCAGCACACCCACACCCTCGGCCCACGCCGTCCCGTCCGCCGCCCCCGCGAACGCCTTGCACCGGCCATCCGGCGCCAGACCCCGCTGCCGGCTGAACTCCACGAACGAACCCGGCGTCGCCATCACCGTCACACCACCCGCCAGCGCCAGCGAACACTCCCCCGAACGCAGCGCCCGCACCGCCAGATGCAACGCCACCAGCGACGACGAACACGCCGTGTCCACCGACACCGCCGGCCCCTCCAGACCCAGCACATACGCCACCCGGCCCGACACCACACTGGCCGCGTTACCCGTCGCCACATACCCCTCGAACGAACCCCCACCCTCCAGGACCACCCGCCCGTAATCCTGGCCGTTCGTCCCCACGAACACCCCGCCCGGAAACTCCTTCAACGAACGCGGATCGATACCCGCCCGCTCCAACGCCTCCCACGACACCTCCAACAGCAACCGCTGCTGCGGATCCATCGCCAACGCCTCACGCGGCGAAATCCCGAAGAACCCCGCATCGAACTCCGCCGCCCCATACAAAAACCCACCCGAACGGGCATAACTCGACCCCGGCCGGTCCGGATCCCCCCCGAACAACCCCTCAAGATCCCACCCACGGTCCGCCGGGAACTCCCCGATCGCGTCCACACCCCCGGCCACCAGACCCCACAAATCCTCCGGAGACTCCACACCCCCCGGGAAACGGCACCCCATCCCCACGATCGCGACCGGCTCGTCGCTCTGCTGTTCGACCTGTTCCAGGCGGTCCTTCGTCTCCCGCAACTCCGCTGTGACGCGCTTGAGGTAGTAACGGAGCTTCTCGTCGCTCATGGTGCGGTTCCTCCCCGGTAGGGCGCATGCGAAAGACTGCCGGTCGTGGTCCGGGGATGCCCGGGCGGGCATCCCCGGCGGGTGGGTCAGGAGATGCCGAATTCCTCGCCGATGAGCCCGAAGAGCTCTTCGTCGGACGCGGTGTCCAGGTCGGTTCCCTCCTGTGCGGCGGCGGAACGGGGAGCGGGAGCCTCGGGGCGCCACTGGGCGATGAGCGCCTGGAGGCGTTCGACGATCCGTTCCCGCACCTCCGGCTCGGGCGGGGCGGAGGCGAGCACCTGCTCCAGAGCGCCGACCTGGGCGAGCGGGGAGCCGGCTGACGGCGCCGCCGTGTCCTCGGTGCCGGTGGCTCGCCCGGTGTCCAGCGCGGCACCGAGGCGCCGGGCCAGGGCCAGCGGGGTCGGGTGGTCGAAGAGGAGCGTCGTGGGCAGGCTCAGGCCGGTGGCGGCGCGGAGGCGGTTGCGCAGGCGCACCGCGGTCAGGGAGTCGACCCCCAGGTCGATGAAGCCGCCGGAGGGGCGTACCTCGTCCGGGCCGCGACGGCCCAGGGCCGCGGCGGTCTCCTTGCGGACCAGGTCCAGCAGCAGACGCTCCCGCTCGGCGGCGGGGACCGTGGCCAGCCGGCGGCGCAGCGCGCCCGCGGCCGCGTCGGCCGCCCCCGCGTCGGCGGTCGGCGCGGTCTTCGGGCCGGCGGCGCGGGCGGAGGAGACTTCGTCGAACAGCGGCTGGTGCCACTCCCCCGCTTCCTGCGCCAGGAACCGGTCCCAGTCGATGTCGGCGTAGAGGAATCCGGCGTCCGCGCTGCCCGCGGCCGCCGCGAACGCGGCCAGTGCGGTGGGGGCGGGCATGGCCGTCACACCGCGGCGGGCGAGCCCGTCGGCGATGTCGCCTTCCGCCATCCCCGCGCCGGCCCAGGGGCCCCAGGAGATCGACGTGGCGGCCAGGCCCTCTGCCCGGCGCCGCTGGGCGAGGGCGTCGAGCACGGCGTTGGCGGCGGCGTAGTTGGCCTGGCCCGGGTTGCCCACGGCCCCGGCGAGGGAGGAGAAGAGGACGAACGCCTCCAGGTTCCTGTCCCGGGTGAGTTCGTGGAGGTGGACGGCGGCGTCCGCCTTGGGCCGCAGGACGGTGGTCAGACGCCCGGGGTCCAGTGCGTCGACGACACCGTCGTCCACGACGCCCGCAGTGTGGACGACCGCCGTCAGCGGCGGCCCGTCGGGCAGCGTCGCCAGCAGGTGCGCGACCGCGGGGCGGTCGGCGAGGTCGCACGCGACGACGGTCACCGCGGCCCCGGCGGCTTCGAGTTCGTGCCGCAGCCGGCGGGCGCCGGGGGCCTGCTCGCCGCGGCGGCTGGCCAGGACGAGGTGCTCGGCGCCCGCCGCGGCCAGCCAGCGGGCGACATGGGCACCGAGCGCGCCGGTGCCGCCGGTGACGAGCACGGTGCCCTTGGGCCGCCAGTTACCGGCGTCGCCGCTCCCGGCCGGCTCCGGGCGGCGGTCGTGGGCCGTCCGTACCAGCCGCCGTACGAAGGCGCCGCCGGGGCGCAGGGCGATCTGGTCCTCGCCCGCCGGGTCGGCGAGCACCGAGCACAGCCGGTCGGTGTCCTCCTGGGTGCCCCAGGCGCCGGGCCCGGTGTCCGCGGGGATGTCGAGGAGTCCGCCCCAGCGTTCGGGGTGCTCCACGGCCACCACGCGGCCCAGGCCCCACACGGCGGCCTGGTCGAGGGCGACCGTGCGGTCGTCACCGTCCTCCGCCGCGGTGCCGGCCGTGGACACCGCTCCGCGCGTCAGGCACCAGGCCGGGGCTTCGACGCCCGTGTCGCCGAGGGCCTGTACGAGGGCCAGGGTCATCGCGAGGGCGGGCGGCGGCCCGGCGGACGTCCACGTGGTGCCGGTGTCCGCGCCGGGGCCGGCGGCCAGGGCGGCCGGCACCGCGAGGACGCCGCTCACCGTGCCGCCGCCGCTCTCGACGGCGTCCGTGATCCGCCGCAGCCGCCGGGCCACGGCGGACCTGTCGTCGGTGCCCGGTTCGATCAGGAGCGGGTGGACCTGCGCGCCCCGGCGGCCCAGGCCGGTGAGGCAGGTGTGCGCGAGCGCGGTGCCGTCCCGGCCGGCCGGGAGGGCGACGATCCAGTGGCCGCGCAGCACCGGCAGTGCCGGGGTGGTCCACCGGCGCCACCGCTCGGCGTAGCGCAGGCCGTCCACGGGCCGGTCCCGCGTGGCCGTGGGAGCCGTGGCGGGCGGGGCGGTCGCCGGGCGGCTGCTGTCGAGCCAGTACCGCTGCCGCTGGAAGGCGTAGGTGGGCAGGTCGACGGTGCGGGCCCCGCTCCCGGCGAACACCGCCCGCCAGTCCGGTTCCACTCCGTGGATGTGGAGCGTGGCCAGCGCTTCGAGGACGGCGCCGTCCTCGGGCCGCCCGGCGCGGTGCGCGGCCGCGGTGACCACGGTGGTGGGTCCGGTGCGGGCCGGCGGCTGTTCCTGCCGGTCCGGCCGCTCGTCCAGGCAGTCCTGGGCCATCGCGGCGAGGGCTTCGCCGGGGCCCACCTCGACGAACGTGTTCACTCCGAGGGCGGACAGTTCCCGGACGCCGTCCCGGAAACGCACCGCCTCCCGGACGTGGCGCACCCAGTACTCGGCCGTGGTGATCTCCTCGGCGGTCACCACCCTGCCCGTCACGTTCGACACCAGCGGGATGCGCGGCGCGTGGTAGGTGAGGGTGCGTGCCAGCTCGCGGAAGGGCGCCAGCATGCCGTCCATGTGCGGGGAGTGGAAGGCGTGCCCGACGGGCAGCCGCTTGGTCTTCCGGTCCCGCGCCGCCCAGTGTGCGGCGATGTCCAGGACGGTGTCCTCGTCGCCCGAGACCACGACGGACCGCAGCCCGTTGACCGCGGCGACGGCCACCCGGTCGCGCCGGTCGGCGATGAGGGACTCGGCCTCGCCCTCGGTCGCCTGGACCGCCACCATGGCGCCGCCCCCGGGCAGTTCCTGCATGAGCCTGCCCCGCGCCGCCACCAGCGCGCAGGCGTCGTCGAGCGGGAGCACGCCGGCCACGTGTGCGGCGGCCAGCTCCCCGACCGAGTGCCCGAGCAGGAAGTCCGGGGTCACGCCCCAGCTCTCCAGCAGCCGGAACATCGCGGTCTCGAAGGCGAACAGGGCGGGCTGGGTGTACTCCGTACGGTCCAGCAGCCGGGCGTGCGCGGAGCCGGGCCCGGCGAACAGGACGTCGCGCAGGGGGGTGTCCGTGTGCGGGTCGAAGTGGGCGCACACGGCGTCCAGCGCCTCGGCGAAGGGCGGGTACGCCTCGTACAGCCGCCGGCCCATGCCCGGGTGGCGGCTGCCCTGCCCGGTGAAGAGGAAGGCGGTCCTGCGCTCGCCGTCGGCGACGCCGTACGCGACCGCGGGCGAGGCCTCCCCGGCGGCGAGGGCGGCCAGCGCCGCGCGCATCTCCTCGGGGTCCTCGGCCGACAGCATCGCGCGGTGGTCGAGCGCGGCGCGTGTCACGGCGAGCGAGTGGGCGATGTCGCGGGCGCCGAGCGACGGCCGGGCGTCGAGGTGGTTCCACAGGGAGGCCGCCTGGGCGCGCAGCGCCGCCGGGGACTTCGCCGACAGCAGCCAGGGCGGTGCGGCCGGCGCGGCCTGGCTCTCCCCGCCCGCCGCGACGGGCTGCCCGGGTGCTGCCGCGGGGGTCGGCGGCAGCGCCGTGTCCGGTGCGTCCTCAGGGGTCTCCTCGAGGATGACGTGGGCGTTGGTGCCGCTCATGCCGAACGACGAGACGGCGGCGCGCCGGGGGCGCCGGCCGGTCGCGGGCCAGGTGCGGGGTTCGGTCAGCAGTTCCACGGCACCCGCCGACCAGTCCACGTGGGGGGTGGGTTCGTCGGCGTGGAGCGTCCTGGGCAGTACGGCGTGGCGCAGCGCCATCACCGTCTTGATGACGCCGCCGATGCCGGAAGCCGCTTGTGCGTGGCCGATGTTGGACTTCAGTGAGCCGAGCCAGAGCGGCCGGTCCCCGGCCCTGTCCTGGCCGTAGGTGGCCAGCAGGGCCTGCGCCTCGATCGGGTCGCCGAGCGTGGTGCCGGTGCCGTGTGCCTCCACCGCGTCCACGTCGGCGCCGGTCAGGCCCGCGTTGGCGAGTGCCTGGCGGATCACCCGCTCCTGGGCGGTGCCGTTGGGGGCGGTCAGCCCGTTGCTGGCGCCGTCCTGGTTGGTCGCCGAGCCGCGCAGTACGGCCAGTACCGGGTGGCCGTTGCGGCGGGCGTCCGAGAGCCGCTCCAGTACCACGACTCCGGCGCCCTCGGCCCAGCCGGTGCCGTCCGCGCCGGCCGAGAAGGCCTTGCAGCGGCCGTCCGGCGCCAGTCCGCGCTGGCGGCTGAACTCCACGAACCCCAGCGGGCTCGCCATCACCGTCACACCGCCCGCCAGCGCCAGCGAGCACTCCCCGGCGCGCAGTGCCTGCGCCGCCAGGTGCAGGGCCACCAGTGACGACGAGCAGGCCGTGTCGACGGTGACCGCGGGGCCTTCGAGGCCGAGGGTGTAGGCGACCCGGCCGGAGACCACGCTGGCGGCGTTGCCCGCCAGGATCCGGCCTTCGAGCTCCTGCGGCAGGGCGGAGTGCCGGGGGGCGTAGTCCTGTGCCATGGCGCCGGTGAAGACCCCGGTCGGGGTGTTCTTCAGCGCGTGCGGGTCGATGCCCGCCCGCTCCAGCGCCTCCCAGGAAGTCTCCAGCATGAGCCGCTGCTGCGGGTCCATGGCGAGCGCCTCGTCCGCCGAGATCCCGAAGAAGGCCGCGTCGAACTCCGCCGCGTCCCGCAGGAACCCGCCCTTGCGGGTGTAGCTCGTGCCGGTGCGCTCGGGGTCGTCGTCGAACAGGGTGTCCAGGTCCCAGCCGCGGTCGGCCGGGAAATCACCGATCACGTCGCGTCCTTCGGCGACGAGCTGCCACAGGTCCTCGGCGGAGCGCACGTCCCCGGGGTAGCGGCACCCCATGCCGACGATGGCCAGCGGCTCCGGTGCGGACGGCGTCCGCGGGGGCGCCGGCGTCCGCTCGCCGGCCGCCTCGCCCAGCAGTTCGGTCCGCAGGTGGTCGGCGAGCGCGGCCGGGGTGGCGTGGTCGAAGACCACGGTGGCGGGCAGCCGGAGCCCGGTGGCCGCGCCGATGCGGTTGCGCAGTTCCAGGGCGCGTGCGGAGTCCAGGCCCACGTCCTGGAAGCGGTGCGCGGTGTCCACCTCGTCGGCCGAGTCGAACTTGAGGACCGTTGCCACCTGTTCGCGCACCAGCCGCCGCAGGAGGCGCCGCTGCTCGGCTTCGCTCTGCCCGCGCAGCCGGCGCCGCCACGGTGCCCCGTCCGGGATGTCCGCCTCCCCGTCCGTGGCCACGTCGGTGCGCGGGGTCTCGGGCGCGCCGTCGGACGGCTGCGCGAAGAGGGCGCCGCCCGCCTGCCCGCCGATGTCCGCGATGAGCAGGTGTGTTCCGGGCCGGTGTGCGGCGACGGCCTGGTGTACGGCGCGGAGCTGGATGTCCGGTGGGAGGGAGGCGGACCGCGCCGCGGGGGTCCAGCCGAGGGACAGGGCCGGCAGCCCGTCGGCCGCCCGCTGCCGTGCCAACGCCGACAGGTGGGTGTGCGTCACCGCCTCGGCGGCGTGGCCGGGCCGCCCCAGGGCTCCCTCGGCGGAGGAGACCACGACGAAGTCGTCGAGCCGGAGGTCACGCGTGTGCTCGTGGAGGTGGGCCGCCTCCCGCCGGGCGGTCTCGGGGGCCACCGTGCCGTCGGTGGCCATGTACACCACGGCCCGCAGGGGGTGTTCCGGGGAGTCGGCGCCGGCGATCAGACGGGCCACGGCACCGGGCTCGCCCAGGTCGGCGGAGAGGACGTCGATCTGTTCGAGATGGGCCCCGAGGCCGTCGAGGAGCCGGGCGGTCTCCTCGTCCCGGGCCCCGAGGCCGCGCCCGGCGATGATCACCCGCCGGGCGCCCGCGCCGGCCGCCCAGTGCGCGATCCGCTCGTCCGGCAGGGCACCACCGGTGGCGATCAGTACCGTGCCGCCGCGCCAGCGTTCCGCGGCCGCGGCCTGGGCCCGCTCGCCGGTGGGGTACCGCTCCAGGCGCCGGACGAACACCCCGGACGGGCGCAGCGCGATCTCGCTGCCGTCGGCGTGGCGGCCGGAGAGGACCCCGCACATCCTGCGCAGGGTGCGGTCGTCGACGGTCCCGGGCAGGTCGACGGCGCCGCTCCAGCCGTGCGGGGCCTGCCCCTCCCCGGCACGGACCCGGGCCAGCACCGCCGCCCGCGTGGGGTTCTGGACGCGTTCGGCGCGCCGGACGGACACCGCGCCGGCGGTGACGTACCACAGGGGGGCTCCGGGGGAACGGGTCCGGAGGGCACGCCGCAGGGACAGGGCCGGGCCGGTCTCCCGTTCGGCGCCGCCGGGTCGCGCGGTGATGAGGTACAGCGCCCCGGCCGGTGGGCCGTCGGTGTGCTCGGACCGTTCCAGTGCCTCGGCGATCCGGTGGCCGAGGCGTTCCTCGTCGGCGTCCTCCTCGGACACGGCGAGCATCACGGCCTGGGCGCCGCCCGCCGCGAGTCCGTCCCGCAGCCGCACGGTGAGTCGCTCGTCCTCGGCCGTGCGCTCTTCCGGGGCGACCAGGAGCCAGGTGCCGGTCAGGCGTGCCCGCGAGGGCTCGGTCACCGGTCGCCAGACGAACTGGTGACGGCAGGATTCGACCGCGGCTTTCGTGCGGCGCTCGCGACGCCATGGGGACAGAAGGGACAGCACGGTGTCCAGGGAGTCCCGCTCCGCCGTGCCCTCGACGTCGAGCGTCGCCGCGAGGGCCCCCGGGTCCTCCTGTTCCACGGCGTCCCAGAACCGTGCGTCCACGGAGTCGGTCCCCGGTGTGGCGGTGGTGTGGGCCGCGGGTGCTTCGAGCCAGTAGCGGCGGCGCTGGAAGGCGTAGGTGGGCAGGTCCTCGAAGGTGCCCGAGGGGCCGGTCAGGGCGCTCCAGTCGACGTGCGCGCCCCGGACGAAGACCTCGGCGGCGGAGGCGAGGAAGCGCTCCGGTCCGCCCTCGTCGCGACGCAGTGTCCCGGCGACGACGGCCTCGGGGGCCCCGGCGGCGGCCAGCGTGTCCTCCATCGCGGCGGCCAGCACCGGGTGGGCGCTGCACTCGACGAAGAACCCGAAGCCCTCCCCCACCAGGCCGCGTACCGCCTCCTCGAACCGCACCTGGCGCCGCAGGTTGCGCACCCAGTACCCCGCGTCCAGCCGCTCGCCCTCCACCCAGGCGGCCTCCACGGTCGAATACATCGGCACCCGCCCCGCCACCGGAGCCACACCCGCAAGCTCCCGCTCCAGCCGGCCGGTGATCCGCTCCACCTGCGCCGAATGCGACGCATAGTCCACCGCCACCCGCCGCGCCCGCACACCCTGCGCCTCACACACGGCCACCAGCCGCTCCAACACGGCCGGCTCACCCGACACCACCACCGACGACGGCCCGTTCACCGCCGCCACCGACACACCCTCCCCCAACGAGCCGCACCACTCCCGCACCCGCTCCACCGGCGCCGCCACCGACACCATCCCACCCAGCCCCGCCAACTCCTCACCGATCACCGCACTACGCAGCGCCACCATCACCGCCCACGACACCGGCTGCACCACATCCACCCGCTCCAGCGACACAGCCCCCGCCGCACCCACCAGCACATCCCGCAACGACCAGTCCACGAACGGCCCCAACGCCGCCGCACACTCATCGATCCGCGCCGCAAACACCGACGACGACGCATACAACTCCCGCCCCATCCCCTGTCTCTTATACCCCTCTGACGCTGCCGACGAAGCTAGAAGTGTAG
>NZ_WYCT01000284.1 GCF_011008945.1 Streptomyces harenosi
GCTACCACCGAGATCTACACTTCTAGCTTGTCGGCAGCGTCAGTGTGTATAAGAGACAGCCCCCGCGGCGCCCGCACCCGCCGCAGCCTCCGCCGCCGTCCCGGCGGCCGTCGCCCTCCCCCACGCGGAGCCCGGACCGTACGCCGACGACGGGTGCGGCGCGGGGTGCGCCGCGCGGGCCGGGGCCCGGCACGAGCACCCCGGGGAGCGCCCGGCGGCCCCGGGCCAGGCGGCCGCCGCCGCGCCCGGCGGTACGGCCGTCGCCGCGCACGGGCACGGGCGGCGCCCGGCGGGCCGCGCCGCCCCGCCGCCCGGCCCGCTCCCCTCGCGACCCGACCGCGGGCGGGCGCCGCCCGCCTCCTCCGGCACCTGACGTCCCGTCCTCTTCCGCGGCGCCTCGCGCCGCCTCCCCCGCCGCGGCCCGCGCAGGCCGCAGCCGCGGCATGCCTGCCGGAGGCCCTGTGAACCGTTCCCTTCGGGTGCGGGCGTTCCTCGCCCTCGCCGTGATCGCCGTATCGCTGTACATCGCCGTCACCGTGCCGGTCCGCCTCGGACTGGATCTGCGCGGCGGCACCCAGATCGTCCTGGAGACCCGCTCCACGCCCACCGTCACCGCCGACGCCGAGGCCACCGACCGCACGGTGGAGGTGCTGCGCGGGCGCATCGACGCGCTGGGCGTCGCCGAACCGACCCTCGTGCGCTCCGGGAGCAACCGGATCGTCGTCGAGCTGCCCGGGGTCCAGGACCCGAGGAAGGCGGCCGAGGTCCTCGGCCGTACCGCTCAGCTCACCTTCCACGCGGTGCTCGGCACGGCCGACGGCACCGGCGCCTCCGCCCGGGACGCCGGCCGGCCGCGCGAGCGGGTGCTGCCGGACGAGTCCGGCACCAAGCTGCGGCTGGCCCCCGCCGCCCTGACCGGGGAGCACGTCGAGGCCGCCGACGCCCGCTTCGACCAGCAGGGCGGCGCCGGCTGGCACGTCACCGTGGACTTCAAGGGCGAGGGCGGTACCGGCTGGGCCAAGCTGACCGGCGAGGCCGCCTGCCATCCGGCCGGCGACCCGCGGCGCCGGGTCGCCATCACCCTGGACGACACCGTGATCTCCTCCCCCGAGGTCGATCCGTCGGTCGCCTGCGGCGCCGGCATCACCGGCGGTTCCACGCAGATCACCGGCTCCTTCGACGACGCCGAGGCCCGCGAGCTGGCCCTGCTCGTCAACGGGGGCGCGCTGCCGGTGCCGGTGGAGACGGTGGAACAGCGCACCGTCGGCCCCACCCTCGGGGAACGGGCCATCGAGGCCGGGGCGTGGGCGGCAGTCGTCGGCACCGCGCTGACCGCCCTGTTCATCGTCGTCGTCTACCGGCTGATGGGCGCGCTCGCGGCCCTGGCCCTGGTCTGCTACGGCCTGATCTCCTATGCCGCGCTGGCCGCGCTCGGCGCCACCCTGACCCTGCCGGGCCTGGCCGGGTTCGTCCTGGCGATCGGCATGGCCGTGGACGCCAACGTGCTGGTCTTCGAACGCGCCCGCGAGGAGTACACCGCCCGCACCCGGCCCAGCCCCCGGTCGGCCCTGACGGCGGGCTTCCGCGGCGCCTTCAGCGCGATCGCCGACTCCAACATCACCACGTTGATCGCCGCCGCCCTGCTGTTCTTCCTCGCCTCCGGGCCGGTGCGCGGGTTCGGCGTGACCCTGGGCATCGGCGTCCTGGCGTCCATGATCAGCGCCCTGGTCGTCACCCGCGTCCTCGCCGACCTCGCGGTGAACCGCCCGGCGGTGCGCCGCCGCCCCCGCCTCACCGGTATCGCCACCGCGGGCCGGGTCCGCGAGGCCCTGCTGCGCCGCGACCCGCGCCTGATGGCCCGCCCGCGCCGCTGGCTGGCGGTCTCCGGCGTGCTGCTGGTCCTGGCGGGTTCGGGCATCGTGGTGCGCGGTCTGGACCTCGGGGTGGAGTTCACCGGCGGACGCCTCATCGAGTACACCACCGCGCGACCGGTCGACCCCGACCGGGCCCGGACCGCGCTGGCCGACGCGGGCCTGCCGCGCGCGGTGGTCCAGACCTCGGGCGAGGCCGGGCTGTCGGTGCGCACCGAGAAGCTGACCGACGCCGAGGCCCACCGCGTCACCGAGGTCGTCGGCGGTCTCGGGGGCGGGGCGGACAAGCTCCGTGACGAGATGATCGGCCCGAGCCTCGGCGAGGAGCTGCGGCGCAACGCGCTCATCGCCCTCGCCGTGGCGCTCGGCGCCCAGCTGCTCTACCTGGCGGCCCGCTTCCGCTGGCTGTTCGGCACCGCGGCGGTCACCGCGCTCGCCCACGACGTGGTGATCCTGGTCGGTGTCTTCGCCTGGCTCGGCAAGCCCGTCGACGGGGTGTTCCTCGCCGCGGTCCTGACCGTCGTCGGCTACTCCGTCAACGACTCGGTCGTCCTCTTCGACCGCATCAGGGAGCTGCGCGGACGCCATCGCGGGCTGCCGCTGTCCCGGGTCGTGGACCGGGCGGTGGTGCAGACGCTGCCGCGGACCGTCAGCACCGGCATGGGCGCGGTGCTGGTGGTCGGCGCCCTCGCCGTCCTCGGCGAGGACGCGCTCACCGACTTCGCGCTGGCCCTGCTCGTCGGCCTGGTGGTGGGCACCTGGTCGTCGGTGTTCACGGCCGCCCCCGTCGCGGTGGCACTCGACCGGCGCGGTGCCGGGCGCGGCGGCCTCCGGCGCGCGGGCTGACGGCGCGGCGGGCCCCGGGGCGGCTCAGGAGGCCGCGAAGTGGTCCGCCACCAGGGTCCGCACCGCGTCCGCGTCCCCGGCGATCAGCGCGTCCAGCAGTGCGGTGTGCTCGTGGGCGTCGGCCACCAGGTCGGCGCCTCCGGGCGCCGCGGGCAGGCCGACCAGCGGCCACTGGGCGCGGCGGTGCAGATCCTCGGCGATCCGGACCAGTTGGCCGTTGCCGGCCAGGGCGAGCACCGCCCGGTGGAAGGCGCGGTCGGCCTCGGCGTAACCGGCCCGGCACCCGGCGGAGGCGGCGCGCACGGTCGCCTCGGCCAGGGGCCGCAGCTCCGCCCAGCGCGCCGCGGGCACCGTACGGGCCAGGCGCAGCACCACCGGTACTTCGATCAGGGCCCGCACCTCGGCCAGTTCGGCCAGCTCCCGGCCGCTGCGCTCCAGGACGCGGAAGCCGCGGTTGGGGACGACCTCGACGGCGCCCTCCAGCGCGAGCTGCTGCATCGCCTCCCGCACCGGGGTCGCCGACACCCCGAACCGCTCGCCCAGCGCCGGGGCCGAGTAGACCTCGCCGGGCCGCAGTTCCCCCGCCAGGAGCGCGGTGCGCAGGGCGTCGAGGACCTGCCCGCGTACGGAGGACCGCCGGATGAGGGGGCGGGGAGCGGAGGGCTCGCCGTGCGGGTGGTCCCCGTGCGCGGGCCCCGCCGCACCGGGCTGGGGCGGCACCCGGACCCGCCCCGGCGGGCGGGGCGCGGCGGCGTCCGGCCCGGCCGGGTCCTGCGTGCCCTGCTTCACGGGTCCTCCTCCGGGACATGTCGGGACATGGGGCGGGACGGGCGTGGTTACCCGTCCGTCGAGCACCATAAGCGCACGGGCCGCCCGTGCATATCCGAGTGATCTCGGGGTAAGGTTAGGCTTACCTTTAACAGCCCGTCATGACGTGGATCGGTGGTCCCGTATGCCCGTGCCCCGTTCGGCCGTCGCGGACGCGTACGCCCGACTGACCGAGGTCTTCCCCGGGCTCGCGGTCACCGAGCTCGGCCCCGGCGAACCGGCCCCCCGGGGCGGCGGCTGGGTCGCCGCCGCCTCGCTCGCGCAGGGCGGGTCCGCGCTGACGGAGTTTCTGGCCTGGGACGACGCGCAGGTGGTGCGCGACTACGGCCTCAAGGCCCGCCCGGACGTGGTGGCCAGCTTCGGGCTGCACCGGTACGCCTGGCCGGCCTGTCTGCTCGTCACCGTGCCGTGGTTCCTGCACCGCCGGGTGCCCCGGCTGCCCGTGACGCACGTCTCCTTCGACCGCACCGCCCCCGGTCTCTCGCTGGGCCGCATGGCGGTCCGCACCGAGGGCTTCGCCTGCCTGCCCGGCGACCCGGCCGCCGCACTGCCCGGCGCCCGCGTGGTCGCGGGCGAGGAGGCGCTGCGGGCCGAGGTGCGGGCGGCGATCGCCGAGCACCTGGAGCCCGTGCTGGCCGGTTTCGGGCCGCGGATGCGGCGGCGCGGTCGGGCCCTGTGGGGCATGGCGACGGACGAGATCGTCGAGGGCCTGTGGTACGTGGCCCATCTGCTCGGCGAGGAGGAGCGGGCGCGGCACGAGCTGGAGCTGCTGCTGCCCGGCGCGACCCGGCCGTACGTCGGGGCGGCGGCCTTCCGCGAGCTGACCGGGCCGGACGGCGAGCCGCTGCGCACCCGGGACCGGGCGAGCTGCTGCATGTTCTACACGGTGCGCCCCGAGGACACCTGCGCCACCTGCCCGCGCACCTGCGACGCGGACCGCGTCGGCAGGGCGGCCGCCGCCGCGCGCTGACACCCCGGTCCCGCTCCCGGCGCCGGGACCGCCGGGGCACCCTCGCACGCGATACCACGACCACCCGGCAGATCGCCGGGACTTCTCCCGCGACCACTCGCACGGGCCGCCGCAATCGAACACAACTCGCCTTTTTCAAGCGACAGTTCGAAGGGAACGCCGCTCCGGGCACCCCTGCCGCACTCCCTTGGCGCCTCTTGCCGGGAAACCCCCTTGAGGCCCGCCGGCTTTGGGCCACCATGGCGGGCGTCACGCCGTATCGCAAGGCAAGGGACCCAGATGAGACTGACCGACATATCGCTGAACTGGCTGCTTCCGGGCGCCGTACTGCTCCTGGGCATGCTGGCGGCGGTGGCGGTGCTCGCGCGCTCCAAGCGCACCTCGGGCAAGCACGCGAGCGCGGACGACTCGTGGGAACGCGCCGAGGAGCGCCGCAGGCGCAAGGAGGCCGTCTACGGCACCGTCTCCTACGTGCTGCTGTTCTGCTGCGCCGCGGTGGCGGCGGCGCTGTCCTTCCACGGGCTGGTCGGCTTCGGCGAGCAGAACCTCGGCCTCTCCGGCGGCTGGCAGTACCTGGTCCCGTTCGGTCTGGACGGGGCGGCGATGTTCTGTTCCGTGCTGGCGGTGCGCGAGGCCAGCCACGGTGACGCGGCGCTCGGCTCCCGGATCCTGGTGTGGACTTTCGCCCTGGCGGCGGCCTGGTTCAACTGGGTGCACGCGCCGCGGGGCGCGGGCCACGCGGGCGCCCCGCACTTCTTCGCCGGCATGTCCCTGTCGGCGGCGGTCCTGTTCGACCGCGCCCTCAAGCAGACGCGCCGGGCCGCCCTGCGCGAGCAGGGGCTGGTGCCGCGTCCCCTGCCGCAGATCCGCATCGTCCGCTGGCTGCGGGCCCCCCGGGAGACCTACCGGGCCTGGTCGCTCATGCTCCTGGAAGGGGTGCGCAGCCTGGACGAGGCGGTCGAGGAGGTGCGCGAGGACCGGCGGCAGAAGGAGGAGACGCGGCGGCGCCACCGCGAGCAGCAGCGCCTGGAGCGGGCCCGGCTGAAGGCGATCCGCCGGGGCCACCCGGGGTTCCCCGGGCGGGGCGACGGGCCGCAGGTCGAGATCGAGGTCCAGGCGGTGGAGCGGGGCACGGACCGCGCCTCCGCGGAGCCCGCCATATCCGCACCGCCCACCCCGGAGCAGCTGCCCCCGCGGGCGCGCCCCTCGCTCCAGCCCGTGCGCGGCGGGGCCGACCGGGTCACCGTCGACCTCACCGCGGAGGACGACACCCAGGCCCTGCCGCGCCTGGACTCCCTGGAGCGCAAGCTCAAGGACCTGGAGCAGCAGCTCGGCTGACCCGCCGGAGACGCGGGCGGACCGGCGGCGGGCGCGGGGCCTTCCCGGGCGGGGGCACGTGACCCTCGTGGGCCGCGCCCCGTGGGCGTTCACCCCGCCTCGGCGTCCAGTTCGAACCAGACCGACTTGCCCACCCCGTGCGCCCGCACGCCCCAGGCGTCCGCGAGGGACTCCAGCAGCACCAGTCCCCTGCCGTTCGTCGCGTCCCCGGGGGCGGGAGCGGCCGGCCGGGGCCGCCCCGCCATGAAGTCCCGTACCTCCACCCGCACCCCGCGCGGTCCGACGGTGGCCGTCAGGACGGCGTCGTCGTCGGTGTGGACCAGCGCGTTGGTGACGAGTTCACTGGTCAGCAGCTCCGCCACCGCGGACTGTCCGGGCCTGCCCCAGTGCCGCAGCAGGTCGCGCAGTGCCCGGCGCGCCTCGGGGACGGCCCGCAGGTCCGCCCGTCCGAGTCTTCGCCTGAGCTGGGGCGCCGCCGCGCCGTCGATGCCGGTCTGCTGCCGTGTCGTGCCGTGTGCCGAGGGAGCCCCGACCGTCGTGGGGCCGCCCCCTGCTGCCTGCCTCTTCATGCCCCCGCCCGCGTGCCGATGTCGGTTCCCCTCCTGCTCGAACACGTTCACGAGGATCCTTGCCCGATCGGGCGCCCCGCAGTCCTGCCGGAGGCCCGGGGGCGAAGTTGGCCGAACTTGGCCCCCCGTCCCGGGGCCGCGCGAGACCGGGGACGCCTACGGGCGCGGGATGTTGCGCAGGTTGGAACGGGCCATCTGGAGCATGCGGCCGACCCCGCCGTCCAGGACGATCTTCGACGCGGACAGGGCGAAACCGGTGACCATGTCGGCGCTGATCTTCGGCGGGATGGACAGGGCGTTGGGGTCGGTGATGACGTGGACGAGGGCGGGCCCCTTGTGCCGGAAGGCGTCCTTGAGCGCACCGGCGAGCTGTTTGGGCTTCTCCACCCGCACCCCGCGGGCGCCGCACGCCTCGGCGACGGCGGCGAAGTCGGGGTTGGTGTTGGCGGTGCCGTGGGAGGGGAGCCCGGCGACCATCATCTCCAGCTCCACCATGCCGAGCGAGGAGTTGTCGAACAGCACCACCTTCACCGGGAGGTCGTACTGGACCAGGGTGAGGAAGTCGCCCATCAGCATGGAGAAACCGCCGTCGCCGGAGAGGGTGACGACCTGCCGCCGCCGGTCGGTGAGCTGGGCGCCGATCGCCATCGGCAGCGCGTTGGCCATCGAGCCGTGCGAGAAGGAGCCGATGATGCGGCGGCGCCCGTTGGGGGTGAGGTAGCGCGCCGCCCAGACGTTGCACATGCCGGTGTCGACGGTGAAGACCGCGTCGTCGTCGGCCGCCTCGTCCAGGACCGCCGCCACGTACTCGGGGTGGAGGGGGACGTGTTTGTCGACCTTCTTCGTGTACGCCTTGACGACCCCCTCCAGCGCGTCCGCGTGCTTCTTCAGCATCTTGTCCAGGAAGCGCCGGTTCTTCTTGGCCTTCACCCGCGGGGTCAGGCAGCGCAGGGTCTCCTTCACGTCGCCCCACACCGCGAGGTCCAGCTTGCAGCGGCGGCCCAGGTGCTCGGCCCGGATGTCGACCTGCGCGATCTTCACGTCGTCGGGCAGGAAGGCGTTGTACGGGAAGTCCGTGCCGAGCAGGATCAGCAGATCGCACTCATGGGTGGCCTCGTAGGCGGCGCCGTAGCCGAGCAGCCCGCTCATCCCGACGTCGAACGGGTTGTCGTACTGGATCCACTCCTTCCCGCGCAGCGCGTGCCCCACCGGCGCCTTGACCTTCTCGGCGAACTCCATGACCTCGGCGTGCGCGCCCGCCGTGCCGCTGCCGCAGAACAGGGTGATCTTGCCGGCGTCGTCGATCAGCCGGACCAGCCGGTCCAGCTCCTCGTCGCCCGGGCGGACGGTGGGGCGCGTGGTGACCAGGGCGGTCTCGACGGCCCGCTCGGGGGCGGGCTCCCCCGCGATGTCGCCGGGCAGGGCGACGACGCTCACGCCGCGCCGGCCGACGGCGTGCTGGATGGCGGTCTGGAGCACCCGCGGCATCTGCCGCGGGCTGGAGATGAGTTCGCAGTAGTGGCTGCACTCCGTGAAGAGCCGGTCGGGGTGGGTCTCCTGGAAGTAGCCGAGGCCGATCTCGCTGGAGGGGATGTGGGAGGCGAGGGCGAGGACGGGGGCCATGGAGCGGTGGGCGTCGTACAGGCCGTTGATGAGGTGGAGGTTGCCCGGCCCGCAGGAACCGGCGCACGCGGTCAGCTTCCCGGTGACCTGCGCCTCGGCCCCGGCGGCGAAGGCGGCGCTCTCCTCGTGCCGCACGTGCACCCAGTCGATGGCGGGGTTGCGGCGGACGGCGTCCACGACGGGGTTGAGGCTGTCGCCGACGACGCCGTACAGGCGCCGGACTCCGGCGCGGGCGAGGATGTCGACGAACTGTTCCGCGACGTTCTGTCTGGCCATGGCTGTGGTGTGCCCTCCGGTCCGCTGGGTCCTGCGGTCTGCCGGGAGCCCGCGCCCTGCCCGGATCCCGTGCCCGCCTGGATCCCATGAATCCACACGGGGCGCCGTCACGCCTCCCACACGGCGGCGGCCGTACGGTCGTCGGCGTAGCCCTTCACCCTGACCCGGGCGTCGGCGAGGAAGGCGGCCAGGCCCGGCGGGGTGGGGCCGGACCAGCGCCGCGCCAGGTAGGCGCGCAGTTCGTCTTCGCCGCGCAGCGGCTCGGCCAGACCCGCGGTGGTCAGCAGGAGCACATCACCCGGGCGGGCGACGCAGGCGCGGAAGCGGAAGGCTTCGCGGGAGGGTGTTGCGGCCGGTTCGCCGGGCGGAGCGGGCGGGGTGGCCGCGTCCGGGTCCGGGGTGAGCCGGTCGCCCTCGGGCGTCGGGTCCGGCTCCGGGCCGGGCCCGGCGGGGTCGGCACCGGCGGCGTCGGCGGCCGGTGCCAGGTCCTGCCAGGTGCCGTCGCGCAGCCGGAACAGTCCGCCCGCGCCGACGCCGAAGCAGACGCGCGTACGGCAGTCGGGGTCGCCCGGCAGCAGCAGACAGCGCAGGGTGGCCGCGTACGTGTCGGGGGTGAGGCCCTGGGCGCGGGCGTCGGCGCGGAGCCTGCCCAGGCTGCGGTCGGTGAGGCGGTGCAGCCCGGCCTTGAGATCGCCGCGGTTGCCGGCCCGGACGTCCGCCAGCAACTGGAGGTGGCTGCGGCCGACGGCGCGGCCGATCCAGCGGCACAGCTCGGCGGCGGCGCGGTGCGCCCCCGGAGCGGCGCGGGCCCCGGTGGCCATCGCCACCAGGACCAGGGCCTGGTCGCCCGTGCCGAAGCGGGCGGTGAGCAGGGCGTCGCGGCGCCGCTCGCCGCGGAACCGGGGGGAGTCCCCGCGCAGGGAGACGGCCCGCAGGGTGCAGGCGCCGTAGCGGGCCCCGTCCAGCACGGTGTCCGGGATCAGGTCGTCGAGGCCGTCGGGGTCGGCGGCCGGCAGCGCGGTCGGCTCGGGGTCGTAGGTGGGCGGGCCGGAGCCGACGTAGTCGGGGAACGGGGACGGGGGCGGCGGGACGGCCCGGGCGTCCTGCCCGTCCCCCGGGGCCGGTGGTTCGTCGAGCGGGCCGTCCGGGGCCCCGGGGATGTCCTGCCCGGTGGCGGCGGACGGGGCCCCGTGGGTGCCCTGCGTGGTGGCGGCGGACGGGACCCCGGGGGTGCCCTGCGTGGTGGCGGCGGACGGGGCCCCGGGGGTCTCCCGCCCCGTGGCGGCGGGCGGGGAGTCCGGCGGGGCGGACGTCCGCAGCGGGAA
>NZ_WYCT01000285.1 GCF_011008945.1 Streptomyces harenosi
GAAGGGGGCGTACGGGATTAGCGAGTGTCTCGTGGGCGCGGAGATGTGTCTAAGAGACAGGGGGCGGAGGCAGAGGCGGCGTCAGGCGTGGAGGGCATCGCAACTCCGGATCTTCGTCGGGACTTTGAGCAATGATCGATCATCCGCTACGGTACGGGAACACGACGAACCGCGTGGACGGATCGCCCCCAGGGGGCTACCCCGCTCCGCGCGCCGGGTGTGGGCCCGGCCTCGCGACCGGCGGATTTCTCCCCGGCGTCATCCGCGGATGGCTCCGGTCGCGCGTGCATGGCGGCCGGGGCGGTGTGTCACCGCCCCGGCCACCGCAGCCTGTTCAGGCACTGACCGCCGTCCGTTCACGCTGACCGCCGTGCGTTCAGGTGCTGAGGGAGCGTTCCCTGACCCGGTCCAGATGACGGGTGAAGACCTCACGGGCCTCGGGGGTGAGCGTCCGCAGGGCCACCAGCGCCGTGATCACGACGTCGCACAGTTCGGAGCGGACGTCGTCCCAGGTGTGGGTGACGCCCTTGCGCGGGTTCTGGCCGGTCGCGCCGATCACCGCCTGGGCGACCTCCCCGACCTCCTCCGACAGCTTCAGCACGCGCAGCAGGACTTCCTCGTCGCCGTCGGCCCGCCGGTTCGCCTCCAGCCACCGCCACAGCTCGTCGACGGTGTCCCAGAGGTCACCGGCGGCCGGGGCCTCACCGCCGGCCGAGGCGGACGGGACACGGGGACCACCGGGACCACGGGGAACGCGGGAAAGGCGGGGGAGAGAAGAGGTCGGATCGCTCATGCGGGGCAGCTTGCCACGCGGGCCCGCGGCGGGGTCCGTCCGTCATTCCTCGAACAAGGGTTCCTGCCGGCCTTCCGCCGCCCTGCGCAGCCGGCGGTTCCGCGTCCCGATCACCACGGCCGTGCCCGCGGCCACCGCCGCGAACGCCGCCGGGACCATCCAGCTCCGGTTGACCGCGTGGCCGAGCAGATGGTCCAGGGAGAGGCGGCCCGGCCCGGTGACGGCGAGGCCGGCGGCGGTCAGGCCGAGCGACACCGCGTACTCGTAGCCGCCGGCCTGGGCGAAGAAGCCGTTCGGGGCGTGCACCGCGGCGGCGCCCGCCATGGCGCCGGCCGCCGCCGCGCCCGCGGCCGGGGTGGCCAGACCCAGGGCGAGCAGCGCGCCGCCGCCCGCCTCCGCCAGGCCCGCGGCCAGGGCGCTCGCCCGGCCCGGCGCATAGCCCATCGACTCCATGGCCTGGCCGGTCCCCTCCAGGCCGCCGCCCCCGAACCAGCCGAACAGCTTCTGCGCCCCGTGCGCGGCCAGCACCCCGCCGGTCCCCAGACGGAGCAGCAGCAGCCCCAGATCACGTCGGTCACAGCGGTTCATCTCGGCTCCCTCGGCAGACAGCGGCCCCCTCGCCCCTCCACCGTCACCCATCGAGGAGCGGCGGGCTCGTCCCGGGTGCCGTTCGGGTGGCGCGGTCCGGTGGCCGGTGTGACGCTGACCGGCATGACGATTCAGACCACCCGTCTCAGGGACCCGGCCGTCCGCGCCTTCGTCGCCGCCGTCAACGCCCATGACCGCGAGGCGTTCCTGGCCCTGCTCGCGCCCGGCGCCACGATGGCCGACGACGGCCTGGACCGCGACCTCGGCGACTGGATCGACCAGGAGATCTTCTCCTCCAACGGCCATCTCCAGGTGGACCGGGAGTCCAACGGCGGCCGGGCCCTGCTCGCCCACTACCGCAACGACACCTGGGGCGAGATGCGCACCCGGTGGAGCTTCACCGTCGACGAGGACGGCAGGATCTCCCGCTTCGAGACCGGGCAGGTCTGACCCGGGAGGCCGGCGCGCGGGCCTTGCCTTGGCGTGCGCTCCAACTCCTAGCGTCCCGGGCATGGAAACCACACGCACACTGGGACGCAGCGGTATCGAGGTCAGCGCGCTCGGCTTCGGCTGCTGGGCGATCGGCGGGGAGTGGCAGTCCGCCGACGGACAGCCGCTCGGCTGGGGCAAGGTGGACGACGAGGAGTCCGTACGGGCGATCCGGCGCGCCCTCGACCTCGGCGTCACCTTCTTCGACACCGCCGACGTCTACGGCACCGGGCACAGCGAACGGGTGCTCGGCCGCGCCCTCGGCACGCGCAGGGACGAGGTCGTCCTCGCCACCAAGTGGGGCAACCTCTTCGACGCGGACGCCCGCACCCTCACCGGCACCGACGACTCCCCGGAGCACGCCCGCCGGGCGCTGACCGCCTCCCTGCGCCGCCTCGGCACCGATCACGTCGACCTCTACCAGCTGCACCTGGCCGACGCGGACCCACGGCGCGCCGCCGAGCTGCGCGAGGTGTGCGAGGAGTTCGTCCGGGAGGGGCTGGTGCGCGCCTACGCCTGGAGCACCGACGACCCGGAGCGGGCGGCGGTGTTCGCGCGAGGGGAGCACTGCGCGGCCGTCCAGCACCTGGCCAACGTGCTCCAGGACGCCCCGGAGATGTTCGCGCTCGGCGAGGAGACGGGCCTCGCCTCCGTCGTCCGCAGCCCGCTGGCGATGGGGCTGCTGAGCGGCAGGCACCGGGCCCGCCGGCCGCTGGCGGCGGGGGACATCCGCAGCCGGCCGCCCTTCTGGCTCCAGGGCTTCGACGGCTCGGGCGCCGACCCCGCCTGGGTCGCCCGCGTCGACGCGCTCCGGCACGTCCTCACCAGCGACGGCCGTACACCCGCCCAGGGCGCCCTGGCCTGGCTGTGGGCGCGCAGCCCGCGGGCCGTGCCCATCCCCGGCTTCCGTTCGGTGGCGCAGGCCGAGGAGAACGCGGGCGCACTGGAGAAGGGACCGCTCACCGGGGACCAGATGGCCGAGGTGGAACGCATCCTGGGACGGTGACCGGCCCGGTGCCGTCGGTCTCCCGCGCGGCGCACGGCGCCGTACGGGCCGGATCGGCGCAGCGCCCGAAGACCCTACGGGAGGCAGCGCGGGGCGGCGCGTTCCCGCGCATTCCCGGCGCGGCGGCCCTCGAGGCCCGCCCGTGTGCGCCGCCGAACCGGTGGCCTCCGCCGCCCGCCTCCGTGCGCCGCCCGGGCGCCAAGATGTGCGGCAGCCGTCCCACGCACCGGTGCGCACCCGCGTCCGGCGCGGGTCCACCCCCACCCGGTGCCGTGGGACGGCTGCCGTCTTCCCCCCTCGGTATGGCTTGCGGAAGACCAGTGCTCCAAGTGTGAAGCTCTGGTGCAGGAAAGTTGAGCATAAGACCGCCACCGGCCGCAATAGCCCGGACGTTCGAACTCCGCTTGTGCGGATGCGGAATCGGGCGCCCGCGCGGCGCGGCGGCGTCGCCTCAGCCCCGTCCGATGTACGGCATCGCCGTCGCCAGTACCGTCGCGAACTGCACGTTGGCCTCCAGCGGCAGCTCCGCCATGTGCCGCACCGTGCGCGCCACGTCGGTGACGTCCATCACCGGCTCCGGCGCCGTCTCGCCGTTGGCCTGGAGGGCGCCCGTCTGCATCCGTGCCGTCATGTCGGTCGCCGCGTTGCCGATGTCGATCTGGCCCACCGCGATGCCGTACCGCCGCCCGTCCAGCGACAGCGACTTGGTCAGGCCCGTCAGCGCGTGCTTGGTCGCCGTGTACGCCACCGAGTGGGGGCGGGGCGTGTGCGCCGAGATGGAGCCGTTGTTGATGATCCGGCCGCCCCTCGGGTCCTGCTCCTTCATCTGACGGTACGCCGCCTGCGCGCACAAAAACGCCCCGTTGAGGTTGGTGTCCACCACGTGCCGCCACGCGTCGTAGGACAGCTCCTCGACCGGCACGCCGCCCGGCCCGAACGTCCCCGCGTTGTTGAACAGCAGGTCCAGCCGCCCGAAGCGGTCGCGCACGGCGTCGAACAGGGCCGCGACGTCCTCGGGGCGTGACACGTCGGCGCGGACGGCGAGGGCGGTGCCGCCGGGCACCAGGGCGGCCGTCTCCTCCAGGGGCTCGGTGCGGCGGCCGGCCAGGGCCAGCGACCACCCCGCGCCCAGCAGCTCGACGGCGACCGCACGGCCGATACCGGAACCCGCGCCGGTCACCACGGCGATCCGGGAGCGGGCGTCCGGGCGGTTCGTTTGCATGGCATTCATGCGCCCGCAGCGTACGGGAAGGTCCGCCATCCGGAACTCATCCGCTCGCCATGCGGATGTTCTGTACGTGCCAATCCGGCGTCGTCTCCGAGGAATCCAATGCCCCTTGCACCTATTCATGAGGTTCGCCAGGGGAGGACCGGATGTCACCCGCAGACCACCCGTCACAGCACGCCCCGGAACTACGCGCCGCCGCACGGCACTTCGGCCGCCGCCGCTTCCTGACCGCCACCGGCGCCGCCGCCGCGCTCGCCTTCGCGGTGAACCTGCCGGCCACGGGCGCCGCGAGCGCCGCCGAACTCGACGCCGCCCGGATCACCGACGACCCGTTCACCCTCGGCGTCGCCTCCGGCGACCCGCTGCCCGACTCGGTCCTGCTGTGGACGCGCCTGGCCCCCGCCCCGTACCAGCCCGACGGCGGACTGCCCGCCCAGCGCGTCACCGTCACCTGGGAACTGGCCCTGGACGAACGGTTCCGCCGGGTCGTCAGACGCGGCCGGGCCACCGCCCACCCGGAGTTCGACCACACCGTGCACGTGGAGGTCGGCCACCTCGCGCCCGCCCACGTGTACTACTACCGGTTCCGCGTGGGCAGCTGGGTCAGTCCGGCCGGCCGCACCCGCACCGCCCCCGCCCGTGGCAGCCGGGCCGGCCTCGACTTCGGCCTGGTCTCCTGCCAGAAGTACGACGAGGGCTACTACACGGCCTACAAGCACCTGGCCGAGGAGGACGTGGACGTCGTCTTCCACCTCGGCGACTACCTCTACGAGTACGCCGTCAACTCGGCCGCCGGCTCCCGCGCCTACCCGGCCGGCACCCTTCCCGCGGTGTTCAACCGCGAGACGGTGACGCTGGAGGACTACCGCCTGCGGTACGCCCTGTACAAGTCGGACCCCGACCTGCGGGCCGCGCACGCCGCGCACCCCTTCGTCGTCACCTGGGACGACCACGAGACCGAGAACAACTACGCGGACGACACCCCCGAGAACAGCGTCCCGCCGGAGGAGTTCCTGCTGCGCCGGGCCGCCGCCTACCGGGCCTACTGGGAGAACATGCCGCTGCGCCGCCCCCAGATGCCCGAGGGGGCCGACCTGAAGCTCTACCGCCGCCTGCACTGGGGACGGCTGGCGCAGTTCGACGTGCTCGACACCCGCCAGTACCGCTCCAACCAGGCCTACGGCGACGGCTGGCAGTACTCCGGCCCCGAGTCGGAGGACCCGAGCCGCACGCTGACCGGCGACGCCCAGGAGCGCTGGCTGATCAACGGCTGGCACCGGTCGGACGCCGTGTGGAACGTGGTGCCCCAGCAGGTCACCTTCTCCCGGCGGTACAACTCCACCACCCTGCCGTCCAAGGTCTCCATGGACTCCTGGGACGGCTACCCGGCCTCCCGCGAACGGGTGCTGGCCGGCGCGCAGGCCGCCGGTGTCGAGAACCTGATGGTCCTCACCGGCGACGTGCACGTGCACTACGCCTTCGACATCAAGCGCGACTTCTCCGACCCCGGCTCCAGGACCGTCGGCACGGAGATCGTCACCACGTCCGTCACCAGCGGCCGCGACGGATCGGCGAAGCCGTCCAACTGGGACACCCTCATGACCGCCAACCCGCACCTGAAGTTCTTCAGCGGACTGCGCGGCTACGTGACGGTCTCCCTCGGCCGGGAGCTGGCCCGGGCCGACTACAAGACGGTGTCCCACGTCACCACGCAGGGCGCGCCGCTGACCACCGCCGCCTCCTTCGTGACGGAGGTGGGGGACCAGGGCCTCAAGCCGGCGTGACGACGGCCTCCTGCACCTCGGGGGTCCCGCCGGTCCCGGCTCCGGCCGCCTCGGCCGGGTAGCGGACGCCGACGCGGTCACGGATCGCGTCGAGCGTCCGCATCACGGCGAGCGTGCCGTCGAGCGGGACCAGCGGGGACTCGGTCTCGCCGGCGCGCAGCGCCCGCATCACCTCCCGGGCCTCGTGACGGAAGCCGGCCCGGGGCCCGCCGGCCCGGTCGGCCGTGAACTCCTCCGGGGCGCGGCCGTCCCGGTGCAGCACGAAACGGGGCGGGTCGAAGAAGCCGGACGGGATGTCGATGCGGCCCAGCGAGCCGGTGACCGAGGCCGTGGTCGCCGTGCCCCCGACGATGGAGCAGTGCACCGAGGCGAGGGCGCCGCTCTCCCAGGAGAGCAGCGCACCCGTCTGGAGGTCGACGCCCTCCGGTGAGAGCACCGCTCGCGCCGCCACCTCCGACGGCTCCCCGAGCAGCAGGTGCGCGAACGACACCGGGTACACGCCGAGGTCGAGCAGCGCGCCCCCGCCCTGCGCCGGGTCCCGCAGCCGGTGCGCGGGCGGGAAGGGCCCGGCCAGCCCGAAGTCCGCCTGCACGGTGCGCACGTCACCGATCGCGCCGTCGTCCACCAGCTCCTTCAGCCGGCTGACCAGCGGGTTGCAGTACATCCACATGGCCTCCATCAGGAAGCGGCCCCGCGCCCGTGCCAGCGCCACCAGTTCCGCGGCCTCGCGCACGTTCAGCGTGAACGGCTTCTCGCACAGCACGTTGCGGCCCGCCTCCAGGCACAGCCCGGCCGCCGCGCGGTGCGCCGCGTGCGGGGTGGCCACGTAGACCACGTCGACGTCCTCGTCCGCCGCCAGGCCCTCCCAGCCGCCGTACGCCCGCGGCACCCCGAACCGCTCGGCGAAGGCCCGCGCCGACTCCTCCGTCCGCGAGGCGACCGCCACGACCTCCGCGTCCGGAAGATCGACGAGGTCCGCCGTGAACGCCGCCGCGATCCCTCCGGTCGCCAGGATCCCCCAGCGCACCTTACGTTCCGTCACCCTGCCCCACCCTCGCTCACGTTCGTACACATTCCCACAAGCGCTCCTGCGGGCCGTTCGCACGAGCTGAGAGCATAGGTGCCGGATCTGTCGAAAAGGGAGGGGCACATGCCCGAACACAGGGCATCCATACCGAGCACACCACAGGAAACCCCGGACACAGCCTCACAAAAGGCCTCACAGGGGGCGCCGCGGCAGCACCCGCCGGCGGCCGGACCGGCGACGGCCCCGGCCGCCGACGCGCTGCGCGGCCCCCGCCGCACCAGCCTGCTCGTCACGCTGATCCTCGGCGGCCTCACCGCCACGCCGCCGCTGGCGATGGACATGTACCTGCCCGCCCTGCCGGAGGTCACCGAGTCGCTGCACGCGCCGGCCGCGACCGTCCAGCTCACCCTCACCGCCTGCCTGGCCGGCATGGCCCTCGGGCAGATGGTGGTCGGCCCGATGAGCGACCGGTGGGGGCGCCGCCGCCCGCTGCTGGCCGGTCTCGCCGTCTACGTCGTCGCCACCGTCCTGTGCGCCCTGGCGCCCACCGTCGAGCTCCTCGTCGCCTTCCGGCTGGCGCAGGGCCTGGCCGGCGCCGCCGGGATCGTCATCGCGCGGGCCGTCGTCCGCGACCTGTACGACGGCGTGGCCATGGCCCGCTTCTTCTCCACCCTCATGCTGATCTCGGGCGTGGCCCCGGTCGTCGCGCCGCTCATCGGCGGCCAGATCCTGCGGGTGACGGACTGGCGGGGGGTGTTCGTCCTCCTCACCGTGGTCGGGGCCGTGCTGGGCGGGATCGTCTGGGCCCGGCTCCCCGAGACGCTGCCGCCCGCCGAACGGCACGGCGGCGGTGTGCGCGACACCTTCGCCTCCCTGCGCACCCTCCTGGCCGACCGCGCCTTCACTGGGTACATGCTCGCCGGCGGCTTCGCCTTCGCCTCCCTGTTCGCCTACATCTCCGCCTCGCCGTTCGTGATCCAGGAGATCTACGGCGCCTCCCCGCAGACGTTCAGCCTGCTGTTCGGCCTCAACTCCATCGGCCTGGTCGTGGTCGGGCAGATCAACGGCAAGGTGCTGGTCGGCAGGGCCGGACTGGACCGGGTGCTCGGCATCGGCCTCGCCGTCGTCATCGCCGCCGCGACCGCGCTGCTGCTGATGTCCCTGGGCGTCTTCGGCGAGGTCGGGCTCGCACCGGTCGCCGCCGCGCTGTTCGTGCTGATGTCCGCCATGGGCATCACCCTGCCCAACACCCAGACCCTCGCCCTGATGCGGGTCAAGCACGCCGCAGGCTCCGCCTCCGCCCTGCTGGGCACCTCCTCCTTCCTCATCGGCGCGGTCGCCTCCCCGCTGGTGGGCATCGCGGGCGAGGACACCGCCCTGCCGATGGCGGTCGTCCAACTGGCCGCCGCGCTGGTGGCACTGGGCTGCTTCGTGGGAATGTGCCGTCCGCGCCGGGAGCGGGCCACCGCACGGGCCGGGGAGCCCGCGCCGGGCAGCGACGCGGAGAGGACCGGGGAGGGAAGCTGAGCACGCCGAGACTGCGCAGCGACACACCGGAGCGGGCCGGACTCGACCCCGGGGAACTGCGCCACCTCGTCCGGGAGGTCCACGCCCTCACCGCCGGTGAGCGCCCCTGGGCCGCGGGCGCCGTCGTGGTCGCCGGTCGCGGCCCGGTGCTGGCGGTGGAGGAGGCCGCGGGCTGGGCCGTGCGGTACGCCGCGTACGACCCGCAGACCGACGCGGGCGTGGAACTGCCGGCCGCCTCCCGGGTGCCGGCGACCGTCGCCACGCCCTTCGACCTGGCCTCGCTCACCAAGCTGTTCACGGCCGTCGCCGCGGTCCAGCAGATCGAGCGGGGCACCCTGGGCCTCGACGCCCGGGTCGGCTCCTACCTGCCGGAGTTCCACGCCGCCGCCCGGCACGGCGTCACCGTACGGCAACTGCTCACGCACACCTCGGGGCTGCGGCCCGAGCTCCCGCTGTACGCCTGCGCCGGCGAAGGGGAGCGGCTGGCCCGGCTGCGGGCGGAGCCGCCGGCGGAGGCGCCCGGCACGTACCGCTACTCGGACCTGAACATGCTGCTCCTCCAGCACGTACTGGAACGGGTCACCGGGCGCTCCCTCGACGTCCTGGTCCGCGACGGGATCACCCGGCCGCTGGGCATGACGGCGACGCGGTTCGGGCCGTGCCCGGAGGCGGCGGCCACCGAGGACCAGCGGCGGCCGTGGGCCAGGGCGGACCGGGGGATGCTGCGGGGGGTCGTCCACGACGAGAACGCCTGGGCGCTGGGCGGCGTGGCCGGCCACGCGGGGCTGTTCTCCACCGGGCGGGACCTGGCCGTCTTCTGCCGCGCCCTGCTCGCGGGCGGGGCGTACGGGCCCGCCCGCATCCTCGGGCCCGGTTACGTGGAGCTGCTGCTGTCCCCGCCGGGCCTGGGGTTCGCCCTGGACCAGCCCTGGTTCATGGGGGAGCTGGCGGGGCGGGGAGCGGCCGGGCACACCGGGTTCACCGGGACGATGCTGGTACTGGACCGGGCGACGGACACGTTCCTCGTCCTGCTGGCGAACACGGTCCACCCCCGCCGCAGGCCGGCCGACAACGGCCCCCGGGCGGCGGCGGGGACCCGGGTCGCGCGGGCGGTACGGGGGAGGTGAGGCGGGGCGCCCGGGGCGTGAGCGGCCGGACGCGGGG
>NZ_WYCT01000286.1 GCF_011008945.1 Streptomyces harenosi
CGGCATACGAGCTTAGCGAGTGTCTCGGGGGCTGGGAGAGGTGTATAAGAGACGGGGGTGGGGGCGGGGCGGCGGCGTACGGTGCGCCCGCCGCGGGTCTCGTCCACCATCAGATCGACACTGGCGAGCAGGTCCTCCTGCGCCGCCGCGCGCCGCAGCCGGTGCGCGGAGCTTCCGGCGGCCAGGGCCTGCTCCAGAAGGGTGTGCACGGTCTCCCAGTCGCCGGACGCCTCCAGCGCCGGGCGCAGCCGGTCCCGCATGCGGCGCAGTACCTCGGCGGCCGGTGCGGCCCGCCGGGTGCGCGGATCCACCAGGGTGCCCTCCAGGCCGGAGCGGGCGGCGCGCCAGGTGGCGGCGCGGAGCCAGTCGTGGTGACCGTCGCACAGGGGGCCGCCGCCGTTCGCCAGCCGCTCGCAGGCGTCGCGGACCAGCGCCCGGAACAGGCCGGCGACCAGCACGACCGTCTCCACTCGCGGGCAGGCGTCGCAGATGCGCAGTTCGAGGGTGCGCTGGTGCGCCGACGGCCGTACGTCGTGGTAGACCATCCCGGCGTCGCTGATGACACCGGAGGCGATCAGTTCGTCGACGGCGGCGTCGTACTCCTGCGCGCCGGCGTGGCAGCCGGCCGGCCCGGCGGTGGGCCAGCGCTGCCAGAGCATGGTGCGCCAGCTCGCGTACCCGGTGTCCGCCCCCAGCCAGAACGGCGAACTGGCCGACAGCGCCAGCAGGGGTGGCAGCCAGGGGGAGACCAGGCACATGGCGCGGACGGCGGTGTCCCGGTCCGGCACGTCGACGTGCACCTGGGCACTGCAGATGAGCTGCTCGTCGGCGACCTTGCGGTACTCCTCGGCCATGTGCCGGTAGCGGGGATCGGCGGTCACCTCGCGCGGGCTGATGCGGGCCAGCGGCACCGTGCCGGCCGCCACCACGGCCAGACCGAGCGAGGAGGCCGCCGCGTCCAGCCGGCGGCGCGCGACGGACAGGTCCCGGTAGAGGCCGTCGAGGGTGTCGTGCACTCCGCTGTTGCTCTCGACGACCGACTGCTGGAGTTCGGTGGTGAAACCGGGTCTGTGCACCCGGTCCAGCACGGCGCGGGCATGCGGCACCAGCCGCCCGCTCTCCACGTCCAGCACGTGGAACTCTTCCTCTGCCCCGATGCGCAACATCACGCGTCTCCCCTTGCCGAGTCCTCCGGCCGGCTGCCGCTCTCCGCACCTCAGGTCGGTGACGGGCGCCGTTCCGTGCGTGGATCGAGTGCCCCGACTCACGCGCGGAAAGCCTCCTCGCCGGCATCTTGTGGATCACATGTCTCACCTGAGCGGCGCCGGACCCCGGTTCCGCCCGGGGTCCGGCGCCCGCGGAGGCGCCGCGGCCGGCTCCTCGAAGGGGGTGCGGGGCGGTGCGCGGCGCGTCCCGGGCTCGGGGCGCCCGGGGGGCTCAGGACGGCGCGATCGGCCCGAGGTAGGCACCGCCCGAGACGTCGATGGTCCGGCCGGTGATGTGGCGGCCCTGGGGGCTCGCCAGGAAGGCGACGACGTCGGCGACAGCCTCCGGGTCGCCGATGCGGCCGAGCGCGGTGATCGCCTCCAGCGCGGCGACCACCTGGGGGACGGCGGTGTGGTGCTCGGTCATGTCGGTGCGCACCGCTCCCGGGGCCACCGTGTTGACCGTGATGCCGCGCCGGCCCAGTTCGTTGGCCAGTGAGGGGGCCAGTGCCTCCAGCGCGGCCTTGGTGAGGGTGTAGCCGATCTGCGTGGAGACGGCCACCCGGCTGGCGATCGAGCCCATGTTGATGATGCGCCCGCCGTCGTTCAGCACCGGCAGGGCGCGCTGGGTGACGAAGAACGGCACGGTGACGTTGACCGTCAGCAGTCTCTCCAGCTCTTCCGGGGTGACCTGTGCCATCGGGCTCTGCGAGGAGATGCCCGCGTTGTTGACGAGGATGTCCAGTCCGCCCTCCGCCAGCCATGCGGTCAGACCCTCGAACAGCAGGTCCACCGCCCCCGCCTCGTCGAAGGGGGCCCGCACGGCGAGCGCCTGGCCGCCCGAGCCCACGATCCGCGCCACGGTCTCGTCGGCCGCCTGCCGGTTGCTGCCGTAGTGCACGGCGACCCGCGCGCCCTCCGCGGCGAGGCGCAGCGCCGTCGCCCTGCCGATGCCGCGTGAACCGCCGGTCACCAGCGCCGTCTTGCCCTCCAGCAGGCCCATGGGCTTCCCCCTGTCCCGGTGCGGTCCGTCAGGAAGCTGCCCGGCAGCGCCCCCGCCGACGAGACTGCCTCACCGCCCGGGCGCACGCCCGCGCGCCCGCCCCGTTCTCCAGCCGCTCTCCACCGCCTCTGCTGCGGGGCCATACCGCCCTGGCCACCGCCGGGCAGCCCGCACCCGGGCGGGCGTCCGGGCATCCGGGCGCCCGCCCGGCGGTGGCGGACCACGCCGGGCGAGGTGCCCGCTCAGGGGACCAGGGTCCGTGCCGCGGCGGCCGGGACGCCCGGAATGCTCCGCAGCCAGTCGCGGACCGCGCGGACGGTGCCCGCCACGTCGTCCGTCATCATCGAACAGTGGTCGCCAGGGACCTCCACATAGTGGTCCGCTCCGCTCCAGGTGGAACGCCACTCGTGGTCCTCCAGGACCTCGCCGGGCACGCCGGGGACGCACCGCGCCGGGCGCACGAACAGGGTCGGGGCCCGCACGGGGCCGGGCGACCAGTGCGCGAAGGCGTCCATGTACCGGCGCATGGCGGTCAGGCCCTGGAAGTCCAGCGCCGCGAAGTGCGCCCGGCGGTCCAGCACTTCGTGATTCATGGCCCGGATCAGGCGCTCCGGCATGTCCCCCAGCACATAGGCGTCCAACAGCACCACGGCAGCCGGCGGGGCGCCCTCGGCCTCCAGGCGTCCGGCCACCGCGTGGGCCAGCATTCCTCCGGACGAGTAGCCGACGAGGACGTACGGTTCACCGCCGCGGTGGGCGCGTACCGCCGCCGCCTGGACGCCGATCATCGTCTCGGCGTCGCGCGGCAGCAGGTCCCCGCCGTCCGCGAAGCCGGGCAGCGGCAGCGCCGTGATCTGCCCCGCTCCCCGGTAGGCGGCCGCGAAGGCGCCGAACTGCAAGGTGAGGGGCACGGGGACGAGCGGGGGCAGACACAGCAGGGCGGGTCCGCGGTCGCCGGGGGAGGCCGGCTCGCGGTCGCCGGGGGAGGCCGCCTCGCGGTCGCCGGGGGAAAGGGGCACCGGGCGCAGCCCTCGGAGCAGTGCGGAGATGTCGTCGGTGTCGGACCGCAGGTGCAGGGCCGCGCCGAGGAAGCGGTTCGCCTCGGCCGTCCTCCCGTCCGCGCGGGCCTGCTGGAACAGGTCACCGAACGACGGGCCCGCGTCCGTCCGCGACACGGCCGGCCCGGTTGCCTCCGGTCCCGGCACCGCCGTCTCCCGGACGGCGAGTGCGGACCGGAGGTGGTCCGCCAGCTCGTACGGTGTCGGGTGCTCGAACACCACGGCCGGGGAGAGGTCGAGCCCGGTCGCGGCGGCCAGGGCGTTGCGCAGGGCGAGCGCGCTCAGCGAGTCGAATCCGGCGTCGCGGAACCGTCCCTCCGGGTCGGGTCTCCGGGTCGCGGCGTACCCGAGGGCGGAGGCGGTCTCGGCCAGCACCAGGTCCAGCAGGGCCCGGCGCCGCTCCTCTCCGGCCGGTCCGGGCACCTGCCACCGGGGCCGCCGCTCCTGCCGCCCTGGGCTCTCCGGCCCCTCTCGGCCTTCGTGGGGGCCTTGGGGGTCTGGCCGCCCTTGACGGTCCTGGGGCAGGCCGGGCCCGCACCGGTCCGGTGCGCCGGTCCCGGGCTCGGCCACCCCGGCGGGGTCCCGGTCCCGCACCCAGTACCGCTGCCGCTGGAACGCGTAGGTCGGCAGGTCGAGCGCGCGCCCCCGCGAGAAGTCCGGGCCCAGCGCCGCCGCCCAGTCGACGGGCACACCCCGTACGAACAACTCGGCCAGCGCGCGCACGAGCGCCCGGTGTTCCGTCGTCCGGCGGCGCAGCGAGGGCACCCAGTGCATGGCGCGCGGGCCGGTGTGGCACTCGGGCCCCAGCGAGCTGAGCGAGGCGTCCGTGCCGACTTCCACGCACACGTCGGCGCCCGCGTCCGCCAGCTCCCGCACCGCCCGGGAGAAGAGCACCGGCTGCCGTATCTGCCGCACCCAGTACTCCGGATCGCACACCTCGGGCGGCCGGACCGAGGTCCCGGTGACCGTGGACACCCAGCCGATGCCGGGCGAGCGGAACTCCACCGTCGCGAGGACCTGCCGGAAGGCGTCCAGCACGGGCTCCATCGACCGCGAGTGGAAGGCGTGCGTCACCGGCAGCGGGGTGACCTTGCACCCCTGTTCCCGCCAGGCGTCCGCCAGCCGCCCGATCGCCTCCAGGTCTCCCGAGACGACCGCGGAGGAAGGCCCGTTGACGGCCGCGATCTCCACGCCCGTCTCCGGTGCCAGGCCGGACCCGGCGAGCCAGGAGGCGGCGTCCCGGGAGGGGGTCCTGACCGCCGCCATCCCGCCGCCCTCCGGCAGCTCCCGCATCAGCCGGCCGCGGGCCGCCACGAGCCGAGCGGCGTCCTGGAGGCTCCACAGCCCGGCCACATGGCCCGCGGCGAACTCTCCGACCGAGTGGCCGGCGACCCAGGAGGGCCGCACACCCCAGGAGTGCCACAGCCGCCACAACGCCACCTCCATGGCGAAGAGCGCCGGCTGCGCGAAGTCCGTACGGCCGAGCAGGTCCGCGGCCCCGGACCCCGCCTCGGCGAACATCACCTCCCGCAGCGGGCGGTCGAGCAGGCCGTCCATGGCCTCGCACACCTCGTCCAGCGCCCGGGCGAAGACCGGGTGGGACGCGTACAGCTCCCGTCCCATTCCCGCCGACTGCGTTCCCTGCCCGGGGAAGACGAAGGCGACCCGGCCGCCGGCTCCCGCCCGCCCCCGTACGACGTGGGCGGCGGTGCCCTGGCCGGCCAGGGCGTCCAGCCCGATCAGCAGTTCCTCGCGGGTCTCGCCGATCACCACCGCCCGGCGTCCGAGGGCCGCTCGTGAGGACGCCAGCGCGCCCGCGACGCTCGCCGTGTCCGCGGGCCCGTGCGCCCGTACCCACTCCGCCAACCGCGCCGCCTGCGCTTCCAGCGCCTCGGGGGTGTGCCCGCTGATCAGCCACGGCACGGCTCCCGTACCGCCCGCACCGGCCGCGGGCTCCGCTACCGACTCCTCCTCGGGAAGGTTCGGCGCCTGCTCCAGCACCACGTGCGCGTTGGTGCCGCTGATCCCGAAGGAGGACACCGCCGCACGCCGCGCCCGCCCCGTCACCGGCCACTCCCGGGCCTCGGTCAGCAGCTCCACCGCACCCGACGACCACTCCACATGCGGAGACGGCCGGTCCACGTGCAGCGTCCTCGGCAGCACGCCCTCCCGCAGCGCCATCACCATCTTGATGACACCCGCCACACCCGCCGCCGCCTGCGCATGCCCGATGTTCGACTTCAACGACCCCAGCCACAAGGGTTCCTGATCCGACGGCCGCCGTCCGTACGTCGCCAGCAACGCCTGCGCCTCGATCGGATCACCCAGCGCGGTGCCCGTCCCGTGCGCCTCCACCACGTCCACCTCGGCCGCATCCAGCCGGGCGTCCGCCAGCGCCTGCCGGATCACCCGCTGCTGCGCCGGGCCGTTGGGCGCCGTCAGACCGTTCGACGCGCCGTCCTGGTTCACCGCCGAACCCCGCACCACCGCCAGCACCCGATGCCCGTTGCGCCGCGCGTCCGACAGACGCTCCACCACCAGCACACCCACACCCTCGGCCGGACCGAACCCGTCCGCACCGGCAGCGAACGCCTTGCACCGGCCGTCCGCCGCCAGCCCCCGCTGCCGGCTGAACTCGGTGAACGTCGTGGGCGTCGCCATCACCGTCACACCGCCCGCGAGAGCCAGCGAACACTCCCCCGACCGCAGCGCCCGCACCGCCAGATGCAGCGCGACCAGCGACGACGAACACGCCGTGTCCACCGACACCGCCGGCCCCTCCAGACCCAGCACGTACGCCACCCGGCCCGACGCCACACTCCCCGCACTGCCACTGCCGAGGTAGCCTTCGAGGCCGGCCGGAAGGTTCCCCGCCTCCGGTACGTATGCCTGGTGCATCAGGCCCGTGAAGACCCCGGCCTGGCTTCCCCGCAGTGAGCGGGGGTCGATGCCCGCCCGTTCCAGCGCCTCCCACGACACCTCCAGCAGCAATCGCTGCTGCGGGTCCATCGCCAGCGCCTCACGCGGCGAGATGCCGAAGAACTCCGCGTCGAACTCCGCGGCCCCGTACAAGAACCCGCCCGAGCGGGCGTAGCTCGTCCCGGGCCGGTCCGGGTCCTCGTCGAACAGCCCCTGAAGATCCCACCCGCGGTCCGCCGGGAACTCCCCGATCGCGTCCACACCCCCGGCCACCAGGCCCCACAGCGCCTCCGGAGACTCCGCACCCCCGGGGAGACGACAGCCCATCCCCACGATCGCGACGGGCTCGTGCGCTCGCTCGACGAGGCGTCGGTTCTCCTCCCGTAACTGCCGGGTCTCCTTCAGGGAGTTCCGCAGCGCGTCGATGAGCTGACTCTCGGCAGGTGCTTCTGTCTGCATCAGGACCTCGCTCAGGCAGTCGTCAGGACGCGGTGTCGCCGTAGGCCAGGGCGATCAGGCTTTCGGCGTCGAGGGTGTCGATGATGTCGATGTCGTCCGAGCCCGCCGGGACCCGCTCGTTCGCGGAGCCGTCGGCCGGGGACGCGCTCCGGCCGCCGCTTTCGCCCTGCGGGCCCTCGCTGGGGGCGGCGCCCGGCGAGGGGGCGAGTTCGGCGCACAGGTGGGCCGCGAGCAGGCGCGGGCTGGGATGGTCGAAGACCAGGGTGGCCGGCAGCCGCAGTCCGGTGGCCACGTTGAGACGGTTGCGGAACTCCACCCCGGTGAGCGAGTCGAAGCCCAGGTCCTTGAAGGCCCGGTCGGGGCCGATCGGTTCTCCCCCGGTGTGCCCGAGCACCAGGGCCGCGTGGGTGTGCACCAGGTCGAGCACCATCTGCTCGCGTTCGGAGTCGTCCGCCCGGACCAGGCGGTCCCGCAGGCTGGCCGTCCCCTGCTCGGGCCGTCGGCCGGGGCCGGCGGCCCGCGGGATCGCGCCGTGGCGGCGCGGTGCCGTGGCCACTCCCTCCAGCAGCCGCGGCACCGTCCCGGCGGCGAGCCCGGCGGCCAGGCGCGCGGTGTCGAACCGTACGGGTGCCAGCTGGGTTTCGGGGGTGGCCATGGCCGCGTCGAAGAGGGCCAGGCCCTCCTCGCGGGTGAGCGGTGCCAGCCCGCCCCGGGAGATCCGGGCGCGGTCCGTGTCGTCCAGGTGCCCGGTCATCGCGCTGCTGTCGGCCCAGAATCCCCAGGCCAGCGAGACGGCCGGGAGCCCTTCGGCGGCACTGCGGCCGGCGAAGGCATCGAGGAAGGCGCTCGCCGCGGCGTAGTTGCCCTGCCCGGGGCTGCCGACCGTGCCCGCGAAGGAGGAGAAGAGCACGAAGGCGTCGAGGTCGAGATGGCGGGTGAGCGCGTGGAGGTTGACCGTGCCGTCGACCTTGGGCGCGAGCACGCGGTCCAGGTGTGCCGTGCCGAGTGCGGTCACCACCGCGTCGTCGAGGACGCCCGCGGCGTGGACGACGGCCCGCAGCGGGTGCTGGGAGGGGACGCCCGCGATGACGTCCGCGAGGGCCGCCCGGTCGGTGACGTCGCAGGCGGCGACGGTCAGTGTGGCCCCGTGCTCGGCCAGAAAAGCCCTCAGTTCGTCCACACCGGGCGCCGCGGGCCCCTGCCGTCCGGTGAGCAGGAGGTGGCGCACGCCGTGTGCGGCGGCCAGGTGGCGGGCCAGTGCCCTGCCCAGGGTTCCGGTGCCGCCGGTGATGAGCACGGTGCCTTCGGGGTCGACGGGGCGCGGCACGGTCAGCACCAGCTTGCCCACGTGCCGTGCCTGGCTGAGGAACCGGAAGGCTTCCGGGGCCCGGCGGATGTCCCACGCGATGGTGGGCAGGGGGCGCAGTTCACCCGCCTCGATGTGGCCGAGCAGTTCGGCGGACATCTGCCGGATGCGCTCGGGCCCGGCCTCCAGGAGCTCGAAGGCCCGGTACCGCACCTGCGGATGGGCGGTGGCGACCTCTTCCTGGGTCCTCAGGTCGGTCTTCCCCAGCTCGATCAGCCGGCCGCCCGGTGCGAGCAGCCGCAGCGAGGCGTCCACGAACTCCCCGGAGAGGGAGTTGAGCACGACGTCCACGCCGCGGCCGCCGGTGGCCTCGCGGATCGACTCCTCGAACTCCAGGTCCCGCGACGACACGATGTGCGCCTCGTCGAGGCCGAGTGCCCGGAGCGCGCCCCTCTTGGCCGGGCCGCAGGAGCCGAAGACCTCGGCCCCCTTCATCCGCGCGATCTGCACCGCGGCCATGCCGACGCCGCCGGCCGCCGCGTGCACCAGCACGGTCTCGCCGGGCCGGAGCCGCGCGAGGTCGGTGAGGGCGTAGTGGGCGGTGAGGAACACGATGGGGAAGGCGGCGGCGTCGGTGAACGACCACGATCGGGGGACGCGGGTGAGCAGCCGGCTGTCGGCGACGGCGGTGGGGCCGAACGAGTCGAGCACGATGCCCATCACGCGTTCGCCGGGCACGAGGTCCCGCACCCCGGGGCCCACTTCGGTGACCACGCCCGCGGCTTCGCTGCCCAGCGTGCCGGCGCCCGGGTACATGTCCAGGGCGATGAGGACGTCGCGGAAGTTCAGCCCGGCCGCGCGTACCGCGACCCGCACCTCGTGGGGCGCGAGCGGCCGGTGGGCGTCGGCGCGGGGGACGAGGGCGAGGCCGTCGAGGGTGCCCTTGGTGACGCTGTCCAGCCGCCAGGTGCCCTCGGCGGCGCCGGCCGGGACGGCCAGCGGGGGGACATCGCGCGCGGGGGTGGCGGCGCGTACCAGACGAGGTGTGCGCGACTCCCCGCCGCGCAGGGCCAGTTGGGGGTGGCCCGAGGCGACGGCGGCGGGCAGGGCCGCGAGGGAGGCCGGGTCGGAGTCGAGGTCGACCAACTGGAACGTGTCCGGGTGTTCGGTCTGGGCGGAGCGTACGAGCCCCCACACGGCCGCCTGTACGGGGTCCTGGCGGCGGGACTCGCCGGTCTCCGTGGCCACGGCGTTCCCGGTGACCACCACCAGCCGTGTGCCCGGTCGGCGTCGGCGGGCGAGCCAGGACCGTACGTCGTCGAGTACCGCGGCCACCTGGGTGCGCACCCGTGTCGGCAGGTCCGTCCCGTCCGGGGCGGGAGCCGTCGCGCACAGGGCGAGCACGAGATCGGGGCGGGCGGCCGCCGGCGCGTCGAGCGGGTCCCGGGTGCCCGGGGAGCCGAGGGAGTCCAGGGAGCCGAGGGAGTCCAGGGGGACCACGGTGACACCGGCGTCCCCGAGCGCGGCGGCGCACGCGCCGGGCAGACCGGGCGGCAGGTCGTCCGAGGAGGTCAGCAGGCCCCAGGTGGAGGGGGCGGGAGCGGCGG
>NZ_WYCT01000287.1 GCF_011008945.1 Streptomyces harenosi
CTGCCCGCCCGCCCGCAGCCAGCGCCGCAGCACGTGGTTGTGGGCGGTGACCACGGCGGAGGCGGCCACCTCGGCCAGCAGCGGGTCGTCGTTGGCGTGGTCGGCGTGCGCGTGCTCGTCGAAGTGCCCGAGCAGATAGCGGGTGAAGAGGCGTTCGTAGCGGGCCACCGACGCGATCTCCGCCTCGCGCAGCGCGGGCACCTCGCGCGTGAGCTTGTAGCGGGCGACCGAGATCTCCGGCTGGGCCGCGTACATCTTCATGACTTCCTTGATGCCGCGGCACACCGTGTCGAGCGGATGCTCGTGCGCGGGCGCCGCGTTGAGCACCGCCTCGGCGCGCACCAGGGTGTCGTCGTGGTCCGGGAAGATCGCCTCCTCCTTGGAGCGGAAGTGGCGGAAGAAGGTGCGGCGGGCGACCCCGGCCGCGGCCGCGATCTCGTCGACGGTGGTCGCCTCGTACCCCTTGGTCGCGAACAGCTCCATCGCCGCCGCCGCCAGTTCTCGGCGCATTTTCAGCCGCTGGGCGGCGGCACGGCCGCCCGCGGCGCTCTCCGGCGCGTCGGGCGTGACGGGTGTACGTGAGGACTTGGCGGGCTGGGACATGCCCCGAACGTACTGCATGTGCGCAGCTCGGTGCGCATGACCGGGCTCCGTCCCGGCGCCGCGGGGCGCGGCGGTGCGCCGGGCGGGTGGGGGCCACCCGCCCGGGTCCAGCAGTCCGCCCCAGTCGTCACCGGGCCGGAACCAGTCGCCGGGACGCTCAGCGCTTGGCATGTTCGCGGAAGCCGCGGCCGGTCTTGCGGCCGAGGCAGCCCGCGGCCACCAGGTGCTCCAGCAGCGGCGCCGGGGCGAGCCCGGGGTCGCGGAACTCACGGTGCAGGACCTTCTCGATGGCGAGCGACACGTCCAGCCCGACCACGTCCAGCAGCTCGAAGGGGCCCATCGGGTAGCCGCCGCCCAGCTTCATCGCCGCGTCGATGTCGTCGAGCGAGGCGTAGTGCTCCTGCACCATCTTGATCGCGTTGTTCAGGTACGGGAACAGCAGCGCGTTCACGATGAACCCGGCCCGGTCGCCGCAGTCCACGGGATGCTTCCTGATCTTGGCGCACACCTCGCGCACGGTGGCGTGCGCGTCGTCCGCGGTCAGCACCGTGCGCACCACCTCCACCAGCTTCATCGCCGGGGCGGGGTTGAAGAAGTGCATGCCGATCACGTCCTGCGGCCGGGTGGTGGCGCGGGCGCAGGCGACGACGGGGAGGGAGGAGGTGGTGGTGGCCAGGACGGCGCCCGGCCGGCAGACCTTGTCCAGCGCGGCGAAGAGCTGCCGCTTGACCTCCAGGTCCTCCGCGACGGCCTCCACCGCCAGGTCCACGTCGGCGAAGTCGTCGTAGCTGCCGGTGGGGCGGACCCGCTCCAGGGTCTGCGCGGCGGCCTCGGCGGTCAGCCGGCCCCGGCTCACCGAGCGGGCCAGGGAGGCGCCGATGCGGGCCTTGGCGGCCTCGGCCTTCTGCGCGCTGCGCGCGGCGAGGACCACCTCGTACCCGGACCTGGCGAAGACCTCCGCGATGCCCGAGGCCATGGTGCCGGAACCGGCCACCCCCACCGAGCGGACGGGACGGCCGGGAACCTGCGGGCCGCCCGCCCGCGGCGTCAGCGCGTCCGGCACCACGACCGGGCTGCCCGGCGCCTCGTAGGTGTAGAAACCGCGCCCGGCCTTGCGGCCCGTCAGCCCCGCCTCGCCGAGCTGCCTGAGGACCGGCGCGGGAGCGTGCAGCCGGTCGTGCGAGGCGGCGTACATGGCCTCCAGGACCGTGCGCGCGGTGTCGATGCCGATCAGGTCGAGCAGGGCGAGCGGCCCCATCGGCAGCCCGCAGCCCAGCCGCATCGCGGCGTCGATGTCCTCGCGGGAGGCGTACTTGGACTCGTACATCGCGGCGGCCTGGTTGAGGTAGCCGAACAGCAGCCCGTCGGCGACGAAACCGGGCCGGTCGCCGACCGCGACGGGCTCCTTGCCGAGGTCCAGGGCGAGATGGGTGACCGCCGTGACCGCCGCGGGCGCCGTGAGCACGGACGAGACGATCTCCACCAGCCGCATGGCCGGGGCGGGGTTGAAGAAGTGCATGCCCAGCACCCGCTCGGGGCGGGCCGATTCGGCGGCCAGACGCGTCACGGACAGCGCGTTGGTGCCGGTCGCCAGGATGGTGTCCGGGCGCACGATGCCGTCCAGCTCCCGGATGATCTGCTGCTTGGTCTCGTACGACTCCGGCGCCACCTCGATCACCAGATCGGCGTCGGCCGCCGCCCGCAGGTCGGTCGAGGTGCGCACCCGGGCGAGGGCGTCCGCCCGCTCCGGCTCGGTCAGCCGCCCCCGGGCGACGGCGCGGGCGGTGGCGGCCTCCAGCGCGGCGACGGCCCGGGCGGTCTGCGCCTCGCCGACGTCGATGCCGACGACGTCTCGGCCGGCCCGGGCCAGGACCTCGGCGATGCCGGTGCCCATGGTGCCGAGGCCGACGACGGCGACGGTCCTCAGCGGGGACAGGGGGGTGTCGGACAGGGGAGTGGCCATCGCGGACTCCAGGAATGAGGGTGACGACGAAAGACGCCGCCGGATGCGCCGACGGGCGCACCGGTGCGCCGGGGATGAGGAGTGCGGGTGTCTCGGGGCGGTGAGCGCACACGCCCGGTGCCGCCGGGCCGGGCGGGCACGCGCCCGCGCGGCGGCCGGCCCTGTCCCGGGGCCGGACCGTACTGCGGTACCCGAGGTACCGAACCGACGCCCCCCACGACCACGACGGCGTGGGGTGATGGCTTTTCCGCGCGGCGGCCGCGTCACCAGACCGCCGCGAGGAGGGTCGCGAGTGGGTAACTCGCTCGTCTGAGCTTAACTGCCCGGTAACGAGCGCGCCAGCCCTTGGTGTTGACCGGGCAGTCGGCCGGGCCCGTCCCCAACCGGCCGCGTCCGCCCTAACCTCGGTGTCATGGACGAAGAGTTGCGATCGGTCACGGAGCGTCTACGGGCCGAGTCCGGGGGGACGCGGGCGTACGAGCGCCTCGTGGCCACCGGGGACCAGGACGAACTGGCGGCGGTCCTCACCGAGCCCGGACAGCCCCTGTGGGCCCGGGAACTGGCCGCGTTCCGGCTGGGGCTGGCGGGGGACCGGCGGGCCTTCGAGTCCCTGGTGCTGCTGCTCAACCACCGTGATCCGCCGCGCTGCGCCTCCGCCGCCTACGCCCTGGCCCGCCTCGGCGACCCGCGCACCGCCCGGGCCGCCGCCGCGCTCGCCACCAACGAACTGCGCGTCGCCTACGCGCTGCACCCCGTCCGGCTCCTGGTCGAGCTGCGCGCCCCGGAGTCCGTGCCCGCGCTGATCACCACCCTGCGGCGGCGGCTGCGGCCGCACGACCCCTACCGCCGGGTCGCGCTCGCGTGCGTGGAGGGCCTGGGTGCCCTGGGCGACGCCCGCGCCGCGCCGGTGCTCAACGAGGCCCTCGCCCACCCGGTCCTGGCCGAGGCGGCGGTGCGGGCGCTGGCCCAAATCCCCAAGCAGCGGTGAGGCGGCCGGGGGCGCTGCTTCGGGCGGGTCCGGCAGGACCGGCAGTCCGGTGGGACCGGCGGGTCCGGCGGCAGTCCGATAGGTCCGGCGGGCGCCGGGCCCGGGGACTGCGGCACCGTCCGCACCGGACCTCGCAGCCCGAAGCAGCGGTGAGGCGGCCGGGGGCGCTGCTTCGGGCGGGTCCGGCAGGACCGGCAGGACCGGCAGTCCGGCGGGACCGGCGGGTCCGGCGGCAGTCCGATAGGTCCGGCGGGCGCCGGGGCCCGGGGACTGCGGCACCGTCCGCACCGGACCTCGCAGCCCGAAGCAGCGGTGAGGCGGCCGGGAGACGGTCCTCCCGGCAGGCCCGGCAGGCCCGGCAGGCCCGGCAGGCCCGGCAGGCCCGGCAGGCCCGGCAGGTCCGGCGGCTCCGGCAGGTCCGGTAGGCCCGGCGGGCGCCGAGCGCCGGGCGCCGGCGCCGGAGTCCGGTACCGCGCACCGTCCGCGTCCGCACCGGACCCGCCCGCACCCCCGCCGGGGCCGGCGACCGGGCCGGGGAGCGGTCGCGGCCGGTCGTCCCGGGCGGGCTGCCGCGGCCGCGGCGTCAGGTCCCGGCCGGGCCTCCGGGCCGGACCGCGGTCACGGGGCCACCACCGCGAGCGCCTCGATCTCCATCAGGAACTCCGGCCGCACCAGGCCCGCGACCCGCACCGCCGAGGCGGCCGGCAGCCGGTCGTCGGGGATGTGCTCGGCGCGGGCCGCGCGGATGGCCGGCAGGTACGCCGTGTCCGTGACGAAGAACGTCAGCTTCACGACGTCGTCGAAGGTGGCCCCGGCCGCCGCCAGGCAGCGGCGCAGGTTCTCGAAGACCTGGCGGGCCTGGGCCGCCGGATCGCCCTCGCCCACGATCCGGCCCTCCTCGTCCAGGGGGAGCTGCCCCGAGACGGCCACCAAGCGGCCGGTGCCGTGGACGACGTGGGAGTAGTGGGCGGCGGGGGCGACGCCCTCGGGGGCGGGAATCCTGCTCAGCGCGTTCATGCCGCCATGGTGGACCACGGCACCGGCAGGGCCCTCGGCGGGCCGCCGGCTCAGCGGCGGCCGAGGCCCGGCAACCGGTACAGGTGCGGCCCGCGCGGCGCCGCCGGCGCCGTCTTCCGCTCCAGCGGCACCGGCTCCGGCAGCGCCGGGCAGACCGCGTCCGCCGCGCCGCCACCGCGCGGCACCGTGCCCTCGGCCAGATAGGCCGCCAGGTGCCGGTCCAGGCAGGCGTTGCCGCGCAGCGTGACGCCGTGGTTGCCGCCGCCCTCCTCGACCACCAGGCGGGAGCCCGCCAGCAGCCGGCGCATCCTGACGGCGCCCTGGTACGGGGTGGCGGCGTCATGGGTGGCCTGGAACAGCAGGACCGGCGGGAGCCGGTCGTTGGCGATGTCCACCGGCCGCCGCGCCGGCACCGGCCAGAACGCGCACGGCGCGTTGTACCAGGCGTTGTTCCAGGTCAGGAACGGAGCCTTCCGGTACAACTCCCGGTGGTCCGCGCGCCAGCGGCGCCAGTCACGGGGCCAGGCCGCGTCCCGGCACTGCACCGCGGCGTAGACGCTGTAGCCGTTGTCGCCCGCGGCGTCCACGGCGCCGAACTCCTCGTACGCCTCGACCAGCGGCCCGGTGTCCCCGTCCCGCGCGTACGCCGCGAACGCCGTGGCCAGCGCGGGCCAGTAGCCGTTGTGGTAGCCGCCGGGGACGAAGGTGTCCTCCAGTTCCGCGGCGCCCACCTTCCCGGCCGCCGGCTTCCTGGCCAGCGCCGCCCGCATCGCGTACCACCGGGCCTCCACGCGCTCCGGATCGGTGCCGAGCCGGTAGGTCGCGTGGTGCCGGGCGACCCAGGCCGCGAAGGCGCGGTGGCGGTCGTCGAACGCCACGTTCTGCCGGAGGTTGTTCTCGTACCAGACCCCCGCCGGGTCGGCCACCGAGTCCAGGGCCATGCGCCGGACCCGGTGCGGGAACAGCTTCGCGTAGACGGCGCCGAGGTACGTCCCGTACGAGTAGCCGAGGTAACTGATCTGCGGCGCGCCCAGCGCCGCCCGGATCGCCTCCATGTCCCGCGCGGCGGCGACCGTGTGCAGATGCGGCAGCACGCGCGCGTACCTGGCGCCGCACGCCTCGGCGAAGGACTTGGCGCGCGCGAGATTGGCCCGCCCGGTCGCGGGCGTGCGCGGCAGGGAGCCGGGGCGCACCGGAGCGAAGTGGCCCGGGCGGCAGTCCAGGGCGGGCCTGCTCGCGCCGACGCCGCGCGGGTCGAAGCCGATCACGTCGTACCGGGCGGCCACCTCGGCCGGGAGCGAGGAGGCGACGACCCCGGCGAGCGTCCGCCCGCTGCCGCCGGGGCCGCCGGGGTTGACCAGCAGCGGGCCCTGCGGGACGGGCGCGGTGTGCGGGACGCGGGTGAGCGCCAGCGTGATCCGCTCCCCGCGCGGGCGGGCGTGGTCCAGCGGCACCGCGAGGGTCGCGCACTGGAGCGCCGGGTGCCGGGCGGTGCCGCACTCCTTCCAGTCGAGTCCCGCGGCGGCCGGGGCGCCGGCGCGCGGGGGCGCGCTCGCACCGGCGGGGGCGGTGGCCGCCGCGGCCACCACGGCCGCGGCGCCGCACAGCACGGCTGCGCGTCGTCTCATGGGGTCCTCCCGGGACGGAGGGGCGGCGGGCCGCGGGGGCCGCGGTCCTCGCCGCATCGTCCCGGCAAGCCCCCGCAGGCAAACGCGCCCCGTCCCGCAGGGACCCGATCGGCCCGCCGGATCCCCCGAACGCGGGGCGCATCCGGCGCACGCGGTCCCGGGGGCTCTCAGATGAAGGACAGCTGGGTCGGCTCCGAAGCCGCCGGCGCGGCCGGCTCCGGCGGCCGGGAGATCCGGCGCCGCGCCCCCGTGCGCGTGGGACCGATGCCGTACTCCTCGGCCAGCTCGTGCACCTGGCGGGTGATCCGGCGCTGGTACCACTTCGGGGCGTAGGCCCCCTCCGCGTACAGCCGCTCGTACCGGCCCACCAGATGCGGGTGCCGGCGGGCGAGCCAGGCCATGAACCACTCCCGGGCGCCGGGCCGCAGGTGCAGCACCAGCGGCGTGACCGAGGTGGCCCCGGACGCCGCGATCGCCCGCACCGTCCGGCGGAGCTGGTCCGGGTGGTCGCCGAGGAAGGGGATGACGGGCGCCATCAGGACCCCGCAGCCGATGCCGTGCTCGCTCAGGGTCCGCACGACCTCCAGGCGCCGCTCCGGGGCGGGCGTGCCCGGCTCCACCGTGCGCCACAGCTCCGGGTCGGTGAAGCCGACCGACACCGAGATGCCCACGTCCGTCACCCGGGCCGCCTGCGTCAGCAGGTCCAGGTCGCGCAGGATCAGCGTGCCCTTGGTGAGGATGGAGAAGGGGTTGGCGCGGTCGCGCAGGGCCGTGATGATGCCCGGCATCAGCCGGTAGCGGCCCTCGGCGCGCTGGTAGCAGTCGACGTTGGTGCCCATCGCGATGTGGTCGCCCTGCCAGCGCGGCGAGGCGAGCTGGCGGCGCAGCAGCTCGGGCGCGTTCACCTTGACCACGATCTGGGTGTCGAACCCGAGCCCCGTGTCGAGGTCCAGGTAGCTGTGCGTCTTGCGGGCGAAGCAGTACACGCACGCGTGCGTGCAGCCCCGGTAGGGGTTGACGGTCCACTGGAAGGGCATGCGCGAGGCGCCCGGCACCCGGTTCAGGATCGAGCGGGCCCGCACCTCGTGGAAGGTGATGCCGCGGAACTCCGGCATGTCGAAGGTGCGGGTGGTGACCGCGTCCGCGTCGAACAGCGCCGCGTCGGCCGCCCGGCCGTGGCCGGACTCGGTGAGGCTGAGGTTGTCCCAGCGCATGACGCCTCCTCGGTAGCACTGACCACAGAATAGAACACTTGTTCCCTTGATCGTGCGGAGGTGGTGCCCGGCCGGTTCGAACGCCCGGATTTGGCCGCCGCGAGCCGGGGTGGTTGGCTTGCCCCGACCCTGAGAACCACCTCCTGGAGGAACCCGATGGCGCAGGTCGAGGCCACGACGGAGCGGATCGTCGCCGCGGACGCGGAGACGGTGTTCGACACCCTCGCCGACTACAGCGGCACGCGCGCGAAGCTGCTGCCCGAGCAGTTCAGCGAGTACGAGGTCCGCGAGGGCGGCGACGGCGAGGGCACCCTCGTCCACTGGAAGCTCCAGGCCACCAGCAAGCGGGTCCGTGACTGCCTGCTGGAGGTCACCGAGCCGTCCGACGGCGAGCTGGTCGAGAAGGACCGCAACTCCTCCATGGTCACCACCTGGCGGGTCACCCCGGCCGGCGAGGGCAGGTCCCGCGTCGTCGTCACCACCACCTGGCAGGGCGCCGGGGGCATCGGCGGCTTCTTCGAGAAGACGTTCGCCCCCAAGGGGCTCGGCCGGATCTACGACGCGCTGCTGGCCAGGCTCGCCGCCGAGGTCGAGAAGTAGCCAAGATCCCTCCGCGCAGGGGGTGTTGGCGCCCTCACCGGTTCGGGTGATCCCCCGGCGCGTGCCACATGTGCCGTAACTCGCCGCACTTGTTCGCAGTTGTCCGTCTATGCGGGCATCTGCGCAAGTGCGGCGAGGGGAGTCACACGTGGTCGGGAGCACTCTGGCGCGGGACGAACCGGTCGCCGCGCCTCCCGGGGACCAGACGCCCCAGCCGGAGCCGGACCCGGAGCCGCCCGCGCCGCTCGGTCCGCGCCAGGTCCGGCTGGTCTTCTGCGGGCTGATGCTGGCGCTGCTGCTCGCCGCCCTGGAGCAGATGATCGTCGCCACCGCGCTCCCGAAGATCGTCGGCGAGCTGCACGGCCTGGACAAGATGTCCTGGACGATCACCGCCTACCTGCTCACCTCCACCGTCGGCCTGCCGATCTACGGCAAGCTCGGTGACCTGCGCGGCCGCAAGGGCGTCTTCCAGTTCGCCATCCTCGTCTTCGTCGTCGGCTCGGCGCTGGCCGGCCGGGCGCAGACCATGGACCAGCTCATCGCCTTCCGCGCCGTGCAGGGTGTCGGCGCGGGCGGCCTGATGATCGGCGTGCAGGCGATCATCGCGGACATCGTGCCGCCACGGGACCGGGGCCGGTTCATGGGCCTGGTCGGCGGCTCCTTCGGCCTGGCCTCCGTCGCCGGCCCGCTGCTCGGCGGCTACTTCACCGACCATCTCTCCTGGCGCTGGTGCTTCTACATCAACGTGCCCTTCGGCCTGATCACCATGGCCGTCGTCGCCGTCGTCCTCAAGCTGCCCAGGCCCCGGGTGCAGCCCCGCCTGGACGTGGTCGGCATGGTCCTGCTGGCCGCCGCCTCCGTCTGCCTGGTTCTGCTGACGAGCTGGGGCGGCACCGAGTACGCCTGGGACTCGGGCGTCATCCTCGGCCTCGGCGCCGGGGCGGTGGCGGCCACCGCCCTCTTCCTGATCGCCGAGCGCCACGCCGCCGAACCCCTCATCCCGCTGCGCCTGTTCCGCGACTCGGTCTTCAACATCACCGGCCTGGTCGGCCTGGTCGTCGGCGTCGCCCTGTTCGGCGCGGCCAGCTATCTGCCGACCTTCCTGCAGATGGTCGACGGCGCCTCCGCCACCGAGTCCGGCCTGCTGATGCTGCCGATGATGGGCGGCACCGTCGTCGCCTCGATCGTCTCCGGCCAGCTCGTCAGCCGCACCGGGCGCTACCGCTCCCACCCCATCGTCGGCGGTGCGCTCTCCGTCACCGGCATGTGGCTGCTGTCCCGCCTCGACGCCGGCACCCCCCGCCTCCACTACAGCGTCTGGATGGCCGTCCTCGGCGCCGGCATCGGCATGGTGATGCCCGTCCTGGTCCTGGCCGTGCAGAACGCGGTGCGCCCCGCCGACCTGGGCACCGCCACCAGTGCCAACACCTACTTCCGGCAGATCGGCGGCAGCGTCGGCGCGGCGGTCTTCGGCACCCTCTTCGCCGACCGGCTCACCGACGCCCTCGCCGACCGGATCCCCGCCCCCGCCGGTGCCGGGC
>NZ_WYCT01000288.1 GCF_011008945.1 Streptomyces harenosi
GGGCCGCGGCGGGCGCCCGGGGGTGTCAGCGGCGCTGCTCGGTGAGCCCGGTCAGCCACGTGTGGACGTGCCGGGCCGTCGACTCCGCGTGCTCTTCGAGCATCGTGAAGTGGTTGCCGTCGGTTTCCCGGACGGTGTGCGGCTCGCCCCACACCGGCGGCGGCTGTTCGCTGTCCCGGGCGCGGAGGAAGAGGGTGGGTGTCTCCAGGGCGGGGGGCCGCCAGCCCGCGAAGATGCGGAAGTAGCCGCCCATCGCCACCAGGCGGGCGTAGTCCAGGTCGATGAACTCGGTGACGCGGTCGAAGATCTCGCTGGTGAGGGCGGCGGCGACGGGTGCCATTCCCTCGTCGGGCAGGTAGGCGTCCATGACCACCACGGCCTGCGGCCGGACGCCCAGGTGTTCCAGGCGGCTCGTGACGGTGTGGGTGAACCAGCCGCCGGCGGAGTGTCCGGCCAGCGCGAAGGGCTCACCGTCGGTGTGGCGGAGGATGGCGTCGGTGAACAGCCGGGTGATGGAGTCGACGTCGGCGGGGAGGGGTTCGCCGTCGACGAAGCCGGGCGCCGGCACATACCAGACGTCGCGAAGCCCGTCGAGGGCCGCCGCGAAACGTGAGTACTGGTAGACGCTGGACACGGCGGCGACGGTGGGCAGGCAGATCAGCGCGGGGCCGGTGTCGCCCTGGGCCACGCGGACGAAGGAGGGTTCGGGGAGGGCCGAGGGGTCGGTGAAGGAGGGCCGGAAGGCGGAGGCCGCCGAGAGCAGGGCCATGGACTCCTCGACCCGCCCGGTGTCGTGACCGATCCAGAACAGGGCTTCCACGGTGTCGGCGGACGGGCCGCTCCCGGCTCGCGACGAGGCGGTGGCGTCGCGCCTTTCTGCTGTGCCGGCCGGTGCGGCGGTCGTCTCGGGAGCCGGTTCGCAGGCGAGGAGCCTTTCCAGATGGTCGGCGAGCGCGGCCGGGGTCGGGTGGTCGAAGACGAGCGTGGTGGCCAGGCGGAGTCCGGTCGCGGCGGTGAGGCGGTTGCGGAGTTCCACGGCGGTCAGGGAGTCGAAGCCGAACTCGCGGAACTCGCCGTCGGCGGTGACGGTGCCGGTGCCGGCGTGTCCGAGGACGGCCGCGGCGTGGGTGCGGACCAGTTCCGTCAGCAGGGCGCTGCGCTCGGCGGGCTTCGACGTCCCGGCCAGCCGCCTGCGGAGTTCGGCGGCGGCGTCGGCCGTGACGCCGTGGTCGGCGGAGCGGCGGGCCGGGGTGCGGACCAGGCCCCTGAGGACGGGCGGCAGGGTGCCGGCGGCCGCCTGCTCGCGCAGGGTGCCCGGGTCGAGCGGAGTGGCCAGGAGCAGCGGTTCGTCGAGGGCGAGGGCGGCGTCGAACAGGGCGAGCCCGTGGGCGTTGGTGAGCGGGAGCAGGCCGCTGCGGGTCATCCGGGCGATGTCGGCGGCGGCGAGGTGTTCGGCCATGCCGCCCGCCTCGGCCCAGCGTCCCCAGGCGAGGGAACGGCCGGGCAGGCCGAGGGCGTGCCGTTGTTGCATCAGGGCGTCGAGGAAGGCGTTCGCGGCCGTGTAGTTGGCCTGTCCGGGGCTGCCGAAGGAGGCCGCGGCGGACGAGAAGGCGATGAACGCGTCGAGTCCGGCGTCGCGGGTGAGGTCGTGCAGGTGGGCGGCGCCGTGGGCCTTGGCGCTCAGGACGGCGTCCAGGCGGTCGGGGGTCAGGGAGGTGAGGACGCCGTCGTCGACGGCACCGGCTGTGTGGATCACGGCCTTGAGCGGATGCCCTGCCGGGATCTCGCCGAGCAGCGCCGCGACGGCCCGGCGGTCGGCGAGGTCGCAGGCGACGGCCGTCGCCCGGGCTCCCAGCTCGGCGAGTTCGGCGAGTAGTTCGGCGGTTCCCGGCGCGGAGGGGCCGCTGCGGCTGGTCAGCAGCAGGTGCCGTACGCCGTGGGCGGTGACGAGGTGGCGGGCGAGGAGCCGGCCGAGGTAGCCGGTGCCGCCGGTGATGAGGACGGTGGCGTCGGGGTCCCAGTGTCCGCCGTCCGCTTCGGCGGCGACCGGGATGCGGGCCAGTCGCGGGACGTGGGCGCGGCCTTCGCGGAGGACGGTCTGCGGCTCACCGCAGAGCAGGGCGGCGGCCAGGGCGCGTCGGCTGGTGTCGGTGTCGTCGAGGTCGGTGAGGACGAACCGGCCGGGGTTCTCGGTCTGCGCGGAGCGGACCATGCCCCAGACGGCGGCGTGCGCGAGGTCGGTGACGAGGTCGCCCGGTGCGGCGGCGACCGCGCCGTGGGTGACGAACGCGAGCCGGGAGTCCGCGAACCGGTCATCGGCGAGCCAGCCCTGGAGCAGGTGCAGGACGCGGACGGTGGCCCGCCGGGTGGCGTCGGCCGTGTCGGCGGCGTCGTCGCGGTGCGGGCGGACGACGACCACCTCGGGTACGGGTGCGCCGGCTGCCGCCAGGTCGTCCAGATCCGCGTAGGTGCTCCACCGCACCCCGGGGGTGTCGGGGTGTTCCGCGTCGGAGCCGATCAGCGCCAGCCGCGTCCGGGACGCGTCCGTCGGGGGCAGCGGTACCGGTGCCCAGTCGAGCCGGAAGAGGGCGTCGTGGTGCGCGGTGCGGGCCGAGTGGAGCTGTCCGGCCGTGACGGGGCGGAACGCGAGTGACTCGGCCGCGACGACGGTGTGTCCCGTGCTGTCCGTGGCCAGCAGGGCGATCGTGTCGGGCGACCGCCGGCTGAGGCGGACGCGCAGCGCCGGGGCCCCGGCGGCCGTGACGGTGACGCCGCTCCAGGAGAAGGGCAGCCAGCCGTGGCCCTCGTCCGGCCCGACCTCGGCGAAGCCGAGCACCACCGGGTGGAGCGCCGCGTCGAGCAGCGCCGGGTGGACTGCGTAGCGGTCGGCGTCGCTCGACGGTCCGTCGGGCAGGGCCACCTCGGCGTACAGGTCGTCCCCGTGCCGCCAGGCGGCCCGCAGCCCCTGGAAGGCGGGCCCGTATCCGAGGCCGGCGTCGGCCAGTGTCTCGTACCAGTGGTCGAGGTCCACCGGCACCGCGTCCGTGGGCGGCCAGGGTGCGGCGGTGTGGGCGGCGGTCTGGCCGCGACGTGTCAGGACGCCCGTCGCGTGGCAGGTCCAGCCGGTCCCGTCCGGGCCGGTGGGCGCGGCGGGGGTGAGTCCGTCCTCGTCCCGCGCGTAGAGCGTGAAGGGACGCCGCACCGCTCCGTCCGGTGCCGTCTCGGCCGCGCCGACGGAGAGCTGAAGGACGACCGAGCCGCGCTCCGGCACGACCAGCGGGACCTGGAGCGCCAGTTCTTCGACGGTGTCGCAGCCGACCTCGTCGCCCGCGCGTACGGCCAGTTCCAGGATGGCCGTGCCGGGCAGCAGGACGGTGCCGAAGACGGCGTGGTCGGCGAGCCAGGGGTGGGTGCGCAGCGAGATCCTGCCGGTGAGCAGGCAGTCCTGCGACTGCGGTGATCCGGCCAGGGGTACGGCGGAGCCGAGCAGGGGGTGTCCGGCGGCGGTGAGACCGGCGGCCGAGACGTCCCCGGGCAGGCTCGCGTCGGCGTCCAGCCAGTAGCGGCGGCGGTCGAAGGGGTAGGTCGGCAGGTCGAGGTGGCGGGCGCGGCCCGGCGTCGTGCCGATGACGGCCCTCCAGTCGAGGGCCGGCCCGCCCTTCGGTGTGCCGTTCACGTGGAGGCGGGCGAGCGCGGTGAGCAGCGCCTGGGGTTCGGGGCGGTCGGCGCGCAGCAGCGGGACCAGGGCGGGGCCGGGTTCGGTGGCGTTCTCGCCGGCGGGCAGGCACTCTCCGGCGAGGGCGCAGAGGGTTCCGTCCGGGCCGAGTTCGAGGAAGGTGCGTACCCCCTCGTCGTGGAGGTGGCGTACGGCGTCGCCGAAGCGCACGGTGCGGCGTAGCTGGCGGACCCAGTACTCCGGGTCGGTGAGCGTGCCGGCCGGGGCTCGGTCGCCGGTGACGGTGGAGACCACCGGGATCGTCGGCTCGGCGTAGGAGATGGTGGTCGCGATCTGCCGGAACTCCTCCAGGATCGGTTCCATCAGCGGGGAGTGGAAGGCGCGGTCGGTGCTCAGGCGTTTGGTGCGCAGGCCCTGCTCGGTGAGGGCGGTGGCGGCTTCCAGTACGTCCGGTTCTGCGCCGGAGATCACCACCGACGCGGGGCCGTTGACAGCGGCGACGGCCACCTGGGGCTCCCGGCCGGCGAGCACCCGGGCGACCTGTTCCTCGCTCGCGCGGACGGCCAGCATGGCGCCGCCTGGCGGCAGTTGGGTCTGTGCCAGCCGGCCCCGGGCCGCGACCAGCCGGGCCGCGTCGGCCAGCGAGAGGACACCGGCGACGTGCGCGGCGGCCAGTTCGCCGATCGAGTGGCCGGCGACGTGGTCGGGGCGGATCCCGGTGCTCTCCAGCAGGCGGAAGAGGGCGACCTGGAGGGCGAAGAGCGCCGGTTGCGCGTCGCCGGTGCGGTCCAGTGGCTGCGGCTCGTCCAGGAGCAGGGGGCGAAGGGGCCGGTCGAGATGGGGTTCGAGCTCCGTGAGTACGTCGTCCAGTGCCTGGGCGAAGGCGGGGTAGGCGGCGTACAGCTCCCGTCCCATGCCGGCCCGTTGGGTTCCCTGGCCGGAGAAGAGGAAGGCGACCTTGCCGTGGGCGGTGCGGGCCGGGGATTCGATCAGGCCGGGGGCCGTGGTGCCCTCGGCCAGGGCGTCCAGGGTCCGCAGGAGGGCCTCGTGGTCCTCGGCGATCAGCACGGCCCGGCGTTCGAACGTCGACCGTCCCGTGGCCAGGGCGTGTGCGATGTCGCCGAGCGGGGTGCCGGGGTTGGCGGCGAGGTAGTCGCGCAGCCGCCTGGCCTGGGCGCGCAGGGCGGTCCCGGTCCGGGCCGAGAGGAGACAGGGGACGGCCACCGGCCCGCACCCGTCCTCCGACGGTGCCTCCTCCGGCCGTACCTCCTCCTGCGGCGCCTCCTCCAGAATCACATGCGCATTGGTCCCGCTCACCCCGAACGACGACACCCCCGCACGACGCGGACGCTCACCCCGCTCCCACCCCACCTCCTGCGTCAGCAACCGCACCGCACCCGACGACCAATCCACATGCGGCGACGGCTCGTCCACATGCAACGTCCGCGGCAACCGCTCCCGCCACAACGCCATCACCATCTTGATCACACCGGCCACCCCCGCCGCAGCCTGCGTATGACCCAGATTCGACTTCACCGACCCCAGCCACAACGGCACCCCACGACCCCGCCCGTACGCCGCCAGCACCGCCTGCGCCTCGATCGGATCACCCAACGACGTCCCCGTCCCATGCCCCTCCACCACATCCACCTCAGCAGCCGACAACCCCGCACACGCCAACGCCTGACCGATCACCCGCTGCTGAGAAGGACCATTGGGCGCCGTCAACCCATTCGACGCACCATCCTGATTCACCGCACTCCCCCGCACCACCGCCCACACCCGATGCCCCAGCCGCCGCGCATCCGACAACCGCTCCACCAACAACACACCCACACCCTCGGACATCCCGGTGCCGTCGGCCGCCGCGGCGTAGGGCTTGCAGCGGCCGTCCGCCGACAGGCCCCGCTGGCGGGAGAACTCCACGAACATGGCGGGAGTGGACATCACGGTGACCCCGCCGGCGAGCGCGAGCGAGGACTCGCCCGACCTGACGGACTGGCAGGCCAGGTGCAGTGCCACCAAGGACGACGAGCACGCCGTGTCGACCGTCACGGCGGGGCCTTCGAACCCGAAGGTGTAGGAGAGCCGGCCGGACAGGACGCTGGCCGCGTTGCCGTTGCCGAGGAAGCCCTGAAGGTGGTCCGGGACGGACAGCAGACGGGTGGCGTAGTCGTGCGACATCATGCCCGCGAAGACGCCGGTGCGGCTGCCGCGCAGGGTGGCCGGGTCGATCCCGGCCCGTTCCAGCGCCTCCCAGGACACCTCCAGCATCAACCGCTGCTGCGGGTCCATCGCCAGCGCCTCACGCGGGGAGACACCGAAGAACCCCGCGTCGAACTCGGCCGCCTCGTGCAGGAATCCGCCCGATCGCGTGTACGACCGTCCCGCCCGCCCCGGCTCCGGGTCATAGAGGTTTTCGACGTCCCAGCCCCGGTCCACCGGGAAGTCGCCGATCGCGTCCCCGCCCGAGGCGACCAGTTCCCACAAATCCTCGGGTGAGCGCACACCCCCCGGGAACCGGCACGCCATGCCCACGATCGCGACCGGCTCCTGCCTGCCCGACTCGGCCTGCTCCAGCCGGCGCCGGACCCGCAGCAGATCGGCGGTCGCGCGCTTGAGGTACTCGCGGAGCATTTCCTCGTTGGCCATGACGGGGTCTCCTCGGCGCTGCGCTGGAGGTGGCACGGAACCCCGCCAGATTAGGGCGGGCAAGTCAACCCGAATACCCCCTATACACCCCAGACTGGCTACGTAAAGCGAATACCCGTTCAAATAGGGGGAAGAGCCGCAGGCATGGATCGTTACGCGAAGCGTTTCGAGGACCGGCTGGTCCTGGTCACGGGGGCGGGGAGCGGCATCGGGCGGGCTACGGCCTGCCGGTTCGGCGCCGCCGGGGCGCGGCTGGTGTGTGTGGACCGGGATCGGCCCGGCGCGGAGGCGACCGCCGCGATGGCACGGGCGCGGGGGGCGCGGGCGGCGTGCGCCGAGGTGGCCGACGTCTCGGACGAGGTGGCGATGGAGCGGCTCGCCGCGCGCGTGACGGCCGTGCACGGCGTGCTGGACGTGCTCGTGAACAATGCCGGTATCGGCATGTCGGGGCGGTTTCTCGACACCTCGGTCGAGGACTGGCGCCGCACCCTGGGTGTGAACCTGTGGGGCGTCATCCACGGGTGCCGGCTGCTCGGCCGCACCATGGCCGAGCAGCGGCGGGGCGGTCACATCGTGACGGTGGCCTCGGCGGCCGCGTTCCAGCCGACCCGGGTCGTTCCGGCGTACGCCACCAGCAAGGCCGCGGCCCTGATGCTGAGCGAGTGCCTGCGCGCGGAGCTGGCGGAGTTCGGCATCGGCGTGAGCGTGGTCTGCCCGGGCCTGGTCCGTACGCCGTTCGCGTCCGCGATGTATTTCGCGGGCGCGTCCCCCGAGGAGCACACCCGGCTGCGTGAGTCCTCCGCCCGCCGCTTCGCGGGCCGCGGCTGCCCGCCGGAGAAGGTCGCGGACGCCGTCCTGCGCGCGATCGTCCGCAACACGGCCGTGGTCGCCGTCACCCCCGATGCCCGTGCCGTCCGCCTGATGTGCCGCTTCGCGCCCGGCCTGCGCGCCGTCGTGGCCCGCCTGGACCCGTAAGGGCCCGCACCGGCAGCGGGCGTCCGGCCGGGGCCACAGGCCGCGGCGTCCGTGAGCCGCTCCCACCGGAATCCGGCCGACGCGCACCCGGTTCCGTTGACGGAGCGCCCGGTCCGGTGACGGACCGCCGGGTCCGGGCAGTGGCCACCGGTTCCGGCCCCCGCCCGCGTTCTGCTCTCCGTCCGGCAGGACACCGGCAGGTGCGCGCCCGCGCGTGTCTCCCGGCGCGTCAGCGGCCTGCCGGGACGGCGGCAGGCCAGCATGAGGGGTCGGTGCCAGGCCCGGTCAGGACAGGAACTAAGGAAAGGCGGGCTGCCATGGGTCCCGGCTTCTTCAGCCGTCGCGGTTTCCTCAACTCGGCCGCCGGCATGGCGGTCGGACCGGTCCCGGCCGCCGGGCGCGCCGGGGACGGTGCCGGGTCGGGCTCCGGGAAGGAGGCACCGGTTCTGACGTACCACGAGCTCACCGGAGGATCGGTCACGGCCTGCCGTGGTGGCCGCACGCTGATCGCGGAAGTGCAGGGCGTGCTGTGGGGCGTTGCGCGCGACGGCGGGGCGGCCCGGCAGTTGACGGGCTGGTCGCTGGAGGCGACGCGCCCGGCCCTGTCTCCGGACGGCCGGACGATCGCCGTCTGCGGGTATCGCGGCGGTGGCTTCCACCTGTGGTCGCTGCGCAACGACGGGGGCGGGCTGCGGCAGCTGACCGACGGGCCGTGGGACGACCGCGCGGTCGCCTGGTCGCCGGACGGGACCCGGCTGGTCTTCTCCTCCGAGCGGGGCGGCAGTTCGGTGGGCGGCAGTGCCTACGGCCTGTGGACCCTGGACGTCGGCAGCGGCCGTCGGACACGGGTGACGGGCGGGGCGTTCGACGACATCGATCCGGTGTGGTGGCCGGACGGGCGGTCGCTGGTCTGCGTACGGGCCGCCCACCGCGCCGACGGCACCGGTGACGGCGGCCTGGCACTGGTCCGGGTGTGTCTGGCCGGAGGCGAGACGACCGTGCTGCGCACGGTCACGGAGGGGCGACTGCTCTGTCCGTCCGTGTCCCCCCGGGGCAGGATCGCCTACCTGCACCTGTCGGGCACCGGCAGCTCCCCGTCGCTGCCGGCCGCGCGGGCCACCCTGATGGTGGACGGCCGGGCCGTGTCCCGCGACGAGGACCTGGCGGCGGCCCCGCCGTGCTGGCTCGACGAGAACGAGCTGCTGTACGTGGCCGACGGCCGCATCCGCATCCGTACGCTCGGCACGGACGCCACGCGGGACATCCCGTTCACCGCCCGCCTGTCCTCGCCGCGGCCCCGCCGGCGGCCCGGGACGCGCGTCGCCGCCGGCGGCCGCGTCCCCGTCCGGGGCATTCACCTGCCGGCCCTGTCGCCGGACGGCCGGCACGTCGCGTTCGTGGCCCTCAACGCGCTGTGGCTGATGCCCGTCGGCGGTGCGCCCCGCAAGCTGCTCCAGGCCGCCCCGGTGCACGCCGTGCAGATGCCCTCCTGGGCGCCGGACGGGCGCAGCCTGCTGTACTGCACCGACCGGGACGGGCTGGTCGCGGTGCGCCGCCTGCGCCTTGCGGACGGCGGCGACGAGCTGGTCGCCGGGGGCGGCCGGCTGTACCCGGCGCTGTCCCCGGACGGCTCCCGGCTGGCCTGCCAGGACGTCGCGGGGAACCTGCTCGTGCGGGAGCTGGCGACCGGCCGGGAGCACGTGCTGGTCCGTCCGCTGGCCACCGACGGGCCGCCCGGCGCGCCCACCTGGTCGCCGGACGGCCGGTACGTCGCCTTCTGCGACCGCAACCGCCTCAACCGCCGCTTCCGCGAGGGCTACCACCTCATCCGCGTCGTCGACACCCTCACCGGCGGCGAACGGCGCCATCTGCCCGCCGAGCACCAGTCGCTGTCCGACCGCGTCGCCGCCGGGCCCGCCTGGTCGCCCGACGGCCGCTGGATGGCCCTGGTCGCCGAGTCGGCGCTGTGGCTCCTGCCCGTCACCGCCGAGGGCGCGCCCGCGGGACCGGCCAGGCGCCTCACCGACGAACCCGCCGACCACCCCGGCTGGGCCGGTGACTCGCGCACGCTGCTGTACCTGTCCTGCGGACGGCTGCGCCTGCTCGACCTCGACTCGGCCGCCGTCCCCGCCCGGAC
>NZ_WYCT01000289.1 GCF_011008945.1 Streptomyces harenosi
CCTACGCCTTCCGGCAGCGGTGCCGCCGAGCCGGCGGCACCGCTGCCGGAAGGCGTAGGTGGGCAGGTCCACGGGGGTCTTCGGGGTGCCGGTGACGGCGCTCCAGTCGACGTGCGCTCCGTGGACGAAGAGTTCGGCGGCGGAGGCGAGGAGGCGTTCGGGTCCGCCCTCGTCGCGGCGCAGGGTGCCGGTGGCCACCACGCCGGGCACGCCCATGTCCGCGGCGGTCTCCTCCACGCCCAGGGTCAGCACCGGGTGGGTGCTGCACTCGACGAAGAACCGGAACCCCTCCCCGAGCAGACCGCGCACCGCCTCCTCGAACCGCACCTGCCGCCGCTCGTTCCGGATCCAGTACCCGGCGTCCAGCCGTTCGCCGTCCACCCAGGCGGCCTCGACGGTCGAGTACATCGGCACCCGCCCGGCCCTCGGAGCGACTCCCGCCAGCTCCCGCTCCAGCCGGCCGGTGATCCGCTCCACCTGCGCCGAATGCGACGCGTAGTCCACGGCGATCCGCCGGACCCGCACCCCCCGTGCCTCGCACCCGGCCACCAGCCGCTCCAGCGCGGCCGGTTCGCCGGACACCACCACCGAGGAAGGCCCGTTGACCGCGGCCACCGACACCCGCTCCTCCAGTGCGGCGCACCACTCCCGCACCCGCTCCGCCGGTGCCGCCACGGACACCATGCCGCCCCGGCCGCCGAGTTCGACGACCGTCCGGCTGCGCAGCGCCATCACCCGGGCCGCGTCCTCCAGCGACAGCGCACCGGTGACCACGGCGGCGGCGGTCTCCCCCATCGAGTGGCCCACCACCGCGTCGGGGCGGACCCCCAGGGACTCCCACACCGCCGCGAGCGCCACCATCACCGCCCACGACACCGGCTGCACCACGTCCGACCGCTCCAGCCACGCGGTCCCCGCCGCACCGCTCAGCACGTCCGTCAGCGACCAGTCCACGAACGGTGCCAGCGCCGCCGCGCACGCGTCGATCCGCGCCGCGAACACCGGCGAGGACGCGTACAGCTCCCGTCCCATCCCCGCCCACTGCGCCCCCTGGCCGGGGAAGACCAGCACCGTCCTGCCCGTCACCGAGGCCGTGCCCGAGGTCACTCCGGCGCCCGGAGCCCCCCGCTCGACCTCCCCCAGACCGGCCAGCAGCGCCCGCGGCCCCCGGCCCAGCACCACCGCTCGGTGCGCGAGCATGGTCCGTGAGGACACCAGCGCCCCCGCCACGGCCCCGACGTCCAGGCGCTCGGTCCGTCGTGCCCACTGCGCCAGCCGCGCCGCCTGCGCCCGCAGCGCCTCGGGGGTGTGACCGCTGACCACCCACGGCACGGCCTCCGGGCCGCCCGCACCGTCGGCGTCACCCGTCACGGGGACCTCGGGCGCCGCGTCGTTCTGCGGCCAGCCCGCCAGTACCACGTGGCAGCCGGCCTCCGCCCCGCCGGAGGAGCCGACGCCCGCCAGCCGGTCCCCGGGCCGGACGTCCCAGGGGATCGGTTCGGTCCGCGCCCGCGGTCGCGACACGTCCCGGCGCGGCTCGGGGCCGGGGTGCGCGAAGCCGAGGCCGGGCGGCAACTGGCCGTGCTGCAGAGCCAGTACGGCCTTGAGGAGTGCGACGATGCCGCAGTCCCCTGCGAGAGGGCCGGCCGCGGTGGTGGCGGTGCCCACCAGCAGGGGGAGGCCGGGGTCCCGGCCCGCTCGGAGGACGGCGCCCACGGCGTCGCTCTCCACCGGGCCGGCCGCCTCGGTGCCGCCGCCGCGCAGTTCCACGTACTGCACCCGGCCCGGGGCGACTCCGGCCCGCGCATGGGCGCGACGCAACACGTCGCGCAGTACGTCCTCCCGCGCGGCGTCCGGTGCGGTGAGGCCGTCGTCCGCGCGGTCGCCGCCGACCGCGCTGCCGCGGATGACGCAGTGGACGGTGTCCCCGTCGGCGACGGCCCGGCGCAGCGGCTTGAGGACGACCAGCCCACCGCCGCCGCCCGGCACCGGGGCACCGGCCCGGCCGCCGGGCTCCGGTCGGCCCGCGCCGGGGCCGGGTTCGAAGTGCACCCCGCCGACGAGGGCGAGTGCGCACTCCCGGGACCGCAGGCTCTCGCAGGCCAGGTGCACGGCCGCCAGCGACGGCATCCGCGCGCGGTCCACCGTCACGCTCGGCCCGCGCAGGCCGAAGGCACGGGAGACGCGGTGGGCGAGGAGCCCGGCGGCCGGTCCGGCGGCGGTGCGGGGACCGGTGCCGCCGGCCTCTGCGCGGGCGGGCGGGAAGGCGCCGTCGTGTCCGGTGGCGATGAAGACGCCGGTGGCGGCCGCGTCCTTCAGGCTCTCCGGGACGATACGAGCCGTTTCCAGGCCCTCCCAGACGAGTTCGAGCAGCAGCCGCTGCCGGGGGTCCATCGCCGCGGCCTCGTCCGGGTCGACGCCGAAAAGTCCGGCGTCGAAGCAGCCGGCCTCGTCGAGATGCCCGCACCAGCGGGTGCCGTCCGCGTCCGGCCGGGCGGGGCCGGGTTCGTCGGGGGTTCCGAGCGGCGGGCGGCCGGCCGGACTCCGGGTGCGGGCCCGGGAGCCGGAGGTGAGAAGGTGCCAGAAAGCGCGGACGTCGTGCGCCTGGGGCAAACGGCAGGCGAGGCCGACGACGGCGACAGCGTCGTCGGGGCATCCGCCGTCCGCAGAGTCGAGCGGGTTCACGAGCATTCTCGCTTTCCTTCGTCTCGAGGGAGAGAATGGCCGCCGTGCGGAGCTCCTCCGAGGCGCGGAGCCGGCCGGGTGCCGGCGGGCGAGCCGCACCTGTCGATCAGGCCCGTTCCGGCCCGTCGACGACTGCCTCGGCGCCGGGCGGGCGCACGGTTCCGGGCGTCCCTTTCTCCACTCTCGCAGGCCCCCGCTCGCAGGTAGCTCGTGATCCAGTAGTGCTGGGCGGACCGGGCGGTCCGCAGGTCGCCGCCGGGGACGGTGCCGCGGCGGCACGACCCGGCGGCCCGCGCCCGGCCGCGCGAGACGACGCGCCGGGCCCCGCGGCAGGCTCCCGGCCGGTGCCGGTGCGGCGGGTCAGGGCGGTCGAGCCGACGGACGCGCCCGGCCCAGGGGCCGGTACGCGGACGGGCGGTGGTGAGGGCGGGGCGTCCCCGGCCCGGCCGCCTCAGCCGGCCGGCGCGTACGGGCGCCTGCTCCGCCGGCGGCGATCGCGCCGAGCACGATGCCGGCGGCCGGGACGCCATGAGCGGGGTGCCGAGCAGGGCACGAAGGCGGCACAGCCCGTGGCCGCGGAGTCCGGGGTCCTCCCCGGCACAGGTCCCTGCCCCTCTGCCGGCAGCGCCCGCCGCGGACCGTGCCGCGGTGTGTCAGCGGGCCGCGGCCCCCTCGATCAGCCCCGCGGCGGTGCGCAGTCCGTCGCGCGCCCGGATGGTCCGTGCCGCTTCGGCCAGGGCGGCCCGCATCCGGGCGTCGCCGAGCAGGTCCGAGACGGCGCCGTGCAGCTGCTCGTCGGTGCAGCGATAGGGGTCGAGGCGGACGCCGTAACCCAGCTCGGCGACCCGCTGGGCATTGTCGTGCTGGTCCCAGAACAGCGGAAGCAGCACCATCGGCTTGCCGAAGTGGAGGCACTCGGTGACGGTGTTGTTGCCGCCGTGGGTGATGACGAGGTCGACCAGCGGCAGGATCCGCGTCTGCGGGAGGAACTCGGCCCCCCACATGTTCGGCGGCAGCTCGATCTCCTCGTGCAGCGGCCCCTTGGAGACGATGTAGCGGTGCGGGGTACGGGCCAGTGAGGCGATGATCCGGCGCATGAGGTCCACGTCGGCGGAGCCGAGCGAGCCGAGACTGAAGTAGATCAGCGCGCTCCCCTCCGCCCCGGTGGCGCTCCCGGCCGGTGCCGCCGGTACCGCGAACTCCTCGTCGGTCTCCCGCACCGAGGAGTCCAGCCGGTGCCAGGAGGCGCCCAGCGGCCGGGCGTCGGTGTAGTCGGCGATCTCCGGGTAGACGTAGAGGTTCAGGTCGCCCTCGTGGATGAACTCCAGGTCGGGCAGCGGCCGTGCGCCCTGCTCGACGACCCAGTCGTTGAACCCGGCCCACAGGTCGCGATGGGTGCGGTCGTACTCGGCGCGGAACTCCGCCCAACCGGTGCGGTCGGCGGCCGGGTAACCGGAGAAGGGCGGAGGGACGGCGTCGCCCTTCAGCTCCAGCGGGTTGCACGACACGATCCGCACGAACGGTACGCCCGCCGTGGTCAGGGCGGGGAAGCAGACGACGTTGTCCTCGACGATCACGTCCGGCCGGACCCGCTCGATGATCGCCTTGAGCCGCGGCTCGCAGTACCGGGCGCCGGAGACCAGTTCCTCCCAGACCGGCCTCACCCAGGTGCCCAGTTGTTCGATCGTCGGCTTCCGGAACTCCGGGGCGGTGTCGCGTATGAAGTTCTTCCAGAACTGTCCCGCCTCCTGCGGCCGGTCCGGCGGCGGGGCCAGGTCGATCAGCTCCTCCTCGAAGCCGAACCCGGTGAGCCTGCCCTTCCAGGACGCCTCCGCGGCGAACACCACCCGGTGCCCCCGGCGGCGGAGCACGTCGCCGATGCCCACGCAGTTGTTGGTCGGACCGTACGCGCTCTCCGGCGCGAAGAGGATCGTCAGCGGTCTTACGGGGCTCACGGGTCTCACAGGGGTCGCTCCTCCTGACAGCTCGGCCGGCCACGGCACCGGGTGCGGCGCCGCGGCGGCGGACCGCTACCTCCGGCCGCCGCACACGACCGTTCAGCGCTCCACGCGCGCAGTCAAGACGTACGCCGGCCGATGAGCGCGCACCGGCCGCCGGCACGGCACGAGCCGGTGAGCGGCCGTGGCCCCGGCGGCCCGCCCGGTGCGCCCAGCCGGTGACGGACGTCACCGGCACACCCTCGACGGACTTCATGTCGCTCAGGTCCTCACCCGCGCCGTGCTGCCGCACATGCCGGCCGCGGGCCGGGGCGCCATCGTGAACACCGCCTCCGAGGCGGGCCTGCGGGGCAGTGCGGCGGGCGCCGCCTACACAGCTTCCCAGCACGGCGTGGTGGGGCTGACGAAGTCACTGGCGGTGCTGTACCGGAAGCAGGGCATCCGGGCCAACGCGATCTGCCCGGGCGGCACGCGGACCGGCATCGCCGTGGACGCCGAAGAGGGCGCCCACGGGCCGGCCGCGCTCGCCCCGCACTTCGCCAACCTCGGACGCGTCGCACGCCCGGAGGAGCAGGCGGCGGCGATCGTGTTCCTCGCCTCCGCGGCCGCGAGCAACATCAACGGCGCGATCCTGCCCGTGGACGACGGCTGGTCCGCGGTCTGATCGGCCCGGCACCGCGGGACGCCTGGTCCGCCGCGCCGTCCCCGGCCCGGTGTGCGCCGCCCCCTGGGCCGGGGACGGTGCGGCGGCGGCCGTGGCCGGAACGTTTCGCGCGCCCCCGCGCGGGGACCCGGCGCCCGTGGTGGCCCACGGAGCCGAGCAGCGGGTGCGCCTGCCCGCGCTGCGGGCGAGCTGGCTGACGCAGACGTTCGTCCATTGGCCCTTGCGGCCCGAGGCCGTACAGGCGCTGCTCCCCGAGGACCTCGTCGTGGACGAGTACGAGGGGGCCGCCTGGGTGGGCTTCACCCCCTTCGTCATGGCCGGCGTGCGTCTTCCCGGGGTGCTCGCCGCGACACCCGGGCTCCCGGCGTTCGCCGAGACCAATCTGCGCACCTACGTCCGGCGGCCGGACGGACGGGACGGACTGTGGTTCCTGTCCATCGAGGTCGCCTGTCCGCTGCTGCCGGCCGCCCGCGCCGTCGGCGTGCCGTACAGCCCGGGCAGCCTGAGGGTCCGCGCCGGCGCCGACCGCGTCTCGTACGCCGGTGCGCGGTGGACGGGCGGGGCCTCCTACCGTCTGGTCGTCCGCCCCGGCGATCCGGTCGAGCCCACGGAGCGGGACGTGTGGCTGACCTCGCGCCGGCGGGCGTACACACGCCGTGCCGGCATGCTCTGGGAGACACCCGTGGAGCACGAGCCGTGGCCGCTCGCCCACGCCCGCGTCGACGTCCTGGAGCAGACGCTGACCACCGCGGCGGGCCTCCCCGCGCCTCCCGGCAGGCCCGTGGTCCACTTCTCGAAAGGAGTCAGGGATGTGCGGCTGGGACCCCCGAGGCCCCGTCTGTGGGGGGCGGGCCTCTCCTGACCCCGGGCCCGCGCGGCGACTGCGCGCCCGGGCGGAGCGCCGCCCGGTCCCCCGGCCGGGGCGGAGCGGATGAGCCGGGCGCGCCGCCGGGCCGGGCGCCCTCCCCGGCTCCGGTTCGACGGCTGGATCGCCGGTACGGCCACCTCCTCCGGCACGCGCATCGTGCTCGGACACTGGCGACGCTCACCGTTCGGGCCGTTCAGCGACGTGATGCTCGAACGGCCCGACGGCACGCGGCTGCTGCTGGCCCCCACGCGGGAGACGGCGGACTTCGTCCGGGGCACGTACACCTTCGACGCGGTGCGCGTCGTGCCGGTCGGTGTGGACGTCACCGGCCGCACCTGGACCGTCACCGCGGGACCGCTGCGCCTGCGCTTCACCACCGGCCGCCGCGGGGTGCCGGGGCTGCTGCTGTGCGCCGTCCCCGGCGTGCTCGCCCGCCGCCCGGCGTGGAGCGCGCTGACGGACCTGCCCGCCCGCCTGCTGCTGCCCGGGGTGCGCACCCGGGGCAGCGCCGGTGCCGGGCGCCGCGAGTGGTACGGCGCCCGGGACCTGCGGCCGGTCCGCGCGGTCTCGGCGGCCTGGGAGGGCACCGACCTCGGCGGTGCCGCGCCCGTCGACCCGCCCGTGCGCTTCGGGTTCGGCTCGGTGCCGAGACGGCCCTCCCTCACCCGGGTCACGACCACGGTGGCGCTCGGCCCGGCGTGAGGGCGCCCGGCCAGGGGTACCCGCCCGGCCCGGTGAAGGGAGGCGCCCGATGAGAAGGACCAGCGCGCGAAAGCCGCGGGACGACGCGGCCCTCGTCGCCGTCGCGCACGGCGCGTTCAACGCGGTGGGCGGGCTGTGGCCGCTTGTGCACCTGCGCAGCTTCGAGTGGGTCTTCGGCCCGAAGACCGACGTGTATCTCCAGAAGACGACCGGCGGGCTGCTGTTCTGCGCCGGCCTCGCCCAGCTCGCGGCGGCGGCCGATCCCCGGGGCCCGGCCCAGGCCCGCCGCGTCGGCCTGGGCAGCGCCCTGACCCTGCTGGCCGTCGATCTGGTCTATGTGCCCAAGGGGCGCATCCGGCCGACCTACCTCCTCGACGCCGCGATGGAGGCGGCGTGGATCGCCGCCTGGCTCCGCTGCGGCGCCGGCCGGACCCGCGCGGCCCGCGGCGGTCCGGGCGGCCGGGTTCGCCCGGCCGGCGCAGGCGGGCGGCGGCGGCCCCGGCCGTGAGGCCGGCGGCGGACGCGTGAAGCGGCCGGCGGCCGGCGCCCCGCCTCGGCCGCGCGCCCGGTGGGCGACCGCGGGCGGTCCCCGCCCGTCCGCGCGGACGACGTGCCGCCGGGCCGTGCGGCCCCGCGGCACACCCGTGGCCCGGCACCCACATGGGCGCGGCGGAACAGGCCATTCAGGTGCTCACGGCGGGTGGGGGGCCAGCCGTCCGGGCGTGTGCCGTGGCGGGAAGGGCGGGATGGCTGAAACATGACGACGGTGCCCTGGACGCGGACCGCCCGTACGGCGCCAGGGGTACCTCGCCCGCCCGGCCTTCGACGAGGAGTGCTCTGTGACGTTCAACCCCCTGGAGCAGCGGGGCATCCCGCTGGACCGCCAGCTCCGTAACTGGCGCGAGCTGAATGTGGACCCGATCGACCCGGACCACTGCGACCCGTACACCCGCTGCCGGATCATCACGATGAACGGCATCGAGGTGGAGGCGATCCTTTTCAGCCACCACCTGGCACGCCACACGCTGGACCCCGAGGTGAAGCGCCAGCTGGCGCGGGTCCGCTACATCGAGGCGCAGCAGCAGAAGGCCGTGAACTGGCTGCTTCCCGGGGTGTCGTCGGTGCTGGAGACGACGATCGCCTACGAGCAGGTCGCGGTGGACCTGACGGCGTGGGTGGCCCGGATGGAGCCGGACCCGTACCTGAAGCAGGCGTACCAGTTCGGCGTCCTGGAGGACTTCGACCACCTGTACCGGTACGCCAACCTGTACGAGATGATCGAGCACCGCAAGGCGGAGGCGATCGTCGACGGGCTGACCGAGGTCATGCCGGGCCGGCCCACCAAGTTCCACCACCGCGACCCGGTCGACAACGTCCGCGACCCCTACGACAAGGACGCGGCGAACCCGCTGTCCAAGCTGCACGCGCTGACCATCATGGCGGCGGAGCAGCAGACCATGAACTTCTACATGAACACCGGCCCCACCTACATGGAGCCGATCGCCCGCCAGCTCTACCAGGAGATCGGGCTCATCGAGGAGGAGCACGTCACGCACTACGAGTCGCTGGTCGACCCGGGCGAGACGTGGTGGGAGCAGCTCGTCAACCACGAGTACAACGAGTGCTACCTGTACCACTCGTTCATGGAGCAGGAGTCCGACCCGAAGGTCAAGGCGATCTGGGAGCTCCACCTGAACATGGAGCTGGAGCACCTGCACGCCGCCTGTGACCTGATGCGGCGCCACGACGGCCGGGATCCCGCGTCGGTGCTGGCCCCGGAGCTGCCCAACGTGCTCACCTTCGAGCCGAACAAGCAGTACCTGCGCGAGCTGCTGGAGACCCAGATGGACCTGACCACGCTCGGTGCCGGCTATGTGCGCGAGGCGCACGAGCGGTTCGAGCGGATGCAGGAGCAGATCCACGGCGGCGAGCAGCCCCCGAGCGAGCGGGTCATGGCCGAGCACGACGCGATGTTCGGCCGGGGGTACCGCGTGCAGTCCGAGGGCGAGCACCCCGACCCCGCCATGCGCGAGAAGTAGGGGGAGCCGAGATGTCCGACCTCCACACCCCGCAGGCGGGGGACGACCGCGCCGAGGACGGCGACGTGGTGTCGCTCCTGATGCGCCAGCACGGCGACATCCGCAACCTCTTCGATCTGGTCGAGGCCACCACCGGCGACGAGCGCCGCGAGGCGTTCCGGCGTCTGGTGCGGCTGCTGGCCGTGCACGAGACCGCCGAGGAGGAAGTCGTCCATCCCTTCGCCCGGCGCGGGTTCCCGGGCGGGGAACAGGTCGTCGAGGACCGGCTCGCCGAGGAGCGGGCGGCCAAGGAAGCCCTCTCGGCGCTGGAGGACCTCGACACGGAGGACCCGGCTTTCCTGCCGCGGCTGCTGGAGCTGCGCCGGGACGTCCAGGAACACGCCCGGGCGGAGGAACGCTACGAGTTCACCCACATCCGCCGCAGTACCGACGTGACCAACCTGGCCTCCATGGCCAAGGCCGTCAAGGCGGCCGAAGCCCTCGCCCCCACCCACCCGCACCCC
>NZ_WYCT01000028.1 GCF_011008945.1 Streptomyces harenosi
TACGAGGACGGCTACCAGGAGCTGGTCGACCGCGGCTTCACGGTCGACGTGGCGCCGATCGGCGACGTGCGGTGGGTCGAGATCGACAACCACGACGACCTCGCCAAGGGCCGGGAGATCGCGTGCCGCTACTGACCCGGCTCATCCCGTCGCCGGTCGTCGTCGACATCCGCGAGGGCGCCCTCGACGACCTGACGAGCGTCCTCGCCGACCAGCGGATCTCCCAGTCGGGACGGCTCGCCGTCGCGGTCAGCGGGGGTTCGGGGGCGCGGCTGCGCGAGCGGCTGGCGCCGGCCCTGCCGGGGGCCGAGTGGTTCGAGGTCGGCGGCGGGACCCTCGACGACGCGGTGCGGCTGGCCGACGCCATGAAGTCCGGCCGCTACGACGCGGTCGTCGGGCTCGGCGGCGGCAAGGTCATCGACTGTGCGAAGTACTCCGCGGCGCGCGTGGGCCTGCCCATGGTCGCCGTGGCCACCAACCTCTCCCACGACGGCATCTGCTCGCCGGTGTCGATCCTGGACAACGACGCCGGCCGCGGTTCGTACGGCGTGCCCACGCCCATCGCGATCCTGGTCGACCTCGCGGTGATCCGCCAGGCCCCGATCCGCTTCGTGCGGTCCGGCATCGGCGACGCCGTCTCCAACATCTCCGCGGTCGCCGACTGGGAGCTGGCGCACCGGGTCAACGGCGAGAAGGTCGACGGCCTGGCCGCCGCGATGGCCCGGCAGGCCGGCGAGGCCGTGCTGCGCCACCCCGGCGGCTGCGGCGACGACGGGTTCCTGACCGTGCTGACCGAGGGCCTGGTGCTCTCGGGCATCGCCATGTCGATCGCGGGGCACACCCGCCCCTCGTCCGGGGCCTGCCACGAGATCAGCCACGCCCTGGACCTGCTCTACCCCAGGCGGGCCGCCAGCCACGGCGAGCAGGTGGGGCTCGGCGCCGCCTTCGCGATGCACCTGCGGGGCGACCACGAGGGCTCCCGGCTGATGGCCGGCGTGCTGCGGCGGCACGGCCTGCCGGTCCTCGCCGAGGAGATCGGGTTCGACGACGACGAGTTCGTCCGGGCCGTGGAGTTCGCCCCGCAGACCCGTCCGGGCCGGTACACCGTCCTGGAGCACCTGGAGCTGTCACCGGCGCGCATCCGCGAGGCGTACGCCGACTACGCCGCGTCGGTCGCCGACTGAGCCCCGCGGGCCCGGTTTGACCCCTGTGGGGCGGGCCCCGTAACCTTGACCGTCGGCGTGTCCACTGACATGCCACATCCCCGTAAACCTCTTCCTCCCGGACACAGGGCTGGCCGGGAGAGGCCGTCCGTCAATCCGGACGGCTGGCCTGCGGGGGTGCCGTTCCCCGAGCGTAGAGAGTGAGTTCCGCGTGTACGCGATCGTGCGCAGCGGTGGTCGTCAGCACAAGGTTGCTGTCGGCGACATCGTCGAGGTTGACAAGATTTCCACCGCCAAGGTCGGCGACACGGTCGAGCTCTCGACCCTGCTGCTCGTCGACGGCGACTCCGTGACCAGCGACCCGTGGGTGCTGGCCGGCATCAAGGTCCAGGCCGAGGTCGTGGACCACCACAAGGGCCAGAAGATCGACATTCTGCGCTACAAGAACAAGACCGGCTACCGTCGTCGTCAGGGCCACCGCCAGCAGTACACGGCGATCAAGGTCACTGAGATCCCCACGGCTGCGAAGTAAGGGACTGAGAACAGATGGCACACAAGAAGGGCGCATCGTCCACCCGGAACGGTCGCGACTCCAACGCCCAGCGGCTCGGCGTGAAGCGCTTCGGCGGTCAGGTCGTCAACGCGGGTGAGATCCTGGTCCGCCAGCGCGGCACGCACTTCCACCCCGGCTCCGGCGTGGGCCGTGGCGGCGACGACACGCTGTTCGCCCTGCAGGCCGGTTCGGTGCAGTTCGGCACCCACCGTGGCCGCAAGGTCGTGAACATCGTCCCGGTCGCCTGAATCGCCTGACGGGCGTTTCGACCGAGCGTTTCGAGAGGCGGACCTCACTTCCCGTACGGGAAGCGGGTCCGCCTTTCTCGCGTTTCACCCAGGGGCCGTGTTTCCCGCGCACCGCACGGACACGCGCACCACACCGAAGAGACTTTCCCGCACTTCCCCCGGCCCCGGCCGGGGCACCCCCAGGAGGCACCCACCATGACCACCTTCGTGGACCGCGTCGAACTCCATGTCGCCGCGGGTAACGGAGGCCACGGCTGTGCCTCCGTCCACCGTGAGAAGTTCAAGCCGCTGGGCGGCCCGGACGGCGGCAACGGCGGCCGCGGCGGCGATGTGATCCTCACCGTCGACCAGTCGGTGACCACGCTGCTGGAGTACCACCACTCCCCGCACCGCAAGGCCACCAACGGCAAGCCCGGCGAGGGCGGCCACCGCTCCGGCAAGGACGGCCAGGACCTGGTCCTGACCGTCCCGGACGGCACCGTCGTCCTCGACAAGGCGGGCAACGTCCTCGCCGACCTGGTCGGCCACGGCACCTCCTACGTCGCCGCGCAGGGCGGCCGGGGCGGGCTGGGCAACGCGGCGCTGGCCTCCGCGCGCCGCAAGGCGCCCGGCTTCGCGCTGCTCGGCGAGCCCGGCGACGTGTGCGAGATCGTGCTGGAGCTGAAGACCGTCGCCGACGTGGCGCTGGTGGGCTACCCGAGCGCCGGCAAGTCGTCGCTGATCTCCGTGCTCAGTGCCGCCAAGCCGAAGATCGCCGACTATCCGTTCACCACCCTCGTGCCGAACCTGGGCGTGGTGACGGCCGGCTCGACCGTCTACACCATCGCCGACGTCCCCGGCCTCATCCCCGGCGCCAGCCAGGGCAAGGGCCTGGGCCTGGAGTTCCTGCGGCACGTGGAGCGGTGCAGCGTGCTGGTGCACGTGCTGGACACGGCCACGCTGGAGTCCGACCGGGACCCCGTCTCCGACCTCGACGTGATCGAGGAGGAGCTGCGGCAGTACGGCGGCCTCGACAACCGCCCGCGGCTCGTCGTCCTGAACAAGATCGACGTACCGGACGGCCGGGACCTGGCCGAGATGGTGCGCCCGGACCTCCAGGCGCGCGGGTACCGCGTCTTCGAGGTGTCGGCGGTCGCGCACACCGGCCTGAAGGAGCTCTCCTTCGCGCTGGCCGAACTGGTGGCCGCCGCGCGTGCCGCCAGGCCGAAGGAGGAGGCGACCCGGATCGTGATCCGGCCCAAGGCGGTCGACGACGCGGGCTTCACCGTCACGCGCGAGGAGGACGGCCTGTTCCGGGTGCGCGGCGAGAAGCCGGAGCGCTGGGTGCGCCAGACCGACTTCAACAACGACGAGGCCGTGGGGTACCTCGCCGACCGGCTCAACCGCCTCGGTGTCGAGGAGGAGCTGATGAAGGCCGGCGCCCGCGCGGGCGACGGTGTCGCCATCGGCCCCGAGGAGAACGCGGTCGTCTTCGACTGGGAGCCGTCGGTGATGGCGGGCGCGGAGATGCTCGGCCGGCGCGGCGAGGACCACCGCCTGGAGGCACCCCGCCCGGCCGCCCAGCGGCGCCGGGACCGGCAGGCCGAACGGGACGACGCCCAGCGCGAGTTCGACGACTTCGAGCCGTTCTAGGACGCGGCGGACGGACGGCGGCCGACCGGACCGGACCGGGCACGGCTGCGAGGCAGGGGCGGGCGCGCACGGGCGCCTGCCTGGCCTCGTCCCGCGCCCACCCGGCCCGTCCCGCGCCGCCTGGCGTGTCCCGCGCCCGCCCGGCGCGTCCCCGGGGCGTCCCGCGTCCACCCGGAGCGTCCGGCGCCCGCCCGGCGCGTACTGCGCCCGCCCGGCGCTCCGGCGTCCGCCCTCGCGCCGTCCCCGTGCGCGGCGGGCGCCCGCCTTTCGCCGCGTACGCCCGGCCGGTGGGCGAGGCGGCGTCCGGGCCGCGGACGCGCCGGACGGCACGGGGTCGCGGCCGGTGACCGCTGTGGCTCGCGCGTGTCTCAATCGTGACCGCCCGGTGAACAACGTTGTGCGCTCCGTCCACGTCTAATGTGCGGGGCCGCTCCCTGCCCGGCCGGGATCAGGGCCCTGATCCCGCCGGTGCGGTGGGGAACCCGGGTCACGGGCCGGCCGGCACGACGACCGGTTCCCGGACCACGGCCAAGGACGGCGTCCGCACGCGGCGCCCTGGATGGGGATTGACTGTGAAGATTGCATTCCTGGTCCGCGACCTCTGCCACATGGGGGGCGTGGTGAGCGCGACCCAGAACCTCGCCGGCGCGCTCGCCGACCGGCACGACGTGGAGATCGTGGCGTTGCGCAAGGTGCGCGACGAGTCGTACTTCCCCCTCGACCCCAGGGTTTCGGTACGGGTGCTCAGCGATCTGCGCCCGCACTCGCCGGTCTCCGACCTGGACGACCCGCTGGTGGAGAAGTGGCCGCTGATCTACCCGCCCAACACCGGCGCGAAGAAGCCCGTCGTCAGCCGCCTGGCCGAGCGGCGGCTGCTGGAGTACCTGGCCACCACGGACGCCGACGTCGTGGTCAGCTCCAGCCCGCGCAACACCATCATGCTGGCGCAGGCCCCGGGCACCTACCTCAAGGTGACCCAGGAGCACTCCATGCCGTCCATCTACGCCAAGGACATCAAGGAGCGGCTCTTCCCGGCCTATCTGTCCCTGGACGCCCTGACGGCGCTCACCCCCGAGGAGGTCGAGAGCATCGGACGGCAGGTGCCGGCGGTGCGGGACCGGCTGGCGGTCATGCCCAACTGCGTGCCCGCCTCCCCGATCCGCTCCAAGGGCACCAACAAGGTCGTCGTCTGCGCCGGCCACCTCACCGACAACAAGAACCACGCCCTGCTGGTCGAGGCGTTCGCCAAGGTGCACGCCCAGGCGCCCGACTGGACGCTGCGGATCTACGGAAGCGGCGCCGAGAAGAACCGGCTGCGGGCCCGCATCGAGGAACTGGGCCTGTCCAACAGCATCCTGCTGATGGGGCAGACCGCCCCGGTCACGCCCGAGTTCGGCAAGGGGTCGATCTTCGTCCTGCCGTCCAAGCGGGAGGCGTTCGGCAACGTCATCGTGGAGGCCATGGCGGCCGGGCTGCCCGTGGTGAGCACCGACGCCGACCACGGCCCGCGCAACATCCTCACCCACGGCGAGGACGGGCTGCTCGTCCCGCGCGGTGACGTGGAGGAGATGGCCCGGGCGATCCTGCGGCTGGTCCAGGACGACGAGCTGCGGCACAAGATGGCCGCCAACGCCGTGCGCGGCGCCGAGCGGTTCCACGAGACCGCCAGCCGCGAGCGGTTCGAGGCCATCCTGGAGCGGGCCTTCGCCCGCAAGGCGCTGCCCCGGCACGCCACCGCCCGGGTCGACGACCGGGGCAGTGTGCACATCGCGGTCGGCCCGCTGCCCGAGCGGGCCCGCGGCGCCGAGGTGGTGCTGCGCCGCGGCGGCAAGAACGGCGAGGAGCGCCGCTTCCCGCTCTCCGACGCCGGCGAGGCGCTCGTCGCCTGGGACGCCGGGCTGCCGCACGGCACCTGGGAGGCGGCGCTGGCCTCCCCGACGGGCGCGGAGGTGCCGCTGACCACCGACGGCTACGGCTGCGACACCCGGGACCTGCTCGCCGTCGAGCTGCCCCGGCCGCACGGCCACCCGCTCGCGCTGCTGCTGCCGCACCGGCACGACAACGGCCGGCTGCGGGTGCGCAGCGCCCTGCGCGAGGTGCACGCCGAGGTCGGCCCGGTCCGCGTGGACGACCAGGCCGTCCGGCTGCGGGCGGACCTGTGGGGCGCGGTGCTCGGCGAGGGCGCGGTGGTGGAGGCCGTGCACCGGCGGGACAAGGAGCGGGTGCTCACCTTCGCGGCGCGCGACGCCGGGGACGGCGCCTTCGAGACGGTCATCGACTGCGCGGCCCTCGCGCGGGAGCACGGCGAGGAGGACGAGAAGGAGGTCATCTGGGACCTCTGGATCCGTCCGGCGCAGGGGGCGCCGCGCGCGGCGCTGGCGAAGCTGGCCACCGACGTGCTCAAGCCGATCGACGTGTTCACCTTCCCCCGCCCGGTGCTCACCAGCGGCACCGTGGCACGGCCGTCGGTGGTGCGCCGCGCCGCCCGCAAGGCCCGGCGCACCCTGGGCGCGACGCCGGCCGCCCTGCCCCGGCCGGTCCGGACGGAGCTGCGGCCGTACTACACGGCGCTGAGCCAGTTCGCGGTGAAGACCGTACGGCTGTGACCCCCCGCCGCGGCGCCGCCGGCGCCGCGGCACCCCCACCACCACGACGACGGGCCGGGCCCCGGAGGAGACGTCCTCCGGGGCCCGGCCCGTCGCGCCGTGGGTGCGGGGCGGTCACAGCTCCCGGCTCTGCTCCAGCATCCGGTCCACGACCCGCGCCGAGGCGTTGCCGTCGTCCAGGTCGCAGAACAGGTGGTGGAAGCGCTCGAAGCGCTCCTGGTACTCGGCCGACACCTGGTCGATGTCGCGCAGCGCGTCGACCAGTTCCTTGGACGTGGAGATCAGCGGGCCGGGCGAGTCCTGCTCGAAGTCGAAGTAGAACCCGCGCAGCGTGTCGCGGTAGTGCTCCAGGTCGTAGGTGAAGAACAGCATCGGCCGCCGCAGGTGGGCGTAGTCGAACATGACCGACGAGTAGTCCGTGATCATGACGTCGGCGGCCAGGTAGAGGTCCGCGATGTCCGGGTACTCCGACACGTCCCACACGAAGCCGTTGCCGGCGCCGGGCACCGCGTCGACCACGTTGGAGTGGCGGCGGATGAGCAGCACGTGGTCGTCGCCGAGCCGCCGCTGCGCGTCCTCCAGGTCGATCCGCAGGTCGAACAGGTACTGGCCGGCGCTGTGCGACAGGTCGTCGCGCCAGGTCGGCGCGTACAGGACGACCTTCTTCCCCTCCGGCAGGCCGAGCTGCTTCTTCACCCGCTCGGCGATGCGGTCCTTGTCGGGGGAGTACAGGTAGTCGTTGCGCGGGTAGCCCGCCTCCAGGATCTCGCCGTCGTAGGAGAAGGCGCGCTTGAGGATGGGCGTGCTGAAGCGGTTGGAGGAGACCACCAGGCTCCACTGCTTCGCCTCCAGCGCCAGCTTCTCCTGGTAGCGGCGGTCGAAGTGCAGCGTGTCGATGTCGTGGCCGATCTTCTTCAGCATCGTGCCGTGCCAGGTCTGCACGATGACCTGGCCCGGACGCCGCTCGATCCAGTCCGGCAGGTGGCCGTTGGTGACGATGTAGCGGCTGGTGGCGAGCGCCTCGTACCACTCGGTGCCCCACATCCGCACCCGCTCGACGCCCTCGGGCAGGATGACCTGCCCGTCGCGGACCGCCCACAGGTGCTTGAGGTCCGAGCCGCGGCGCACCAGCTCCTGGTACATCGCCTTCGGGCTGTCGGAGAACTGCTTGCCGTTGTAGCTGAGGTAGAACACCTGGTCGCGCAGCGGCTGCCGGCGCAGCGGCTCGTACAGCTCGCGGCGCAGCTGCTTCTGCCGGAACGGGCCGCGCTCCAGGTCGCTCAGCTCGGAACGGCAGTTGAGCTGCGGGAAGTCGGCCCAGCGGTTCTCCAGCCAGTAGCGGCGCCCGTTCAGCTCGGCGCGCAGCGGGAACTGGTCCGCCGCCAGCCGGTCGGTGACGAAGGGCACGTCGGGCGCGTCGCCGCCCTCCGGGCGCAGCCACAGGTTCCAGCGGCCCGCGCGCAGCGGCACGTTGCCCTCGCCGCCGAGGGTCGAGGGGTCGAAGGCGACCTCGAAGCGGCCGTCCTCCAGCCAGCGGGCCTCGACGAAGCGCTCCTCGAAGCGGTTGCGGGGCTTGAGCAGGAACCGGGCGCCGGTGAGCCGGGGGTCGGTGTGCGCGGCGATGGTGATGCGGCCGTCCTCGACGGCCACCCGGTCGATCGTGGCGCGGCGGGTGCGGCCGGCGAACTTCAGGTAGCCGGTGTGGCCCGCGACGATGGCCAGCTCGCACAGCTCGGCGCGCTCGCCCAGCGAGGCGGGCAGGTTGAAGCGGGCGTCGGGCAGGCCCTCCTGGAGCACGGTGCTGAACTGGCGCTCGGCGCCCTGCGGGTCCCGGGCGATCAGCGCGGTGGACCAGGTGCGGTTCTCCGGCTGCGCCTTGGCGTCGACGCCGTCGTGGAAGACCAGCGCCACGTCGGCCACCGGGACCTCCACCGAGAACCGCTGGGTGCCGCCCTCGTCGGTCACGGTCACCGGGTACTCGTGGACGTCGGCGCCCTTCTGGTTGCGCACCCGCAGCACCACGTTCTCGCCGGCGGCGAGGGGCACCCGGATCTCACCGGTGACCACGATCCGGTCGCCCTCCACGGTGCGCCCGGTGATCAGCGCCCGGACCCGCTCGACGCGGATCTTGAGCGCGCCGCGCTCGACGGAGGGCAGCAGCCGGAAGTCGGGGCTCAGCCAGTGGTACGGCGGGAAGTTGCAGGCGGCGCCGCCGCTGGACTGCACGGCGGAGCGGCGCACCAGGCCGGAGGCGTACAGGCCCAGGCCCACGTGCCACAGGCCCTCCTGCCACTCGCCGCCCTTGCGCAGCCGCGCCGGGTCGATGGTGACCTCCCAGCCGGCCCAGTCGTAGTTGTAGCGGTCCTGGCCGGAGTTGGTGGTGCACTCGGGGCGGTGGACGTTGCGGGCGGGCAGCAGTATGCGGCGGCGGGACTTGTCCTTGCGCAGTTGCAGGACCTTCACCGAGGAGTGCTTCGACGGCAGGTCGATCTTGTCGATCCAGGCGTTGCCGGACAGCACGAGCTTGCCCTCGGACCAGGTCACCTCCTGCAGCGGGGCGCGCATCCGCAGGTCCTGGTCGATGCGCAGCGCCTTGCGCGGGAAGTCCAGGTCGGCGTCGGCCAGCGAGGGGAAGGAGGCGTACTTGCGGACCAGGCCGCTGACCTCGACGGCCTCCTTGCGCCGCTGGCCGGCGAGCAGGGTGATCAGCTCGTCCAGCTTGTGCTTGCGCACCAGCAGCCACTGCACGCGCAGCTGGGCGGGCAGGGCCATGACGACCTTGGGGTCGATGCGGTCCAGGAAGCGGTTGGCCGAGCGCAGGAACTCGGCGCGGTACTCCTCGTCGCCGTCGGGCACCACGTTGAGGAACAGCCGCAGGTCGTCCTTGAGGACGCGGGTGTCGTACTCCTCCTTGAGCCGGGCGAACATCTCGCCGGGCTGCTCGGCCAGGAAGGCGCTGATCTCCAGCACGGAGGTGACGCGGTCGCGGACACCGGCCGGGTCGGTGCGGCGCTGGGTGATGGAGGGGGCGGACTCGCCCTCGCGCAGCCGCCAGTAGTAGCAGGGCTCGGAGATGACGTCGACGGCGTCGGCCAGGTAGTGGGCCCGCATCGTGACGGGGGTGTCCTCGTACAGGCGGCCCTCGGGGAAGGCGAAGCCGTGCTTCTCCCAGAAGGTGCGCCGGAACACCTTGTTGCAGGCGATCCGGTCGGCGACGAGCTTGCCGTAGCGGGAGATGTGGGTGGCGCGGCGGGCCTCGCCGGCGAGCATCCTCAGCAGGGGCACCTGCCAGGTCTTCTCGCCCTTGAGGTGGAAGACGTTGCCGGTGGCGAAGTCCGAGCCGGACTCGTCGAGGCTGGTCACCATCAGCCGGTAGGCGTCCGGCGGGATGAGGTCGTCGCTGTCGACGAAGGTGACGTACTCCGCCTGCGGGGACATGTGGGCGATGCCCGTGTTGCGGGCGGCGCCCAGACCGCCGTTCTCCTTGCGTATCAGCTTGAAGCGCGGGTCGCGCTCGGCGTACGCGGCGGCTATGGAGGCGGAGTCGTCGGGTGAGCCGTCGTCCACCATCAGGACCTCGAAGTCGCCGAAGGTCTGCGCGGCCAGCGAGTCCAGGCAGGCCGGCAGATAGCGCTCCACGTCGTAGATGGGGACGATGACACTGAGCCGAGGGGCCATGGCTTGGTGGATCTCCTTTCGGGGTCAGGCCCGCTCGACCGGTTCGAGCGCCTGGGCGGGAGTCGGGGCGTGGGAGCGTTCGTCGAACGGGACGAACGGCAGCGGGGTCTGTTCACCGAGGAAGACGCGCCGGACGACGCGTTCGGCTGCGTGCCCGTCGTCGAATTCGCAAAAACGCCTGCGGAAGGCGTCCCGGCGTCCGGCCGCGTCCCGGCTGTCGTAGTCGCCCGAGCCGAGCAGCCTGATCAGTTCCGCCTGCGAGGTGGCCACCGCGCCGGGCGGCTCCTGGAGGAGGTCGAAGTAGGTGCCGCGCACGGCGGAGTAGATGTCCCAGTCGGGCGCGTAGACGATGATCGGGCGGTCCAGGAGGGCGTAGTCGAACATCGCCGAGGAGTAGTCGGTGATCAGCGCGTCGGCGGCGAGGTAGAGCTCCTCCACGCGCGGGTGCCCGGAGACGTCGACGATCCGGCCGCTGCGGCGCAGCTCGGCGATGTGCGGGGAGGCGCCGTAGAAGTAGTGGCCGCGCAGCAGCAGGGTGACGTCGGGACCGAGTTCCTCCGCCAGCCGGGCCAGGTCCAGGCTCGGGGTGAAGCCGGGCTGGTACTCGCGGTGGGTCGGCATGTACAGCAACGCCTTGGTGCCGTCGGCGAGCCCGAGGGCCGCGCGCGCCCGGCGCACCTCCTCGGGGCCGGCGTTGACCAGGACGTCGTTGCGCGGGTAGCCGGTCTCCAGCGAGACGTAGGAGCAGGGGTAGACCCGCTCCCATATCGCGGTGGAGAAGCGGTTGGAGCTGATGCTGTAGTCCCAGCGGTCGCACCGCTCGAGCAGCTTCTCGAAGTCCATGTCGGTCGAGGCCGGGTACTTCCGCTGATCCAGGCCCATCGTCTTCAGCGGCGTGCCGTGGTGGGTCTGCAGGTGTATCTGCCCCTCGCGCTTGACCACGGCGTCGGCGAAGTTGACGTTGTTGACCAGGTACTTGGCCCGGGCCAGGGCCGCCCAGTAGGCGCGCGAGCCCACGCGGACGTACTCCACGCCCTTGGGCACCCGGTCCACCGCGTCGGGGCGGATGGCCCACACGCGGCGCAGGTGCGGGGCGAGACGGGCCAGTTCGGCGTCGATGGCCGCGGGGTTGCAGGAGACGCTGCGGCTCCAGTAGGCGGAGAACAGCACCAGGTTCTCGTCCAGCGGCAGCCGGAGCTGCGACTGGTAGTGGACGCCCATCGCGCTGCGCTTGGAGCGGTTGAGGGCGTCGCGGGTGCGCTTCCTGACCGTCTGGCGCAGCTTCACCGCGGTGGTGGCGCTCATCATGGCCGCGTACGCGTCGCGCTCCAGCATCGCGTACTTGTGGCCGCGCCCGCCGGCGGGCCGCTCGAAGCCCTTGGGCAGCCGGGCCCGGTAGTCGGCGGAGGCGCGGTGGAAGAACTCGGCGCGCGCCTCCCGCGGCAGGCGGCCGGGGCGCTCCAGCACGGTGAGGTAGTGGTCGACCATCTTGCGGAACAACGGTCCGCGCCACCGGTCGAGTTCCTCGTGCGCGTCGAGGAAGTCGAAGACGCGGCGGTACTGGTCGAAGACGTCGAAGTGCTTGCGGCTGACCGTCTTGAGGATGTTGCCGCCCTCGCGGCGCTGCCGGTACAGCACGCAGACGCGGTCCAGTACGGCGATCCGCTCGGCGCTGATCAGCGAGCAGAACGTCCAGGGGGCGTCCTCGTAGTACCCGGGCGGGAAGGTGAGGCCGGTGCGGGTGATGAAGTCCCGGCGGTAGGCCTTGTTCCAGACGATCTGGAGCAGGTCCAGCAGTTGCGGGCGCTCGGCGAGGCGGAAGACGTCCGGCCCCTCGCTCTTGAGCAGGTCCGCCCGCTGGTTGGGGCGGACCTGGCCGTCCCAGTAGGTGCGGGCGTAGTCGAAGACGAGTATCTCGGGGTCGCCGGTGGCCGCCAGGCGCTCGGATATCGCGGTCAGGGCGCCCTCGGACAGCGTGTCGTCGCTGTCCAGGAACAGCACGTATTCACCTCGGGCCTTTTCCAGTCCCGCGTTTCTCGCCCGTCCCAGCCCGACGTTCTCCGTGAGGTGAATCACATGGATCCGCGCGTCCCGCCGCGCGTACTCGTCGAGAATGGCCCCTGACCCGTCCGGCGAGCAGTCGTCGACGGCGATGATCTCGAAGTCCGTGTAGTCCTGGCCGAGCACGGAGTCAAGGCACTCGGGCAGGTAGCCCTGCACCTTGTACACAGGGACGACGAGAGAGAGTTTGGGCATCCTTACAACCTGTTCCGAGAACTGACCAGGGGCGCGGGCTGGGGCCGGAACACGCTCCGAGCGCGGTGGACCGGGAGCGCGCCGCCGCATCAGCGTAAAGGATTCACATGAAGTTTCCGTGGGCGCGGTAGCGGGTCGGCCACGGGCCGGAGGGGACCGGAACACCCGGGAAAACCCCGGAAATACGCGGGTGGACGAGCAGCACCGCAGACATGGAGAACTTGCTCACGTTGAGTCAGTGATATCCGCATTTCCGGGCTTTTGCCCCATGTGTCCGACTCGATTTTCGGGAGCCCACGGACGAGTCTGCACCCAGTGACAACGACCTGGGAGGCATGAGGATGAGCTGGCTGGTCACGGGCGGGGCCGGGTACATCGGCGCACACGTGGTGCGTGCCATGACGGCGGGCGGCGAACGCGTGGCCGTCTACGACGATCTGTCCACCGGCAGCGCCGACCGGGTGCCCGACGGTGTGCCGCTGGTCGTCGGCAGCGTGCTGGACGCCTCCTCGCTGGCGCGGGCGATTCGTGACCATGCTGTGACAGGCGTGGTGCACATCGCCGCCAAGAAGCAGGTGGGGGAGTCCGTGGAGCAGCCGCTCCGCTATTACCGGGAGAACGTCACCGGCCTGCGGACCCTGCTCGAGGCCATGACGGAGGCGGGCGTCGGCAAGCTCGTCTTCTCCTCCTCCGCCGCGGTGTACGGCATGCCGGATGTGGAGCTCGTCACGGAGGACACCCCGTGCGCGCCGATGAGCCCCTACGGCGAGACCAAGCTGGTCGGCGAGTGGCTGATCGCCGCCACCGCCCGGGCCCACGGCATCCGGGCCGCCTCGCTGCGCTACTTCAACGTGGCGGGCGCCGCCGAGCCCGCGCTGGCCGACGCCGGTGTCTTCAACCTGATCCCCATGGTCTTCGAGCGCCTGGAGGCGGGCGAGGCCCCGCAGATCTTCGGCGACGACTACGCCACCCCCGACGGCACCTGCGTCCGCGACTACATCCACGTCGAGGACATCGCCTCCGCCCACCTCGCGGCGGCCCGGCGCCTGGACGAGGCCGCCGAGGGCACCAACCTCGTCCTCAACATCGGGCGCGGCGAGGGCAGTTCCGTCCGCGAGATGGTCGACCGCATCCTCAAGATCACCGGCCATGAGCACATCACCCCGGCGGTGGCGGAGCGCAGGCCGGGCGACCCGGCGCGGGTGGTCGCCTCCGCCGACCGCATCCGGCGCGAGCTCGGCTGGTCGGCGGCCCACGGCCTGGACGAGATGATCCGGTCGGCCTGGCAGGGCTGGCGCCACCTGCGCGGCTGAACCGGCCCCGGCCGCGTGCCCGGCCGGCGTCCGGCACCTGGAACGGACGCGCGGCCCGCCGCCCGCCTCGCGTAGATTGCGAGACGGGCGACAGGACCGCCGATGACCGTGGACGAGGGGAAAGCACAGGTGGCAGGGGCAAGGCAGGCTGTGGGCGAGGCTCGCAGGATCGTCGTCAAGGTCGGGTCCTCCTCGCTGACCACGGCCGAGGGCGGGCTCGACGCCGACCGGGTGGACGCGCTCGTCGACGTGCTGGCCAAGGTCCGCAGCGGGGGAGAGCGGGAGATCGTCCTCGTCTCCTCCGGCGCCATCGCCGCCGGCCTGGCCCCGCTGGGCCTGCGCCGCCGCCCCCGGGACCTCGCCCGCCAGCAGGCCGCCGCCAGCGTCGGCCAGGGGCTGCTCGTGGCCCGCTACACCGCCTCCTTCGCCCGCTACGGCGTCCGGGTCGGCCAGGTGCTGCTCACCAGCGACGACATGAGCCGCCGCGCGCACCACCGCAACGCCTCGCGCACCCTGGACAAGCTGCTCGCCATGGGCGCCTTCCCGGTCGTCAACGAGAACGACACCGTCGCCACCGACGAGATCCGCTTCGGGGACAACGACCGCCTCGCCGCCCTCGTCGCCCACCTGGTCCACGCCGACCTGCTGGTGCTGCTCTCCGACGTGGACGGCGTCTACGACGGCGACCCCGGCCGGCCGGGCACCGCCCGGATCGCCGAGGTGCGGCGGCCGGAGGACCTCGCGCACGTCGAGATCGGCAGCGCCGGCAAGGCCGGGGTCGGCACCGGCGGCATGGTCACCAAGGTCGAGGCGGCCCGCATCGCCGCCGCCGCCGGCATCCCCGTGGTGCTGACCAGCGCGGTCCACGCGGCCGACGCCCTGACCGGCCAGGACACCGGCACCTACTTCCACCCCACCGGCAAGCGGTCCGCCGACCGGCTGCTGTGGCTCCAGCACGCCTCGACCCCGCAGGGGGCGCTCACCCTCGACGACGGGGCGGTGCGCGCGGTCGTCCAGGGCCGCAAGTCGCTGCTGCCGGCGGGGATCGCCGCCGTGGAGGGCGAGTTCGCCGCCGGGGACCCCGTCGAGCTGCGGGACGGCGGGGGACGGGCGGTGGCGCGGGGGCTGGTCAGCTTCGACGCCAAGGAGATCCCCCGGCTGATCGGCCGCTCGACGCGGGAACTGGCCCGGGAGCTCGGACCCGCGTACGAACGTGAGGTCGTACACAGGGACGATTTGGTGATCCTGCACCCCTAATGGGTCGAAACGTCCCCGCACCGGTGGTGGACGTTCCGCAAAACCGCCCCGCGATCCGGCGCCGCCTGCTCAACTTTGTCCGGGGGCCGAGTCCGCACGACTTCGTCCCGGCAACCAGCCCGCGCGACCCCCGGGTCGTCCTGTGCACGAAGGAGGCCGTCGTGAGACGAGTGCGCCCGGGGGCGGCGGCGTCCCGCGGTGGTGCCGGCTCCCGCGCGGCCGGGGAGGATCGCGCCCTGACGAGCGTGGCGGCGGGGGAGCGGCCCGAGCGCGAGGGGCCCGCCGACGCCCCGCGCCTGTGGCACGTCACCCTGAGCGTCTCCGGCGCCCGCGCCCCGCTGCCGGAGGTCCGGCGCGCCCTGGAACAGCTCGCGCACGACCATCCCTTCCTGCTGACCAGCCGATACGCCGACGACCACGCCGAGATCCGCTACTGGGAGGAGGCCCGCGACCTGCACGACGCGGCCGCCGTCGCGCTGCGCCTGTGGGGCGAGCACCGCCAGACCGCGGGCCTGCCGCCCTGGGAGATCGTCGGCCTGGAGGTCATCGACCGCGCGACCTACCACCAGCGCATCGCCGCGGGATACGGCCCGGCACCGGCGACCCCTGTCGGGGTTCACCCCTTTTGAGGCCGTCTCGCGCTGTGGGACGGCCGCTGGACGGGCCCGGCCCGCGCACTACCCTTCCCTCATGACCACGCTCTCGCCGTACGACTCGATGACCCCGGTCACCCAGGCCGCCTACCGCGCCAAGGCCGCCGCCGCCGACCTCGCCCCGCTGCCGCGGGCCGTGAAGGACGACGCGCTGCTCGCCATCGCGGACGCGCTGGAGGTCCGCGCCGGCGAGATCGTCGAGGCCAATGCCCAGGACGTGGCCAAGGCCCGCGAGGCCGGCACCAGCGAGGCCATCATCGACCGGCTCACCCTGACCCCGGAGCGGGTGCGGGCCATCGCCTCCGACGTGCGGGACGTCGTCGCGCTGCCCGACCCGGTCGGCGAGGTGGTCCGCGGCTCGACCCTGCCCAACGGCATCGACCTGCGCCAGGTCCGCGTCCCGCTCGGCGTGGTCGGCATCATCTACGAAGGGCGGCCCAACGTCACGGTGGACGCCGCCGCCCTGTGCCTGAAGTCCGGCAACGCCGTCCTGCTGCGCGGCTCCTCCTCGGCGTACCGGTCGAACACCGCCCTGGTCCGGGTCGTGCGCGACGCCGTGGGCGGGGCCGGCCTGCCCGCCGACGCCGTGCAGCTCGTCCCCGGCGAGAGCCGGGAGAGCGTCCGCGAGCTGATGCGCGCCCGCGGCCTGGTCGACGTGCTCATCCCGCGCGGCGGCGCCTCGCTGATCAACACCGTCGTCCAGGAGTCCGTCGTCCCCGTCATCGAGACCGGCACCGGCAACTGCCACGTCTACGTCGACGCGGCGGCCGACCTCGACACCGCGATCGACATCCTGATCAACTCCAAGGCCCAGCGGGTCAGCGTGTGCAACGCCGCCGAGACCCTCCTGGTCCACCAGGACATCGCCCCCGAGTTCCTGCCCCGCGCCCTGGACGCCCTGGCCGACGCCGGGGTCACCGTCCACGCCGACGAGCGCGTGATGGCGTACGCCAAGGAATCCAGGGCCACGGTGGTCGAGGCCACCGCCGAGGACTGGGAGACGGAGTACCTGTCGTACGACATCGCCGCCGCGGTCGTCGACTCCCTCGACAAGGCCGTCGAGCACATCCGGCTGTGGACCTCCGGGCACACCGAGGCGATCGTCACCACCTCCCAGCAGGCCGCCCGCCGCTTCACCCAACTGGTCGACTCCACCACCGTCGCCGTGAACGCCTCCACCCGCTTCACCGACGGCGGGCAGTTCGGCTTCGGCGCCGAGATCGGCATCTCCACGCAGAAGCTGCACGCCCGCGGGCCGATGGGGCTGCCGGAGCTGACCAGCACCAAGTACATCGTCACCGGCGACGGGCACATCCGGCGCTGAGCGGCGACGGCCCGGCGGCGCCCGCGCACCCGGCGGGCGCGCGCGGGCCGGCGCCGTCTCGCCCTCCGGACGAATTTCCATACCGTCTGCCCAAATTGACCCCTCCGGTCTACTCTGGATCCGTGCCGGAGGACGTGGGGGGCACGCCGTTCCCTGACGGCTGGGACGGCCGGGAGCCCGACAGCGACCCTGACCGCGGAGCGTGGGACGAAGAGTTCGCCTCCGTGGTCTTCGACGAGGCGTTCGTACGGGCGGCCGAGGTGCACGAGCCGACCGCCGTCGAACGCCTCCTGGCCGCCGCCCAGGCGAGAGCCGAGGCGGCGGAGACGGAGGCCCGCCGGACCCACCCCGCAGGCGAGCGGTACGACGACGGATACGGCGGGTACGGGCACGGGCCCGGGTTCGCCGCCCTGGACGACGACGGCCTCGACGGCCCCCGCGACCTGGCCGGGCCGTACGGCAGGCCACTGCGCTGGCACCGCCCCGTCGCCTGGGTGCTCGCCCTCGTCATGGGCGTCGGCATGGTGGCCCTGGCCTTCGCGGCGGTCTACCGGGGCGGCTCCCCGGACGGCGGCGAGCGGACCCCGCCGCCCGCCTCGACCGGCCCGGAGCAGGGCGGCGCGACGGCCCCCGCCGGCCACTCCCCGCCGGCCGCCGTCCCGGTGCTCCCGCACAGCCCCTGACGGGCGCCCCGGGCCGCCCGGCGGCACGGCGCCCGGGTGGCCGAACTTCTGGCCCGGCAGGGCGTTTACCGGGGCTCGCGCCGACCTACCCTGAAAGTATGGGAGGGCCTGGAGACCCGCCTGAGGGCACACCCGAGGGCATCCCCTCAGGTGGCGAGGACGAGTACCGGTCCGTCGTCTTCGACGAGTCCTTCGTCCGTGCTGCCCGCCTCCAGGAGTACTCCGCCGAGGAGCGCATGGCCGACCACGCGCCGGCCGTGCGGCGCCGCCCGCCCCTGCGCCGGGCGGGGCTGCCCCGGCAGGCCCTCGTCCTCGTCGTGCTGATCGCGATCGCCTTCGGCGCCGCCGTCTTCATGGGCCTGCGCCACCCGTACCAGACGCCCGCCGGGCAGGAGCCCGCCGAACCCCTGCGCACGACCGTCGTCCCGCTCGCCCCGCAGGGGCGGGTGCCCGGCACCGCCGATACCGCCCGCCTGTTCGAGCGCAGCCCCGCCGCGGAGTTCCGCGTGGGCGCCGAGGGCGTCCCGCTGCCGCCCGCCCGGCGCACCGCGCACTTCTCCGACGACCAGGTCCTCAACGCCCTGACCACGGCGAAGGACTACATCGTGCGCTCCGGGCTCGACCCGGAGGTGCTCGGCGGCGGCCCGGTCCGCTCCGTGCGGGTGCTGCTCGACCCCGACCAGCTCGGCCAGTTCGACGCGAGCTTCAAGAAGCCCGCCGCCGACGGCCGGCACACCCCCACCGGATGGCTGGTGCGGTTCGACCCCGCGCGCGCCGAGCTCGCCGACCCCGGCATCCGGGCGCACGGAACGCTGCGGGTGGCCGAGGCCGACTCCGCCACCCTGGAGGTCACCGCCGACCACACCTTCGTCTACGCGCTGCGGCCCGCCGGGCAGGACCGGGCCGAGGTGTCCCTGTTCACCGTCCGCCGCGAGCTGCACTTCCGCTTCGACCGGGACGACCTGCGCCTCCACCAGGCCCAGCTCGTCCTGTCCACCCTCCAGGCCGGGCCGCTGTCCTGCGCCGAGGACTCCGCGAACCATCTGCGCCCGCTGCTCGCGGGCCAGACCGCCAAGGACGGCCCCCCGGCCGGCACCGACCCGTACGTCACGGGCCGGGTCACGGCCCTGTGCGGGACGCTGGCGGCCGGGGCGCAGCCGAAGGTGTGAGGCGAGGGGCGCCGCGGGAGCGCGGGCCCCGGGCCGTTGCCGCGCCCGGTGCGGCGGTCCCGCCGCGCGGCCGGTCCCGTCCTGTCGCCGCGGCCGGGCCCCCGGCGGTCAGTCCCCCTCGCGCGGCGGCCGCCCGCCCGGCGCCCCGCCGTCCTCCTCCGGGCCCTGCGGCCCCGCGGCCTCCCCGGGGCCGTCCGGGGACTTCGGCGGGCGCGGCTGGGAGCCCGTGAAGCCGCCGAAGCCGCGCCGCATCCGCTCACCGAGGTCACCGGCGCCGCCGGCGAGGTCGTTCACCAGCTTCATCAGCGGGTCCTTGGAGGTGCGCACCTGCGAGGCGTAGCTGGAGGCCGACTCCCGGAAGGAGTCCCGGACCGAGGCGTCCCCGTCCTCGCCGCGCCGCGGGTAGTGGCCGTCCATCAGCCGCTGGTAGTCGCGGGAGGCGGCCCACTTCTTCAGCTCGGCGGCCCGCACCGTGGTGAACGGGTGGGAGCGCGGCAGCACGTTGAGGATCTTCAGGACGGAGTCGCGCAGATCGCCGCCGGCCTCGTACTCGTCGGCCTGCTCCAGGAAGGCGTCGACGTTCATCTCGTGCAGGTGGTTGCCGCCCGCGATCTTCATCAGGCCGCGCATGGAGGCCTGGAGGTCCTGGCCGACCAGGAGCCCCGCGCGGTCGGCGGACAGCTCGGACTTGCGGAACCACTCCCGCAGCGCCGTCACGATCGCCATGATCGCCACGTTGCCGAGCGGGATCCAGGCGACCCGGACCGCCAGGCTGGTGAGGAAGAGCAGGACGGTCCGGTACACCGCGTGGCCGGACAGCGCGTGCCCGACCTCGTGGCCGATGACCGCGCGCATCTCCTCCTCGTCGAGCAGCTCCACCAGCCCGGTGGTTACGACGATGATCGGCTCGTCCAGGCCGATGCACATCGCGTTGGGGTTCGGGTCCTGGTTGACGTACATCGGCGGGACCTTCTCCAGGTCCAGGATGTAGCAGGCGTCCCGCAGCATGTCGTTCAGGTGGGAGAACTGCCGGTCCGAGACCCGTACGGAGTCGGACAGGAACAGCAGCCGCAGGCTCCGCTCCGGCAGCAGGCCGCTGAGCGCCTTGAACGCCGTGTCGAAACCGCTCAGCTTGCGCAGCGCCACCAGGGCGCTGCGGTCGGCCGGGTGCTCGTACGCACGCGAGGAGATCTCCGGGAAGCGCCTGCGCTGCCGGCCCGGCACCCTCTCCTGCCCGCTGTGCTGGTGGCCGTCGGACATGTCTTCCCCCATGCGTGTGTGTGGGGTCCTTTACGGACCCTTGTGCGGCCCTTTGTACCCCCGGGGCAGCGCCCAGCCTAGGCGGAGATACCGTGGACGGGCAGTACAGCGAAGGAGACCGCGTCATGGAGCACACCCCCCGCACCGCCTGGCTCGCCGAGGCGGCGCGCACGGCCGCCGAGCCGCAGGGAACGGGAAACCTGCTCCGGATCATCCTGATCGTGATGGTGGTGGGCTGTGTGCTGACCGCGTGGTTCCTGCTGCGGGGCTACAAGCGCAAGGACGACTGAGGCGGCCGGAAGGTTCCCCGGCCCCCCGGGGCGGCCGGGAAGGGCGCGGGCGGGCCGGAGCGGAGGGACGTCCCCAACGGCGGAGTCGGCGTGATCGCCCGCACGGCTCCCGCATACGATGAGCCGACGTCTTTATCCCGCCCACACCTGATAGGTCCTGCCGAAGATGAGCTTCCACAGCACCGCTGCCCAGCTGGTCACCCTCGCCGCCGAGGGCCAGGAGCACGGCGGCAACCACGAGAGCCTCAGCCCCTACCTGACCGGTGGCGGCGCCTTCGTCATCCTCATGCTGCTGCTGTGGATCACCACGCGCTTCAACCGCGACCGCTAGGGGAACCGCCCGGGGCCGCCCCGGACCGCCCCGCGCCCGGCCCCGGGACGCCGGGGAGCCCGGGGGAGGCCGGAACCCCCGGACCGGGCCGGTAGGGTCTGCACGCATGGGAGAGCAGGACATGCCTACCGGTCCGGCGCACGACACGGTGAGCGGCGCGCAGCAGAGCCCGGCGCCCGGCCGTGCCGCCGGCCCCGGCAACGGCCCGTGGCGCACGGGCAAGCGCCGCCTCGGCGTCATGGGCGGCACTTTCGACCCGATCCACCACGGGCACCTGGTGGCGGCCAGCGAGGTCGCCGCGCAGTTCCACCTCGACGAGGTGGTCTTCGTCCCGACCGGCCAGCCGTGGCAGAAGAGCCACCGCAGGGTCTCCGCCGCCGAGGACCGCTATCTGATGACGGTCATCGCGACCGCCGAGAACCCGCAGTTCTCGGTGAGCCGCATCGACATCGACCGCGGCGGCCCCACCTACACCGTGGACACCCTGCGCGACCTGCGCGCCCTCAACCCCGACACGGACCTGTTCTTCATCACCGGCGCCGACGCGCTGGCGCAGATCCTGACCTGGCGCGACAGCGAGGAGCTGTTCTCCCTCGCGCACTTCATCGGCGTCACCCGCCCCGGCCACCACCTGACCGACGCCGGGCTCCCCGAGGGCGGTGTCTCGCTCGTCGAGGTCCCCGCCCTCGCCATCTCCTCCACGGACTGCCGTGCGAGAGTCGCCAAGGGCGACCCGGTCTGGTATCTGGTGCCCGACGGAGTCGTGCGCTACATCGACAAGCGCCAGCTCTACCGCGGCGACTGAGCCGAGAGGGGCACCGGTGAACGACCGATACGACGCGGGGTACGGGGCCGCCCCGTACGAGCTCGTCGGCTACGACGAGTACGGACAGCCCGTGTACCGCCAGGCCCCGGTGCGGCAGGACGCGCACCAGCAGCCGTACGACCCCTACGACCCGTACGCAGCCTACGGGCAGCAGGGGCAGCAGGGGCAGCAGGGGCAGCAGAGCCACGCCTACGACCCGTACGCCCAGGACGGGGGGCAGGCCGCCGCGGCGTACGGCGCCCCGGCCCCCGGCACCGCCCAGGACCCGGGCCCGCAGCCGCCCGTCCCCCCGTACGGCACCTCCTACGACCCGTACGACCCCTATGGCGCCGCCGCCCACCAGGGCGGCGGGAGCGACCGGCCGTACGACCCCTACGGGCAGCCCGCGGCCGGCGGGGCGCAGGCGCGTGTCGCCGGGCAGACCGCCTACATCCCGCAGCAGGCCGGCCCGCCCGACGAGCCGGCGCCCGCCGCCGGGGGCGAGGAGGAGCCCGCCGGGAGCGAAGGCGACTACCGCACCGAGCAGTTCGCCTTCGTCGAGGAGCCGGACGGCGACTCCGAGGACGTCATCGACTGGCTGAAGTTCACCGAGAACCGCACCGAGCGCCGTGAGGAGGCCCGCCGCCGTGCCCGCGCGCGCCTGATCGCGCTCGCCGTCGTCCTGGCCCTGGTCGCGGCCGGCGGCGTGGGCTGGCTCTGGTTCGCCGGGAAGCTGCCCGGGCTGTCGTCCTCGGACTCCGGGACCGGCACGACGGCGACGGGCGCCCAGAAGCGCGAGGTGATCGTCGTCCACCTGCACGACACCAGGCAGGGGGGCACCACCACGGCGCTGCTCGTCGACAACGCCACCGCCCGGCAGGGCACCACCGTCCTGCTGCCCAACTCCCTCACGCTGACCGGCGACGACGGCACCACCACCACGCTGGCCCAGTCCGTGGCGGACGCCGGCGCCGACGGCACCCAGGACGCGCTCGACTCCGTCCTCGGCACCTCCATCCACGGCACCTGGCGGCTGGACACCCCCTACCTGCAGAACCTCGTCGACCTGGTCGGCAACATCGACGTCGACACCGACGCCGACGTGCCCGACCCGGACGCCGGCAAGCAGGACGGGGCGCCCCTGGTCCACAAGGGCCCGAACCAGACCCTCAGCGGGAAGATGGCGGTCGCCTACGCCACCTACCGCGCCCCCGAGGAGTCCCCGAACGCCCAGCTGGAGCGGTTCGGGCAGGTGATGCAGGGCGTGCTGCGCAAGCTGTCCTCCGACCCGCAGGGCGCGACCACCACCATCCAGACGCTGGCGCAGATCCTGGACCCGCCGCTCACCGACAAGGAGCTCGGCACCTTCCTCGCCGGACTGGCCGAGCTGGCCAAGGGCGGCGACTACAAGACGGCGCTGCTGCCCGTCCAGAAGGACGGCACGCTCAGCGCCGAGGCGAGCGACAGCGTCGTCAAGGACATCCTGGGCGGCACCGCCAAGAGCCCCGACCAGGACTCCGCCGTGCGCGTCCTGGTGCGCAGCGCGGGCGGCACCCGGGACGACACCGACAAGGCCCGGGTCGCCCTGCTCAACGGCGGCTTCACCTTCCTGGAGGGCGGCACCGCCTCCTCCCGGGCGGCGTCCCAGGTCCTCTACGCGGACGCCGCGGACAAGGAGAGCGCCGCCGAGGTCGCCAAGACCCTGGGCCTGCCGTCCGGGTCCGTCACCCAGGGGAAGGTCTCCTCCAACGCGGACGTCGCGGTCCTCCTCGGCGAGGACTACGACCCGTCGTCGTAGGGGCCCGCGGGCCCGGCGCCGCCGGGGTCCCGGCCCCACCGGCCCCCGTGCGGGCCGCGTCGCACGCGCGAGCGTGACGCGGCCCACGCGGGGGCCGGCCGCTTGCGCCCCGGGCGCCGGCGGCGGTCCGTGAGACCCTGGAAGGCAAACCGACCGCCGACCGAAAGCCGTGCAGTGACCGCAACCGACCGCTCCCTGGAGCTCATCAACACCGCCGCGCAGGCGGCCGCCGACAAGCTCGCCCACGACGTCATCGCCTACGACGTCAGCGACGTGCTGTCGATCACGGACGCCTTCCTCCTCGCCTCGGCGCCCAACGACCGCCAGGTCAAGGCGATCGTGGACGAGATCGAGGAACGGCTCCTCAAGGAGCTCGGCGCCAAGCCCGTGCGCCGCGAGGGCGACCGCGAGGCCCGCTGGGTCCTGCTGGACTACGTCGACATCGTCGTCCACGTCCAGCACAGCGAGGAACGCGTCTTCTACGCCCTGGAGCGGCTGTGGAAGGACTGCCCCGAGATCGACCTGCCGGACGACGCCCGGGCCACCCGCGGCAAGGCCGAGGAGCACGCGCGGGCCCAGGCCGCCGCCGAGGAGGCCGCGGAGGCGGGCGGGGAGTGGCGGTGAGCGGCGCCGCCGCCGAGCCCGCCCGCAAGCAGGGCAGGGGCCGCCGCATCATCCTCTGGCGGCACGGCCAGACCGCCTGGAACGTGGAGCGCCGCTTCCAGGGCACCACGGACATCGAGCTCACCGAGACCGGTGTCGCCCAGGCCCGCCGCGCCGCCCGGCTGCTCGCCGGCCTCAGGCCCGACGCGATCGTCGCCTCGGACCTGCGGCGGGCCGCGGACACCGCCGGCGAGCTCGCCGCCCTCACCGGCCTGGAGGTGACCCTCGACGAGGGCCTGCGCGAGACCTACGCGGGCGTCTGGCAGGGCCTGACGCACGAGGAGATCATCGCCCGGCACGGCGAGCAGTACGCGGCGTGGAAGCGCGGCGAGCCGGTGCGCCGCGGCGGCGGCGAGCTGGAGACCGAGGTCGCCGACCGCGCCGCCCCCGTCGTGCTGCGGCACGTCGAGAAGCTCCCCGAGGACGGCACCCTGGTCGTGGTCAGCCACGGCGGCACGATCCGCACGACCATCGGCCGCCTCATCGGCCTGGAGCCGCGCAACTGGGAGAGCCTCGGCGGCCTGACCAACTGCTGCTGGTCGGTCCTCGGCCAGGGCGCCCGCGGGTGGCGGCTGCTCGAACACAACGCCGGCACCCTGCCGGAGCCGGTGCTGGGCGACGACGACTGAGCGGCGCGCGACCGGTCCCCGGACCCGGATTTCACTTTCCGGCAGGTCACAGGCTAAAGTTCTTCTTGTTCGCCCCGCCGAGCGGGAAGAACACCAGGGGCTATAGCTCAGTTGGTAGAGCGCCTGCATGGCATGCAGGAGGTCAGGAGTTCAATTCTCCTTAGCTCCACAGCACACGGACGAATCCCGTCCCCTCCGGGGGGCGGGATTTTCCGTTTCCCCGCCCCGGGGGCCCTCCGCGCCGGGCGGCCGGCCCGCCGCGGGCACCCCTCGGCGCATCACGCCGGGCCGCGCGGGCGACCGCCGCCGACCGCCGTCGCGCACGTCCCGCCGCGGCCGCCGCCCCGGATGTCGTGACCGCACTGGTATCCAAGGCGTCGCTGACCGTGTTGGCCTGGTCGTGGCAGAATCAAACGGCCGGAAGGGAGCGCGGCCCGACGGGAGGGAGTAGCGATGCCTGCGAGCATCCGCGAGGAGGTCGGTCACTTCCTCGACAGCGCTGTGACGAGCGACACGGTCACCCGTCTGAGCTGCCCCTCCTGCGGTTCCGCGCATGTGGCCCAAGTCCTCGGGGACAACGGCGGGATCTCGTACGTGTGCACGGCCTGCGGCCATAGCTGGAGCTGATCGATGGGTGCCCACAGGCGTAAGTGCGACTGGTGCGGCAGCGGTACGCCGATCGTCCGTGACATGGAGCCGGTCAACCCGGACTACCAGTACTGGTGCGAGGAGTGCGCGCGGGCGCTGATCATAAAAGGCGACCCGATCGAGACGTACCGCGAGCTGGAGGGTGAGCCGATCTACGGGCGGCTCCTCGAAGAGCACTGCACGCTCAAGCGGTTCTACTCGTTCGTCACGGCCTGATCCTGCCGCTCACCCCTCCCGGTCCCGACTTCGCCTCCCTGCGGCGCCGTTCGGCCCGGAGCGGCGCAGGCGCCCCGGCGGGCGCGTGCGGGCGGACAAAAGGTGCGAATCGGTACGCGGCGGAGCCGATTTGGTGTTGGGCCGGGGGGACCGTGTAATGTTGGCGTCGCCGCCGGGGAAACCGGAAGAAACACGGCAAGGGGCTATAGCTCAGTTGGTAGAGCGCCTGCATGGCATGCAGGAGGTCAGGAGTTCAATTCTCCTTAGCTCCACAGAAAGGATCCCGTCGGGTTGAGACCCGGCGGGATCTTCCCGTTTCCGGGTCCCGGCCGGGACTCCTGGTGCCCGCGGTGCGGAGCCCTCCGGCGGTCGCGGGCGCCGTCCCCGGCCGCGGTGGCCCGGCGGGACGCCCCCACGGGCCGCCTCCGCGCGCGAGCCGCGGGAGGCACCTCCACGCGGCGTCCGCGGCCGGTGCCGGGGGCGGGGTCGCGGGACGGCCGGGAGCGCGTCCGGGCGCGGACCGGCGTCCGGGCGGACCCGGGGACACGGGTGGTCATGGCAAGGCCGGGGGCGGCCCGGGCCCGTGCCGCCGCGCCGCCGGTGCGGGGCGGCCGCCGGGCGGCGCCTCGCCGTCCGCGCGGAGGCTGCGGTACCCTGACGCCATGCGTGCCGTACGCCTTCTGCTTAGCGGGCCGCGCTGATCAGTCCCGGCCACCGGACGAGCCGAGTGGCCGGAATCGGCGCGGCGTCCCCTCCTGTGCGAGGGGATTTTTCGTTTCTCGACGCCATAAGCAGAGACGATCGATGGAGCTTTGAGGATCATGAGCGAGACGAACCCCGCTGCCACCCCTGGCATGTCAGCGGATGCCGCGCCGCACCGCTACACGGCCGCCATGGCCGCGGAGATCGAGGCACGCTGGCAGGACTTCTGGGACGCCGAGGGCACCTACGCGGCGCCCAACCCCAGCGGTGACCTGGCGGGCGACCCGGAGCTGGCCGCCAAGCCCAAGAAGTTCATCATGGACATGTTCCCGTACCCCTCCGGTGCGGGCCTGCACGTCGGCCACCCCCTGGGCTACATCGCCACCGACGTCTTCGCGCGCTTCCAGCGCATGACCGGCCACAACGTCCTGCACACCCTGGGCTTCGACGCCTTCGGCCTGCCCGCCGAGCAGTACGCCGTGCAGACGGGCACGCACCCGCGCGTGTCCACCGAGGCCAACATGGAGAACATGAAGTCCCAGCTGCGCCGGCTGGGCCTGGGCCACGACAAGCGCCGGTCGTTCGCCACGATCGACCCGCAGTACTACAAGTGGACCCAGTGGATCTTCCTCCAGATCTTCAACTCCTGGTACGACGAGGACGCGCGCAAGGCACGCCCGATCTCCGAGCTGATCGCCCAGTTCGAGTCCGGTGAGCGCGCCGTGCCGGGCCACACGCGCGCGTGGAGCGAGCTGAGCGCCAAGGAGAGGGCCGACGTCCTCGGCGAGTTCCGGCTGGCCTACGCCTCCGACGCGCCGGTCAACTGGTGCCCGGGCCTGGGCACCGTGCTGGCCAACGAGGAGGTCACCGCCGACGGCCGCTCCGAGCGCGGCAACTTCCCCGTCTTCAAGGCCAAGCTGCGCCAGTGGAACATGCGCATCACCGCCTACGCCGACCGGCTGCTGGAGGACCTGGAGGAGCTGGACTGGCCCGAGGCCATCAAGCTCCAGCAGCGCAACTGGATCGGCCGATCCGAGGGCGCCCGGATCGACTTCCCCATCGACGGCGAGCACATCACCGTCTTCACCACCCGCCAGGACACCCTGTTCGGCGCCACCTACATGGTGCTGGCGCCCGAGCACCCGCTGGTGGACAAGTTCACCCCGGTCGCCTGGCCGGAGGGCACCCACGAGGTGTGGACCGGCGGGCACGCCACGCCGGCCGAGGCCGTCGCCGCCTACCGCGCGCAGGCCGCCGCCAAGTCCGACGTCGAGCGGCAGGCCGAGGCCAAGGACAAGACCGGCGTCTTCACGGGCGCGTACGCGACCAACCCGGTCAACGGCGAGAAGATCCCGGTCTTCATCGCCGACTACGTCCTGATGGGCTACGGCACCGGCGCCATCATGGCCGTCCCGGCGCACGACACCCGCGACTTCGCCTTCGCGCGCGCCTTCGAGCTGCCCGTCCGCTGCGTGGTGCGGCCCACCGACGGCCGCTCCACCGACACCTCCGAGTGGGACGACGCCTTCTCGGCGCACGACGCGACGATCGTCAACTCCTCCGGCGCCGACGTCTCCCTGGACGGTCTGGGCGTCGCCGAGGCCAAGGCGCGCATCACCGAGTGGCTCCAGGACAAGGGGCTGGGCGAGGGCACCGTCAACTACCGCCTGCGGGACTGGCTCTTCAGCCGCCAGCGCTACTGGGGCGAGCCCTTCCCGATCGTCTACGACGAGGAGGGCATCGCCCACGCGCTGCCCGAGTCGATGCTGCCGCTGGAGCTGCCCGAGGTCGAGGACTACAGCCCGCGCACCTTCGACCCGGACGACGCCGACACCCAGCCCGAGACGCCGCTGTCGCGCAACGAGGACTGGGTCAACGTCACCCTGGACCTGGGCGACGGGCCGAAGAAGTACCGGCGTGAGACCAACACCATGCCCAACTGGGCCGGTTCCTGCTGGTACGAGCTGCGCTACCTGGACCCGCACAACAGCGACGAGCTGGTGGCCCCGGACATCGAGCAGTACTGGATGGGCCCGCGCGAGGGGCAGCCGCACGGCGGCGTCGACCTGTACGTCGGCGGCGCCGAGCACGCCGTGCTGCACCTGCTGTACGCGCGCTTCTGGTCCAAGGTGCTGCACGACCTGGGGCACATCTCCTCGGCCGAGCCGTTCCACAAGCTGTTCAACCAGGGCATGATCCAGGCGTACGTCTACCGTGACGCCCGGGGCATCGCGGTGCCGGCCGCCGAGGTGGAGGAGCGCGACGGCGCCTACTACTACCAGGGCGAGAAGGTCTCCCGGCTGCTGGGCAAGATGGGCAAGTCCCTGCGCAACGCGGTCACGCCGGACGAGATCTGCGCCGAGTACGGGGCCGACACGCTGCGCCTGTACGAGATGGCGATGGGCCCGCTGGACGTGTCCCGGCCGTGGGACACGCGCGCGGTGGTGGGTCAGTTCCGGCTGCTCCAGCGGCTGTGGCGCAACATCGTCGACGAGACCACCGGCGAGGTGACGGTCACCGACGCCGAGCCGGACGAGGAGACGCTGCGCGCCCTGCACAAGGCGGTCGACGGCGTGCGCCAGGACCTGGAGGGCCTGCGCTTCAACACCGCCATCGCGAAGATCACCGAGCTGAACAACCACCTGACCAAGGCGGGCGGCCCGGTGGCGCGGCCGGTGGCCGAGGCCCTGGTGCTGCTGATCGCGCCGCTGGCCCCGCACATCGCCGAGGAGCTGTGGCGCAGGCTGGGCCACACCGACTCGGTGGTCCACCAGGACTTCCCGGTGGCCGACCCGGCGTACGTCGTGGACGAGACCGTGACCTGTGTCGTGCAGGTCAAGGGCAAGGTCAAGGCGCGGCTGGAGGTGCCGCCGGCCATCTCCGAGGAGGAGCTGGAGAAGGTGGCCCTGGCCGACGAGAAGGTCGTCGCCGCGCTGGACGGGGCCGGGATCCGCAAGGTGATCGTGCGGGCGCCGAAGCTGGTGAACATCGTCCCGATGTAGGCGTACACCCCTCGGGTGACGGGGCCGGAATCCGGGCCCGGCCGCGGGCGGCCCCGGCGGGCCCGCCGCGCGGACCGGGCTCCGGGTGGCCGGGCTCCGGGTGGTCCCCTACGGGCAGGTTCGGGGTTCTTCCGGAACTCCGGGCCTGCCCGTGGCGTTTACCGTTGAGGAGCGAAGCGGCGGCCGCCGTGACGGGCCGGGCCGGCCGTGCCGCCGCAGGGACCGTGGGGCCGCGAGGCCGGAGGAGGAGCACCGTGGAAGCAGTGATCACAGTCGTCGCCCTGCTCTTCGTGCTCTTCGTCGCTCTCGGCGCCTACGCCACGGTGAAGGCGGTCGGTGCCGCCAAGCGCGGAGTGGACCGCACCCTCACCCAGGCCCGCCGCACGGTCGAGGACCACACGCTGCGCGCCAAGTCCTTCGCCCAGCCCGGCCCGGCGGGTGAAATCGCCCAGCTCCGGCTGGCCCTGCGCACCTCGATGCGCGCCACGCAGGACGCCCTGCACGCGGGCGCGGCCGAGGACGAGTCCCTCAAGGAGTCCCTGGCCCTGTTCGAGCGGCTCAGCGCGCACGGGCACGAACTCGACGCCGAGCTCAGGCGGCTGGAGTCCGAGCCGGACCGGGCCGCGCTCGCCGCGCGGCTGCCCCAGGTGCGGGAGCGCACCGAGCGCATCACCGGCGCGGCGGACTCGCTGCGCTGGGCCGCGCGCGACCGGGCCCACCGCTTCGCCGACGACGACCTCGACATGCTGAGCGCGCAGATCGACGTGGAGGCCGGCGCCCTGCGGCACTGGACGGGCACGGACGCGGACGGGTCACCGGCGCCGCCTGCGTGGCCCGCGGCCCCGGCCGCCGACGCCCCCGCGGACGGGCGGACCCGGCCGCGGGACGCCCGGCCACACCCGCGGGCCGAGGCGGACCCGCGCCCGGCCGGGGAGCCGGAGCGGCCCGCCATCACCCCGCCCGGCCGGCGCCCCGGCCACCCCTGGGAGCGGAAGACCCGCCCCGAGAGCACCACTTGATCCCGCCGCGCCCGCCCCGCCCGGCCGGGGCCGGGCTGCCGCAGGGGCACTACGCCAGGTAACCTCCAGCACATGTCCCGCCATGTCGCGATCGTCACCGATTCAACGGCCTACCTCCCGGCCCGGACGGTGGAGCGCCACGGCATCACCACGGTCCCGCTGACCGTGGTCCTCGGCGACCGGGCCCTGGAGGAAGGCACCGAGATCTCCACCCGCTCCCTGGCCCAGGCCCTGCAGAAGCGACGCCCGGTCACCACCTCCCGCCCGAGCCCCGAACTCTTCGCCGAGACCTACCGCAAGGTCGCCGCGTCCGGCGCCGACGGCATCGTCTCGCTCCACCTGTCCGCCGAGCTGTCGGGGACCTACGACGCCGCGGTGGCCGCGGCGCGGGAGTCGCCGGTGCCGGTGCGGGTGGTGGACACCGGGATGGTCGCGATGGCGCTCGGGTTCTGCGCGCTGGCCGCGGCCCGGGCGGCGGAGGCCGGTGCCACCGCCGACGAGGCCGTCGCGGTCGCGGAGAAGCGCGCCGCGGGCACGTCCGCCTACTTCTACGTCGACACCCTCGACTACCTGCGGCGCGGCGGCCGGATCGGGGCCGCGCAGGCCCTGCTCGGCTCGGCGCTCGCGGTCAAGCCGCTGCTGCGGCTGGGCGAGGGGCGGATCGAGCCCCTGGAGAAGGTGCGGACGGCGTCCCGGGCCATCGCCCGCCTGGAGGAGATCGTCGCCGACCGCGCCGGCGCCGCCCGGGTCGACATCGCCGTCCACCACCTGGCCGCCCCCGACCGGGCCTCGGCGCTCGCCGACCGGCTGCGGGCCCGGGTGCCCGGGCTGGCCGACCTGCACGTGAGCGAGGTCGGCGCGGTGATCGGGGCGCACACCGGGCCGGGGCTGCTGGGGGTCGTGGTCTCGTCCCGGTGAGGCGGTCAGCCACCCGGGAGCCAGTGCTCCCCTCACCCGTCCTTCACCCATGTGAGTGGCCCGGATATCCACAACCGGTGCGTCGTCCCCGGGAAACGGCCAAGATCATCGCCGCTGCGGCGGGGTGCCCGATCCTCGTCGCATGGCTCATCGATCACGTTCCCACACAGCGACGGTGACCAGCGGACCGGGCCGTGGCCCGACGTCCGACGGCCGCGCCCGCCACCGCCGCCGGCTCGCCGCCCACGGCGGCACCGGGCCCCGGCACACCCCGGCCGAGGAGCTCCGCCGGCGTGCGGAGGCGCTCTTCGCCGGACCCGCCGGCCAGGCACCGGAGCCGGCACGAGAGCTGCCGTCCGGCGGGCCCGCCACCTCGGCTCCCGCCGGAGAGGGCCGCCCGGCGCCGACCCCGCGAGGACTGCCGTCCGGCGGGCCCGCCGCGGCGGACAGCGCCCGGGACGGCCGCCCGGCGGCGGGCGGGCACGAGACCGGGGAGCCCCCGGACCACGCGGGGCCGGACGCCGCGACCGCCGGGGGCGGCTGGCGGGATCGGGCCGGACCGGCGCTGCGGGAGCGGCTGCCGGTGTGGCTTCAGGCCCGGTGCGGACTGGAACGGCGGAGCGTGATCGCGCTCACGGTGGTGCTCGTCGTCGCCGTGGCCTTCGCCGTGCACCACTTCTGGAGCGGCCGTACCCAGCCCGTGCGGGCCCCCGAGGTGGTGCGGGCGGCACCACCGCACGGGGAGCAGGGGCGGCGCGCCGTGCCGGAACCGGCGGCCCCGGACAGCGGTGGGCCGGGAAGCACGGCCGGTACCGAGATCGTCGTGGACGTCACCGGCAAGGTCCGCGAGCCCGGGATCCACCGCCTGCCGGCCGGGTCGAGGGTGGCGGACGCCCTGCGCGCGGCCGGTGGCGTACGGCCCGGTACGGACACCGGCGGGCTGAACCGGGCCCGCTTCCTGGTGGACGGCGAGCAGGTCGTCGTCGGCGGACCCGCCCCCGCCCCCGTGCCGGGCGTGGCCGCGGGCGCCGCCACCGGCGCCCCGGCGGCACCCCTGTCCCTCAGCACGGCGACCGCCGAACAGCTCGAGACGCTGCCGGGCGTGGGGCCGGTGCTGGCCCGGCACATCGTCGACCACCGCACGCGCAACGGCGGATTCCGCTCGGTGGAGGAGCTGCGCGACGTGCGCGGCATCGGCGAGCGCCGCTTCGCCGACCTGCGGCATCTGGTCCGGCCGTGACCCCCCGCCCCGCACCGCCGCGGTACGCGGCCGTCCCGGATCCCGCCGGTCCGTCCGCGGTGCCGGCCGGCGCCGGGACGCCGCCCGCGCGAGCGGCCGTGCACGCGGCCTCCGGGAATCGGCTGGGGGCGGCCCGCCCCCGGCAGGACGGGCCGGTGGACCTGCGGCTGGTGCCGCCCGCGCTCGCGGCCTGGGCGACGGCGGCGCTGACCGTGGACGCCCGGCCGGGATGGGCCGCCGGTGCCGCGATCGGCTGCCTGGCGGTGGCCGGCGTCCTGCTGGCGGCACCGGCCGGGGCACTGCCGCGGGCGCTGCGGGGCCGCCGGCCGGGGGCCTGGTCGCGGATGCCGGTGGCCGCCGTACTGCTGTGCGCCGCCGCGGCCGCGGCCTCGGCCGGGCTCCACGGGGCGGATCTGCGCCGGGGACCGGTACCGACCCTGGCACGGCAGTACGCGTCGGTGACCGCCGAGGTGCAGACCACCTCCGATCCGCGCCTTGCCCGGCCCCGGGTCAGAGGCGACCACATGTCCTCGGACGCGGTGCTGATCGGCGCCGACGTACGGCGGGTGGTGGCCGGCGGGTCACCGGTCGCGACGCGGACGCCGGTGCTGCTGATCGTCCGCGCCGCTCCGGGGACGGCCGCGCATGCCGGGCGGGGAGCGGGCCGGTCCCCGTGGCTGGAGCTGCTCCCGTCCACCCGGCTGCGCGTCACCGGGCGGCTGGCGCCCGCGACGGCGGACGGCGCCCGGACGGCGGCCGTACTGCGGGTACGGGGCCGGACGGGCCCCGACGTGGTGGGGCAGCCGTCGGGGCCGCAACGCCTGGCGGGACGGCTGCGCGCCGGGCTGCGCGAGGCGACCGACGGCCTCCCGGCGGACGCGCGGGCGCTGCTGCCCGGCCTGGTCGTCGGCGACACCTCACGCGTCACACCCGAGCTCGACCAGGCGTTCAAGGAGACCGACCTCGTCCACGTCTTGGCCGTTTCCGGCTCGAACTTCACCATCCTGCTCGCCCTGCTGCTGGGGCCGCCCGCCCTGGCCCAGCGCAGTGAACGCCGGGGACTGGCGCCCCGCCTCGGCATCTCCCTGCGGACCACGGCCGTCCTGGGCGGCGCGCTCGCCCTCGCCTTCGTGGTCGTGTGCCGGCCCGATCCCAGCGTGCTGCGGGCCGCCGCCTGCGGCTCGGTCGCGCTGCTCGCCCTGGCCACCGGGCGCCGCCGGTCGCTGATCCCGGCGCTGGCGACGGCCGTGCTGCTGCTGGTCCTCTACGACCCGTGGCTGTCGCGCAGTTACGGCTTCCTGCTCTCGGTGCTGGCCACGGGGGCGCTGCTCACGATCGCGCCCCGGTGGAGCGCGGCGCTGCGGCGGCGCCGGGTTCCACCGCGGCCGGCGGAGGCGCTGGCCGCCGCCGCGGCCGCCCAGGCGGTGTGCGCACCGGTCGTCGCCGTGCTCTCGGCGCGGGTGAGCCTGGTGGCGGTGCCGTGCAATCTGCTCGCCGAGTTCGCCCTCGCCCCGGCCACGGTGCTGGGCTTCGCGGCGCTGGGGACGGCGCCGTGGGCGATGCCCGTGGCCAAGGCGCTGGCGTGGTGCGCGAGCTGGCCCGCGGAGTGGATCGCGCAGGTGGCCCGGACCGGGGCGGCGCTGCCGGGCGCGGGGGTCGACTGGCCGGGCGGCTGGACCGGGGCGGCGCTGCTGGCGCTGGTCACGGTGGCCACGCTCTTCGCCGGCCGGCGCCTGTCGCGGCACCCCTGGTGGTGCGGGATCTGTGCCGTCGCGCTCCTGCTCGTGGTGGTGCAGCCGCCGCCGCTGACCCGTGTGATCACGGGCTGGCCGCCGCCGGGCTGGCGGATGGTCATGTGCGACGTGGGGCAGGGTGACGCGCTGGTGCTCGCGGCGGGCGAGGGCACGGGCGTGGTCGTCGACGCCGGGCCCGATCCCGCGCTCGTCGACCGCTGTCTGCGCGCGCTCGGCATCACCCGGGTCCCGCTGGTGGTGCTGACCCACTTCCACGCCGACCACGTGGCGGGCCTGCCGGGCGTGCTGCGGGGACGCGCGGTCGGCGCGATCGAGACGACCGGCTTCGAAGAACCCCCGGGTCAGGCGGAGTTCGTCCGGCGCCAGGCGGCGGCGCGGCGGATTCCCCTGCGCCACGCCGCGGCGGGCGAACAGCGGCGGGCCGGTGCGCTGTCCTGGGAAGTGGTCTGGCCTCGCGCGCCCGCCCGGCCCGGCACGGGCACCCAGGCGGTCCCCGCGGGCCCGGAACCGGAGGGGCCGAACGACGCCAGCGTCACCCTGCTGGTCCGGACCTCCGGGCTGCGGCTGCTGCTGCTCGGCGACCTGGAGCCCCCGGCCCAGCGGGCGCTGGCCCGGTCACCGGCGGCAGCGGCCCTGCGGGACGTGGACGTGCTCAAGGTGGCCCACCACGGCTCGGCGTACCAGGACCCCGGTCTCCTGCACCGGCTCTCCCCGCGGCTGGCGCTGATCTCCTGCGGCGAGGGCAACCCGTACGGGCACCCCGCGCCCGGCACGGTCGCCGCCCTGCGGGCCCAGGGCGCGATGGTGCTCCGCACGGACCGGGACGGCACGCTGGCGGTCACGGGCACGGAGGGGAGGCTACGGGTGGCGGACGACTGAGACCGGGCGCCCGTCCGGGTGAACCCCGGCCCGTCCGCCCGTCCCGGCAGCGGCGCCCAAGCCCCCCGCCCGGGCACGAAACGGCCCGAAGAGCGCGTCAGCGCCCTTGGCGATGCAGGAGACGCCGGTCGGTCCGGCGTAGGGCGTCGGCGTCTCGCGCAGTGCCTCACCCACCCGAGGGAGACTGCTGTCGGGCAGGTCCATGCGCCCGGTCACGGTGATCGTGGTCACGGTGTTCCTCACATCGACGCGACGACGAACAGCGGTCTTCCCCGCGGCTGTTGGAACACTCGCCAGTGCACCGGCTCTCGACTGGGGGCGCGGGCCGTCGAGAAGGTACCCGGGCACCGGGTCCGGGTAGCGTTCCGGGTGTCGAGTTCAGAACGGAGCCAGTATGCCCCCGTATCCTGAAGAGCACACGGGCGCGCGCATTGCGCACGCGCGCAAAGTGCGGCGGTTGACCCAACGGGAGTTGGCCGACCTCTCCCACGTCTCCTACAGCACTCTGACCAAGGTTGAGCAAGGTGTCATGCCTGTCAGCCCTTCGGTCGTAGGGGCACTCGCGCGCGCCCTGTCGGTGCCCGTCGCAGAACTCAACGGTCAGCCCTACCTGGAGGAGTTGCGTCGGGACCAGCTCGACGGCCTGATCAACCCGATCCGCGAAGCCCTGAACATCTACGATCTGGGCCCCGACCCGGACGTGACACCGCGTTCCCTGGACGAACTCGAGACTCACGCTGAGCAACTGTGTGCCATGGTGCGGGCGACGAACATCAAGCAGGTAGCCGCCGACCTCCCCGGCCTGATCCACGAGGCGACGACGAACGCCCACAACAACCCGTCGGACCGGAGCTGGCGGCTGCTCGCGAGCACGTACCGGACCGCGTACGACGTCACGTCGAAGCTTGGTTTCCCCGACCTGTGCACGGTGGCGCTCGATCGTCTGGACTGGGCAGCGCAGCGGGCATCCGACGCGGTATTGAGCGGGATGCGGCAGTACCTGCGTGCCCTCGCCTATCTCCGGGCCAGTGACTACAAGACGGGTAAGCGGCTCGTCAGCCTGGGCATGGGCACGCTCCAGCAGGCTGAACCGGGACGGGTCCTCGACGTCGTCACGGGGCAGCTCCATCTCGGCGCCGCGGTGCTGGCCGGCCGCGACAAGGACAAGAACACCGCGGAGGCGCACCTCGCTGAGGCGGCCCGGATCGCGAAGCGGACCGGTCCGGCCGAGAAGGTGCACTGGCTCTCGTTCGGTCCTACCAACGTGGGCGCGCACCGCGTGAGTGTCCTCGCGGAACTCGACCTCTACCCGGAGGCTGTCGAGGAGGCGCAGAAGATTCACATCCCAAACGACTGGCCACCGTCCAGGCTTGCCCACCATCACGCCGAGGTCGCACGGGCGCAGATGTGGACCGGCCAGACGGGGCCTGCCTTCAAGAGCCTCCTGGCCGCGCGTAAGCTCGCCCCGCAGCAGACGAAGTACCACCCGACGGTGCGTGAGACGTACTCGGGTCTGGAAGCCGCCAAGCGCCGGATGCCGGACAGCTTCCACCACTTCGGTGCGTGGCTGGGGGTGTGACGTAGCTGGGAGCGTGACGTAGCGTCAAGCTCGGGCCGGGGCTATCAGTGATGACTGATAGTTCCGGCCCTCCCATGTCGGCACGATGAGGTCAGACAGGACCCCCGCGACCGGGCCAACGGTCCGGGGGCATGGCCAACGTTGTTTGGAGCGTCGGCATGACACACGGTACAGCTCGGCTGTGGAGCCCCGGAGGGGATCCGATGAGTCCGGGTCCCGCTGTGCGCCCCGTCCGTACGGAGCAGGGCGCCCTCGTGCACACCGCTGAGGACCGGCGGCCGGCCGCCGGGCACTGGCTGCTGTCCGCGCACCCCCGCCCCGGGTACGCCCGGGCCGAGTGGCAGGCGAACGGCGTCGTCCTGCTGCCGCTCGGCACGCTGTTCTCCGCCGTCCGCATCCCGGGCCGCCTGGTGCAGGCCGTCGCCGCCGGCACCGAGCCCGAGGTCATCGACGCCGTCCTGCGCGAGGTGCTGGACGGCGGCCCGGTCATCTGCGATCCGCACCGGCCCCGCTACTACGCCCTCGTGCCCGCGAGCATGCCGCGCACCTGGCGGCGGGCGGCGGACGACTGGCGCGTGGCCGACGTGGACTGCCTCGGCCTCGGCACCTACCTCGGCGTGCCCCGGCTGGACGCGGTCGAACCGGCCGCCGGTACCGCCTCCTACTGGTCGGTTCCGATGCGGTCGGCCGGAGTCCTGTGCGCGCCGCTGAAGGTGGCCCGGCTGATCGCGGCCGGTGTGCACCAGCTCGCCTCCGAAGATCCTGAGCCATGGCCGGCGGACCCGCCCCTGACCTTCCGGTCCGGGCCCGCGCACCGATGGAGCTCATGACGAGGGGGTACCGGCCGATGAACTCCCCGACCACCATGGACCCGGCCCCCGTCCTGGGCCTGCTCCCTCCGGAGCCGGCCCCGGTGGCGGGCTGCGAGACATGCCTCCGGCTCGCCAGGAAGCGCCAGGCGGCCCGGGCCGCCGGGAACGGATCGGGCGTCTCGGACTGCAACGTCCTGATCCGCGCCCACCCTCACGGCCCCCGCCGCGAGGACCCGTCGTCACCGGCGTGACACGGCTCCGCCGGTGACGGACCAGGGTCGCCCCGCCTCCGCCTTCCCCCGGGGGCGGGCCGCGACGGCGCCGTTCGCCGTCGGGGCCGTGCCCGACAATGGCGTACGTGAGTGATGTGAGACATGTGCTGGTGCTGCCCGACCGCGATGCCGCGGAGGAGGTGGCCCAGGCGCTGGGGGAGCGGTTCGGGGTCGAGGAGGAGCCCCGGCTGGTCCGGGACGCGCTGGCCGGTGAGGACGACGCCGAGGACGCCCAGTGGCTCGTCCTCCTGCGGGACGAGGACGAGCGGCTGGACGCGGCCGAGCTGGACGCGTTCGCGGAGGAGTGGGACGGCTGGCGGGAGGAGCCGTAGCCCGGCTTGGCGGGAGGAGCCGTAGGCCTGTCTCTTATACCCATCTCCGAGCCCACGCGACACTCGCTACTCTCGTATGCCGTCGTCTGCGTGGAAAAAAAAATG
>NZ_WYCT01000290.1 GCF_011008945.1 Streptomyces harenosi
CCCCGGAACCCCGGCTCCCCCAGAAGCCCCGCCCACTTCCGCTGCCCCCGCTCGAAACCGCGGCGGTCCACCACGGTGCAGCGAATCCACTTGACCAGCACCGCGCCATGGTAAGGCCCAGGCGGGTGGCACAGGTCACTCTCCGGTGGACCACTCACCCCCACGTGCCCGCCCCGCGTGGCAGGATGGACGACCGGCCGCGGCTGTCCGGCAGTTGGGGTGGACCGGCAGGGCGGCACCGGGGAAGGGGAAGGTCTGTGAACGGCCTCAGCAAGGGCATCAACAAGGTCGAGATCGCACTGAGGTGGGACCCGAATCCCGCGGGGCAGCCGCCCGTGGATCTGGACATCGTCGCCGCGACCTATCCGGCGGGCGACCCGTACGGCGACCCCTCCTACGTGGTGCACTTCGACAGCCGCTCCCCCGACGGCACCATCTACCTCGACCGTGACAGCAGGGACGGCAAGGGCTTCGGCTTCGACGAGGTCATGACGCTGGAGCTGAACCGGCTCGACGCCCGCTACGCGCGCGTGGTGGCCGGCGTCGTCATCCAGCAGCGCTCCGGACGGCGTACGTTCGCCGACGTGCCCCGTCCCGGACTCCGCATCCGCGAGGGCTACACCGAGCTGGCCCAGGACGACTTCGCGGGGGTCCTCGGGGCGACGGCGGCCTCGGTGGCGGAGTTCGTGCGGGACGACACCGGTGCCTGGGAGTTCCGCGGCGGCGTCCTCGGTTTCGACGGCGACCCCACCACGTTCACCGGCGCCATGGGCGCCCTGCGGCGGTCCTGACGGCGCGCCCCGCCCGGGCGCACCGCGCACCACGACAGCGCGAAGGGCGCCGGCTCCCGCCGGCGCCCTTCGGTGTTCCGGTGTGCCTCACCAGCCGGACCGGCCGTCCGGGGCACCCGGGCCCCGGACGGCCGCCCGGGATCAGCTGCAGCCGCTGGTCGAGCCGCAGCCCTCGCAGATGTAGCAGGAACCGGCCCGCTGCATCTTCGTACCGCAGGAGAAGCACAGCGGGGCGTCGGCCTGGATGCCCAGCTGCATCTCCACCAGCTCCGCGCTGGTGTGGGCCTGCTTCGGCGCGGGCTTGACCGCCTCGGACTCGGTCTTCGGCGTGGCGACGGCCTTCAGTTCCTGGGCGCGCGGCGCCGACTGGGCCAGGCCCTCGACGTCCACCTCGTCGTCCGCCGGCTCGTAGGAGCCGGTCTCCAGGTGGCGCTGACGCTCCTCGGCGGAGTGGATGCCGAGCGCGGAGCGCGTCTCGAAGGGCAGGAAGTCCAGCGCCAGGCGGCGGAAGATGTAGTCGACGATCGACTGCGCCATCCGCACGTCCGGGTCGTCCGTCATGCCGGCCGGCTCGAAGCGCATGTTGGTGAACTTCGAGACGTACGTCTCCAGCGGCACGCCGTACTGGAGGCCGACGGAGACCGCGATGGAGAAGGCGTCCATCATGCCCGCCAGGGTCGAGCCCTGCTTGGACATCTTCAGGAAGACCTCGCCCAGACCGTCGTCCGGGTAGGAGTTGGCGGTCATGTAACCCTCGGCGCCGCCGACGGTGAAGGACGTGGTGATGCCGGGACGTCCCTTCGGGAGGCGCTTGCGGACGGGGCGGTACTCGACGACCTTCTCGACCTTGGGCTCGGCGGCCGCGGGCTGCTCGTCGGCCTTCTTCTCCTCCGCGACGTCCTTCTTCTTCGCGGAGAGCGGCTGGCCGACCTTGCAGTTGTCACGGTAGATGGCGAGCGCCTTGACGCCCAGCTTCCACGCCTCGTAGTAGATCTCCTCGACCTCCTCGACGGTCGCCGTCTCCGGCATGTTGACCGTCTTGGAGATGGCGCCCGAGATCCACGGCTGGATCGCCGCCATCATGCGGACGTGGCCCATCGGGGAGATGGCCCGCTCGCCCATGGCGCAGTCGAAGACCTCGTAGTGCTCCTGCTTGAGGCCGGGGGCGTCGATCACATTGCCGTGCTCGGCGATGTGGGCGACGATCGCCTCGATCTGCTCCTCCTGGTAGCCCAGGCGGCGCAGGGCCTGCGGGACGGTGCCGTTGACGATCTGCATCGAGCCGCCGCCGACCAGCTTCTTGAACTTGACCAGCGCGAGGTCGGGCTCGACACCGGTGGTGTCGCAGGACATCGCCAGGCCGATGGTGCCGGTCGGGGCGAGCACGGACGCCTGGGAGTTGCGGAAGCCGTTCTTCTCGCCCAGGCGCAGCACGTCCTGCCAGGCCTCGGTCGCGGCGGCCCACACCGGGGTGTCCAGGTCGTCCATGCGGACGGCCGTGCCGTTGGCGTCGGCGTGCTGCTTCATGACGCGCTGGTGGGCGTCGGCGTTGCGGGCGTAGCCGTCGTACGGGCCGACGACCGCGGCGAGCTCGGCGGAGCGGCGGTAGGCCGTGCCGGTCATCAGGGAGGTGATGGCACCGGCCAGGGCGCGGCCGCCGTCGGAGTCGTAGGCGTGGCCGGTGGCCATCAGCAGGGCGCCGAGGTTGGCGTAGCCGATGCCGAGCTGGCGGAAGGCGCGGGTGTTCTCGCCGATCTTCTGGGTCGGGAAGTCAGCGAAGCAGATCGAGATGTCCATCGCGGTGATGACCAGCTCGACGACCTTCTGGAAGCGCTCGGTCTCGAAGGACTGGTTGCCCTTGCCGTCGTCCTTCAGGAACTTCATCAGGTTCAGCGAGGCCAGGTTGCAGGACGTGTTGTCCAGGTGCATGTACTCGCTGCACGGGTTCGACGCGGTGATCCGGCCGGACTCGGGGCAGGTGTGCCAGTTGTTGATGGTGTCGTCGTACTGGATGCCCGGGTCGGCGCAGGCCCACGCGGCCTCCGCGATCTTGCGGAAGAGCTGCTTGGCGTCGACCTCCTCGATGACCTCGCCGGTCATACGGGCGCGCAGGCCGAACTTGCCGCCCTCCTCGACCGCCTTCATGAACTCGTCGTTCACGCGGACCGAGTTGTTGGCGTTCTGGTACTGGACGGACGTGATGTCGTCGCCGCCCAGGTCCATGTCGAAGCCCGCGTCGCGCAGGACGCGGATCTTCTCCTCTTCCTTGACCTTGGTCTCGATGAAGTCCTCGATGTCCGGGTGGTCCACGTCGAGGACGACCATCTTGGCCGCACGGCGGGTGGCGCCACCGGACTTGATCGTTCCGGCGGAGGCGTCGGCGCCCCGCATGAAGGAGACCGGGCCGGAGGCGTTGCCGCCGGAGGACAGCAGCTCCTTGGAGGAGCGGATCCGGGAGAGGTTCAGGCCGGCGCCCGAGCCGCCCTTGAAGATCATGCCCTCTTCCTTGTACCAGTCGAGGATCGACTCCATGGAGTCGTCGACGGACAGGATGAAGCAGGCGGAGACCTGCTGGGGCTGCTTGGTGCCCACGTTGAACCAGACGGGGCTGTTGAAGCTGAAGATCTGGTGCAGGAGGGCATAGGCCAGCTCGTGCTCGAAGATCTCCGCGTCGGCGGGCGAGGCGAAGTACTTGTGGTCCTCACCGGCCTTCCGGTACGTCTTCACGATGCGGTCGATGAGCTGCTTGAGGCTCGTCTCCCGCTGCGGGGTGCCGACGGCGCCCCGGAAGTACTTGCTGGTGACGATGTTGACCGCGTTCACCGACCAGAAGTCGGGGAACTCCACGCCGCGCTGCTCGAAGTTGACCGAGCCGTCGCGCCAGTTGGTCATGACGACGTCACGGCGCTCCCAGGCCACCTCGTCGTAGGGGTGGACCCCGGGGGTGGTGTGGATGCGCTCGATACGCAGTCCCTTGCCCGCCTTGGGGCTCTTGGCTCGGGAACTCCGTGCCGGACCGCTCGCCGTCTCTGTCATGCCGCCTCCCATGTACGGGCGAAAACGCCCTGAAGTGCCCCGTTTGTTCCGTGGCACGGTGTTCTGTCTGGTGCCGCGGGCGTCTCTCGCTCGCCCGCGGCAGGTCTTCTTCCTCGCCGCCGCCCGGCCGGGCCCGCCTCCTCGTACGGTCCCGGCCCGCCGGTCAGTCGGCGGCGCCTGCGGGCTCGGGGACCTGTGCGGTTCCCCCCGGCCCGCGGCCGTCTTCCTGGCTCCCCGCGCCGGCGTCCTCGCCGTCCCCGCCGGGGTGTTCCGCCTGTTCCCTGAGTTCCGCGATCGCGGCCTCGAAGTCCTCCAGCGAGTCGAACGCCCGGTAGACGGACGCGAACCGCAGGTAGGCGACGAGGTCCAGCTCCTTCAGCGGGCCGAGTATGGCCAGGCCCACGTCGTGGGTGGTCAGCTCGGCACTGCCGGTGGCCCGCACCGCCTCCTCGACGCGCTGGCCGAGCTGGGCGAGCGCGTCCTCGGTGACGGGCCGGCCCTGACACGCCTTGCGCACACCATTGATGATCTTGGTGCGGCTGAAGGGCTCGGTGACCCCGGACCGCTTGATCACCATGAGCGAGCAGGTCTCCACGGTCGTGAACCGACGGGAGCAGTCAGGGCACTGTCGGCGCCTGCGGATCGACGTGCCGTCGTCGGTCGTACGGCTGTCGACGACGCGGCTGTCGGGGTGCCTGCAGAAGGGGCAGTGCATGAACTCCCAACCCTCCTCACAGCAGACTCGATAGCCCCGAAAGACCTCACGGGCCCCTCGAAGCAGCCCCAAGCATAGGCGATGCTCACCGGCCCGAAGACCGGGGGCACCACAACTTCTGGGCCGCGCCGCAAATCCAACCACTAGATGTGGGGATTGGCTCATACATCCACGTCCGGCGCGCGTGTCGCATCGGACCGCATCCGTACGGTCACGCACCGCGGCCCCGGCCGCCCCGCAGCCGGGGCCCGCTCCGGCCCGCCCGCGTCCGCGCTCCGGCCCGCGGGGCCCCCGCGCGGGCGCGCGAGCGGCCCCCGGCGGGCGCGCAGCCATCCCCCGGACGCCACGCGACTCGCGTCACACCGGACCCGGCCGCCACACCCGGCGCACGGGCGGGCCGGGCGCGTACGGCCAAACCCGCCGCACCCCCGGAACCCGCGCCCGCCCGGCACCGGCGGCCGCGGCGCGCCGGCGCGGCGCATGCGGAGACGACGTGGGTGCCGCGGGGAGGGAGCGTAGGACTCCCGCAGAGATGGGGGCCGGTGCCTGACCGACGGGGTTCCGGATGGCAGACTGAGGCGCACCGCGAAGTGGTCACCCCGGCGGTGAAGAGTACAACAATGCGTCCTTTTGCCCGCCGGGCACCCGCGGAGGCCATACACCCGGAAATGTGATCACGTCACGCAAACCGCAAATTTTCACTCGAACGTGTGTTTGGCGCAACCTTTCGAAAGCAACTACCGTTGGGCAGCAGGGAGACCATCGAGAGGGGCCGACGTGACCACCACCGCAGACAGCGCCACCATCACCGCCCAGGACCGCTCCCAGGGCCGCCTGGAGCCGGTGCACGCGATCAACGACGCCGCGAATCCCGAGGGGCACAAGCGCTCCCTGCCGGGCCGACCTCCAGGCATCCGGGCGGACAGTTCCGGGCTCACCGACCGACAGCGCCGGGTGATCGAAGTCATCAGGGACTCGGTGCAGCGGCGCGGTTACCCGCCGTCCATGCGGGAAATCGGTCAGGCGGTCGGTCTCTCCAGCACGTCCTCGGTCGCCCACCAGCTCATGGCCCTCGAACGCAAGGGCTTCCTGCGCCGTGACCCGCACCGCCCGCGCGCGTACGAGGTGCGGGGCTCGGACCAGGCCGCCACCGTGCAGCCCACGGACACCGCGGGCAAGCCCGCCGCGTCGTACGTGCCGCTGGTCGGCCGCATCGCCGCCGGTGGCCCGATCCTCGCGGAGGAGTCGGTCGAGGACGTCTTCCCCCTGCCCCGGCAGTTGGTCGGCGACGGTGAGCTCTTCGTCCTGAAGGTCGTCGGTGACTCGATGATCGAGGCCGCCATCTGCGACGGCGACTGGGTCACGGTCCGCCGCCAGCCGGTCGCCGAGAACGGCGACATCGTGGCCGCGATGCTCGACGGCGAGGCGACCGTCAAGCGCTTCAAGCGGGAGGACGGCCACGTCTGGCTGCTGCCGCACAACTCGGCCTACGAGCCGATCCCCGGCGACGACGCGACGATCCTCGGCAAGGTGGTGGCCGTTCTGCGCCGCGTCTGAGCGCCGCCGCGGGCGGGCCGCTCCCTCCCGCCGCCCCGACCGGGCCCCGGAACCCCTGCGCCGGTTCCGGGGCCCTGTGCTGTCCGCCCCCCCCGGTCTGCCCCGGGTGCGGCGGGGCGGTGATCGCTGGGTGGCCGGCCGCCCAGCGATCACCGCACTCCCTCAGCGGCTCACGAGGCCTCCGCCTGCTGCGCCGCCGCGTCGATCGCGGCCAGCGACTTGCGGACCTGATTGCGGTCCGTGGTGTACCAGAAGTCGGGCAGCGACGCCTTCAGGAAGCTTCCGTAGCGGGCCGTGGCCAGCCGCGGGTCCAGTACGGCGACCACGCCCCGGTCCCCCGACGCCCGTACGAGCCGGCCGGCGCCCTGCGCCATCAGCAGGGCCGCGTGCGTGGCGGCGACCGCCATGAAGCCGTTGCCGCCGGCCTCCTCGACCGCCTTCTGGCGGGCGCTCATCAGCGGGTCGTCCGGACGCGGGAACGGGATCTTGTCCATGACCACCAACTGGCAGCTCGGGCCGGGCACGTCCACGCCCTGCCACAGGGAGAGCGTGCCGAACAGGCAGGTCCGCGCATCGGCCGCGAAGTTCTTGATCAGCTCGCCCAGCGTCTCCTCGCCCTGGAGGAGGATCGGATACTCGGGGATGCGGGACCGCAGCTCCTCCGCGGCGAGCTGGGCCGCCCGCATCGAGGAGAACAGGCCCAGTGTGCGCCCGCCGGCCGCCTGGATCAGCTCCGTGAGCTCGTCCAGCATGTCCCCCCGGTCGCCGTCCCGGGCCGGGCGCGCCAGATGCTTGGCGACGTACAGGATGCCCTGCCTGGGGTAGTCGAAGGGCGAGCCGACGTCGACGCCCTTCCACTGCGGGACGTCCTCGCCCTCGGTGCCCTCGGGGGCCAGGCCGAGCGACGCCCCCACGCCGTTGAAGTCGCCGCCCAGCTTCAGCGTCGCGGAGGTCAGGACGACGGAACGGTCCGCGAAGAGCTTCTCGCGCAGCAGCCCCGAGACGGACATGGGAGCCACCCGCAGGGAGGCGCCGAAACGGTCGTGCCGCTCGTACCAGACGACGTCCCACTCCGAGCCGTTCACGATCCGCTCCGCCACGTCGTGCACGTTCTCCACGGAGGCGAGCGCCTGCTTGCGGACCGCGTCCTCGTCCTGGACGGACTTGTCCCGGGTCGCGCCGATCGCGGAGATGACCGTACGGCAGGCGTCGCGCAGCGCCATCAGGGCGTAACCGAGGTCCTCCGGGATCTCCTCCAGGCGGCCGGGCAGCGCCAGCTCCATCAGCCGTTCGAAGCCCTCGGCGGCGGTCTGGAGCTGGTCGGCCGCCTTCTCGTTGACGAGCTTGGCGGCGCGGCGCACGGCGCGGTTGACCTGGCCGGGGGTGAGCTCGCCGGTGGCGACCCCGGTGACGCGGGAGACCAGCTCGTGCGCCTCGTCGACGATCAGCACCTCGTGCTGCGGAAGGACCGGGGCGCCCTCGATGGCGTCGATCGCGAGCAGCGCGTGGTTGGTGACGACGACCTCGGCGAGCTTGGCGCGCTCGCGGGCCGTCTCGGCGAAGCACTCGGCGCCGTAGGCGCACTTCGAGGCGCCCAGGCACTCCCGTGACGACACCGACACCTGGGCCCAGGCGCGGTCCGAGACGCCCGGGGTGAGATCGTCCCGGTCGCCGCTCTCCGTCTCGTCCGCCCAGTCGCGCAGCCGCAGCAGGTCCTGGCCCAGCCTGCTGGTGGGGGCGGCGGCCTCGAACTGGTCGAAGAGGCCCTCCTCCTCGTCCTGCGGGACGCCCTCGTGGAGGCGGTGCAGGCACAGGTAGTTGGACCTGCCCTTGAGCATGGCGAACTCCGGGCGGCGGCGCAGCAGTGGGTGCAGGGCCTCCACCGTGCGCGGCAGGTCGCGTTCCACCAACTGGCGCTGGAGGGCGAGGGTGGCGGTCGCCACCACGACCCGGTCCCCGTGGGCCAGCGCGGGCACCAGATAGCCCAGCGACTTGCCGGTGCCGGTGCCGGCCTGGACCAGCAGATGGGAGCCGTCGTCGATCGCCGCCGCGACGGCTTCGGCCATGGCCACCTGGCCGGGGCGCTCCGTGCCGCCGACGGCGGCGACCGCGGCGTGGAGGAGTTCGGGGAGAGAGGGCTTCGTCATAGCGCGACCACCCTACGGCCCGGGACTGACAAGCGGGGCGCCGAGGCGGCGGTGCGGGACGGGATCACGGTGGGGCTCCTGGGTGCTGGGGGCCTGGGACGCGGACCGGCGCGGCGCGCGCCCCGCCGCGCCGGCCTGGTCCGGAGCGGCGCGAGCGGGTGTGCCGGCCTGGTCCGGAGCGCGGCGCGAGCGGGTGTGCCGGAAGGGGTGCGGTGTGCCGGAAGGAGGTGCCCGTGTGCCGGAAGGGGTGCGGCGTTCCCGCGCTACCCCGGGCGGCGCGGGTGCCGGTCCCGGACCAGCAGCGCGGCCCGCTTGCCGGGCAGGTCGATCTCGGCGCTGAACCGGAAGCCCGCGCTGAGGAAGGCGGCCACGGAGGGGGTGTTGCGCAGGTCGGGTTCCGCGACCACCCGCGCGCACCGGGGCCGCTGGTCGAGGACGAGGTCGGCGACGGCCCTGAGCAGGACGCTGCCCAGGCCCCGCCCGCGGTCGGCGGCGTCGCCGAGGAGGAGGTGGATCCCCGTGTCGTGCGGCCGGGCGGGATAGTGCCGGGCCAGCGGGTCGAGATCGGCCCGGTAGATCTCCCAGTAGCTCATCGGTGTGCCCCCCAGCACGCCCATGCAGGGCACGCTGCGGCCGTCGCCGCCGAGCTGGGCCCGCAGGTGGTCCTCGGTCACGTGGGGCGGTCCGGCGAGCTGCCAGAAGGCGGCGACGGCGGGATCGTTCATCCAGTGGGTGATCAGCGGCAGGTCCCGTTCGAGGCGGACCGGGACGAGGTGGAACACGCCCGCGGAGGTGACGGCCGGGCCCCAGTCGGCCACCCGGTCCAGCAGGTCGTCCCCCGCCCTCGGCCACCCGGCGGCGGGGGCCCGCGCCGCCGGGTCCGCGCAGGCCTGCAGGAACGCGTCGGGCAGGCGCAGGTCCAGGGTGTCCTCGGTGCCGTCGCCGTCCTCGTCGCCCGCGGTGCTGCCTGTGTCGCGCGGGTTGCGCGTGTGGCCTGCGCCGTCCGCACCGGCTGCGTCGTCCGCACCCCCACGGGGGGCCGTATCGGTGCCGGTGCCGCCGTCGGGGGCCGGGACGGTACCGGCGTCGGTGCGCGCGTCGGTGGAGGGCACGTCGTCGCTCCTCTCGGGAGACGTCTCGGGGGACGGGGC
>NZ_WYCT01000291.1 GCF_011008945.1 Streptomyces harenosi
GTGGGGACGGGGGCCGGGGGCGTCGCCGTCGGCGGCGTCGAAGGCGTCGAGGTACGCCTGCCGCGGTCCGGCGGGGCCGGCCTGCCGCCGCCCGTGCCTGCTCTGCTGCCGCGGGAAGGTGACGCCCGGGCCGGGGCCCGCGGGAGCGCGACGGCCCGCCGGAGCGTCGGGCTCCGCCGGGGTGCCGGGCTCGGCGAGCGGACCGGTGCCCTCGGGGGCACCGTACGGGCTCGCGGTACGTCCGCCCGGTGTGCTCAACTCGCCCCAGCCGCCACCGCCTTCCCGCTGTTCGGGATGGCCGCCGCGGACCCGCGGCACGCCCCGCGCGGGGGTGCCGGCGGCCGGGCGCGGCAGACCGTGGGCGGCGGTTCCCTCCGGATAGCGCGCCCCCGCGAGCCCCTGGGGCCCGCCCGGCGCCGTCCGGTCCTCCGGCGGCGGCGTCCGCTCGCCCGACGCCGGGCCGGGCATCCGCCGGCGGCCCGTTCCCGGCCCCGGCGCCGCTCCCGGTACGGGGGCGGCGCCCGGTACGGTTCCGGGCGCGCTGCCCGGCCCGCTGTGCGCTGTTCCGGTTGTGTCCGCGGTCTCGCCCTGAGGGGCCGGCCCGCGGCGGCTGTGGCGTCCCACGTCGCGCCTCAGCCTCCTGTGCTCTCGTTGACGGGCACGCCGTCGGCGCCCCCTTCCGTGTGCGTCCCGGCCGCCGGCTTCCCGGTGTCCGCGAGGAATTCGCGGAACGCCGTGGCGACCGTCTCCGGATACTCCATCATGGCCACGTGCCCGGCGTCCGGCAGGGTCAGCAAACGGGAGTCCCGGAAGGCGCGGGCCGCCCGCTGCGCCATGCGGTAGCCGACGAGCCGGTCCCGGCCGCCGTACACGAGCAGCGTCGGCGCGAGGACCCGTTCGGCCTGCCGCCACAGCCCGTGCTGGCCGCCGACCGTGTAGGCGTTGACGATCCCGCGCGCGGAACGCGCCATCGCGTCCCAGAAGTAGGGCAGCCTCAGCCGCCGTTCCATCTCCTGCACGGCGTGCCGGAAACCTTCCGGGCTGACGCGCCCGGGATCGCCGTAGCACAGCGACATGACCCCGCGGACCCGCTGCTCGGCCGTCCAGTCGCGGCTGAGCCGGGTGAAGAGCGAGGCCACCCCGGGGACCGCCAGCAGCCCGGTGGGCACGGCGGTGCGCTGGACCCGGATCTCCGGCAGCGCGGGCGACACCAGGGTCAGCGTCCGCACGAGGTCGGGACGGACCGCGGCGACCCGGGTGACGATGGCACCGCCGAGCGAATTGCCGAACAGGTGCACGGGTCCGCGCCCGCTCGCGTCGAGATAGCGGATGACCGCGCGGGCGTGCCCGGTGACCGAGTAGTTGCCGTCGTCCGGTGGCGGGGAGTCGCCGAAACCGGGCAGGTCGACGGCCTCGTTGTCGGTGACGTCGTCCAGCAGCGGCATCAGCGCCGACCAGTTCTGCGACGAACCCCCGAGGCCGTGGACGTAGAGGGCGGGCGGCAGCCCCTGGCGCGCCGGGGGCCTCGACCGGACCGCCAGCGTGATCCCCGGGAGCCGGACCGACCGGAGCCGCTCGCCTTCCGCGACCCTGACGGCGGCCGCCTCCGGAAGGAGGTCGGCGGGCGGCACGAAGGGCAGCTCGGTCGAAGACATGCGGCAATGTTACGAGGTGATCACGTACTGGCTCATGTGTTCGGCGTCACAACCCGGTTTCCCGAGGCCGATTCCGCGCATAGAGCGGCCGTACCGGTGCATACAAGAGGTACGCGAGGGACGAGACGGCCCTCCGGGCGGGCCACGGACCGCTCGGGCGGCCGCCACGGCAGGCCGCCACGACGGACCGCCGCCGCGGAAAGGCGGCGAACGGGCGCCGCAGCGCTCCGTCACGGACCGGGAGCGGATCGCATAGCGTCCGGACCGGGTGTCTCCTAGGCTCGTACAGAGGGCACCCGCGTGTGGCCCCTGCATCTTTCAGGGACGTTCGTAGGAAGGGAGCCCACCATGGCCGTAGACCCCACCGACCCCGAGACCTTCGAGGACGAGGAGGCACGGGAGGAGCAGGAGTTCGGCGTCGAGGCACCGGAGGTCGACGCGGCCGAGCAGCACGCGGACATCGCGCCGCACCGCGACGACCCGCTGACCGGCGTGGACCCCGACCGCGCCAGCGAGGCCGATCTGATGGAGCAGACCCGGGTCGTCACCCTCGACGAGGACGACTACCGGTGACCGGCTGATCCGGCGGCCCGGTGACCCGTGATCCGGTCGTCCCGGCGGCCCGCGACAGGGGGCGGCCGAGGACGCCGCCGAGCAGGAAAGAGCCGATACTTGCCCGGCCTGAGCATGTTTGAAACCTTCTGCGCGGCTTTCGTCACCGTCCGGTACGTGAAATTCTGCGCTCGCAACGCGCACACCACGGTTACCGAAAAGTACGATGGCGGCGCGGCGCACACCGCGAGTGGACGATTTTGGGAGGCGGCGTGACAGCCATCGAGCAGACAGAGGCGGTACGCCCGCGGGGCACGCGCCTGCCGCGCCGTGCCCGACGGAACCAGCTCCTGGGCGCCGCGCAGGAGGTCTTCGTGGCGCAGGGCTACCACGCGGCCGCGATGGACGACATCGCCGAGCGCGCCGGGGTCAGCAAGCCCGTGCTCTACCAGCACTTCCCGGGCAAGCTCGACCTCTACCTGGCCCTGCTGGACCAGCACTGCGAGTCCCTCATCCAGTCGGTGCGCAACGCGCTGGCGTCGACGAGCGACAACAAGCAGCGCGTCCGGGCGACCATGGACGCCTATTTCGCGTACGTCGAGGACGACGGCGGGGCCTTCCGCCTCGTCTTCGAGTCGGACCTGACGAACGAGCCCGCCGTCCGCGAGCGCGTCGACAAGGTCACGAACGAGTGTGCGGAGGCGATCTGCGACGTCATCGCCGAGGACACCGGCCTCTCGCGCGCGGAGTCGATGCTGCTCGCGTCGGGTCTGGGCGGCCTCGCCCAGGTGGTGGCCCGCTCCTGGCTGCACAGCGACCGCAGCGTGCCGCGGGACCAGGCCGTCCAGTTGCTGGCCTCGCTGGCCTGGCGGGGCATCGCGGGCTTCCCCCTGCACGGCAACGACCAGCACCACTGACCGGCGCCGACCGGGGCTTTGTTCCCGCAGCCTGTTCGCTCGTGGCGTTCGCGGGCGCAGCGTGCCGTGCGCTCGCGCGGGCTAATGTGTGCTGGGTACGGCGCGGAAGGTCGCGCACTTCACTGACCGTCGGAGGGACATAGCCGTGGAGGTCAAGATCGGCGTGCAGCACGCGCCCCGCGAGATCGTGCTGGAGAGCGGTCAGAGCGCCGAGGAGGTCGAGCGGATCGTGGCCGATGCCCTGGCCGGCAAGGCGCAACTGCTCAGCCTCGTGGACGAGCACGGCCGCAAGGTGCTGGTCCCGGCCGACCGCCTCGCGTATGTCGAGATCGGTGAGCCGGCCCCGCGCAAGGTGGGCTTCGGCGCGCTGTAGCCGCGGCGCGGTGACGGGAAGGGCCCGGCGGTCGTGTACCGCCGGGCCCTTCCCGCTGCCGGGGCCCTTGCCGCGGTCGTGGGACCGGTCCTCACCACCGGCCGGACGGGTGCCGGTGGCCGCACTCCGCGCGTCCGGCTCCGCACACGGGCGGTCCACACGTCCTTCACAGGGAGGATTGCATTCCGCAGGTCACGGGTAGGACGGTAGGACCGTTTCGGGCAGGCCGGCCGCATGGGAGGGACCCCGACATGCTCCTGGAAGCGCTCATCTCCTTCGTCCTCGGCCTGGTCCTGGCCGGGACCGCCGTCCACCGCCTGCCGCACCGGCTCCCCGCCCGCGCCCTCGTGTTGCCGACGGGCATCGCCGGGGCCCTGTTCGGGGCCTTCGTCACGCACAGCGCGCTGGACGCCGTGAGCCTGCCGGTGGTGCTCCTCGGCGCGGCGGTCGTCTCGCTGGCCGCGCTGTCGCTGCTGCTGCGCCCGGCGGGAAGGCTGCGGCGCCGCTCGGTGACCGCCTGACCGGCCGCCGGGGGCGGCGCCCGCCCCGGCACCGCACGGCAGGCGGCCGGACGCCCTCCCGGGGCCGAGGAGGCCGCGGGCCGGGCGGGCCGGGCGGACCGGGCGGGGAAGACCCCGGCTAGGCGGCCAGGCCCAGCGCCGCCATCCGCTTGGTGTGCGCCTCGGTGATCCGGGAGAACATCCTGCCGACCTCGGCCAGGTCGAAGCCGTCCGCGACACCGCCCACCAGCATGGTCGACAGGGCGTCACGGTCCGCGACCACCCGCTGGGACTGCGACAGGGCCTCGCCCATCAGGCGCCGCGCCCACAGCGCCAGCCGCCCGCCCACCCGCGGTTCCGCGTCGATCGCCGCGCGCACCTTCTCCACCGCGAAGCTGGCGTGCCCGGTGTCGTCCAGCACGGCCAGCACCAGGGAGCGGGTGTCGGAGTCGAGGCGGGCCGCGACCTCGCGGTAGAAGTCGCTGGCGATGGAGTCGCCGACGTACGCCTTGACGAGCCCCTCCAGCCAGTCCGAGGGCGCCGTCTGCTTGTGGAAGCCCTCGTAGGCGGCGACGAACGGCTCCATCGCCCCCGTCGGCTCCTCGCCGATCTCGGCCAGCCGGTTCCGCAGCCGCTCGAAGTGGTGGAACTCCGCCGACGCCATCTTCGCCAGCTCCGCCTTGTCCTCCAGCGTCGGCGCCAGCTTGGCGTCCTCCGCGAGCCGCTCGAACGCCGCGAGCTCCCCGTACGCGAGCGCGCCGAGCAGGTCCACGACCGCGGCGCGGTACTGCGGGTCGGCGGCGGCCGTGGCCCAGTCGAGGGCCGCGACCCCGGTGGCTCCGGTCGATTCTGCGGGGGCGTCTGCTGCGTTGCCAGGCTTGTCAGAGCTCGTCATGAAGCGCACAATAGCCCGCCCCCCGGCAGGCGGAAGGCCCCGGTCGATCAGTGTGATGACGGCTACGTGACCAAATCGGCCATCGCGTGTGCGCCGATCCGGGGTATGGTGGTAATGCTGCCTGCCGAGTATGTGACGTACGGGTACACGAGTAGTACACGAGTGCTCGTCGCGTACGCGTCGCGTACGTCTCGTACTGGACGGGCCGCACGTATGAGGATGCCCGGTCGGTGGCCCGATCGGCTCCGACCCGACAGCCCTTTCCGGCCGTACGGCAATACCGCGCGTACGGCGACCGGAGGGGGAACCCTCAGCGGTTCGAGCGCTAGAGCGTCGGCAGTGGTCCCGTGCCAACGGCCCGCCCGCGTGGGCGGCCGGAGTCCCCGGCACGGTCACGCGACACGACCCCCGCGCTCGCCTCGCGCCGCACACACAGAAGAGGCAGCACCCTGACTACGACGTTCCGATCCCTGGGAATCCTCCCCGAGACCGCCGAGGCCCTGGAGGCCGTCGGCATCATCACCCCCTTCCCCATCCAGGAGATGACGCTCCCCGTGGCCCTGTCGGGCTCGGACGTCATCGGCCAGGCCAAGACCGGTACCGGAAAGACGCTGGGCTTCGGTCTTCCGCTCCTGGAGCGCGTGACCGTCCCCGCCGACGTGGAGGCGGGCCGCGCCCGGCCCGAGGACCTCACCGACGCCCCGCAGGCCCTCGTCGTCGTCCCGACGCGCGAGCTGTGCACCCAGGTGACCAACGACCTGCTGACCGCGGGCAAGGCGCGCAACGTGCGCGTCACCGCGATCTACGGCGGCCGGGCGTACGAGCCGCAGGTCGAGGCCCTGCAGAGGGGCGTCGACGTGGTCGTCGGCACCCCGGGCCGCCTGCTGGACCTGGCCGGCCAGAAGAAGCTGGACCTGAAGCACGTCAAGTGCCTGGTCCTCGACGAGGCCGACGAAATGCTCGACCTGGGCTTCCTGCCCGACGTCGAGAAGATCATCGGCATGCTCCCGGCCAAGCGCCAGACCATGCTGTTCTCGGCCACCATGCCGGGCGCGGTCATCGGACTGGCCCGCCGCTACATGTCCCGGCCCACGCACATCCGCGCCACCGCGCCGGACGACGAGGGCATGACGGTCGCCAACATCAAGCAGTTCGTCTACCGCGCGCACTCCATGGACAAGCCGGAGATGATCGCCCGCATCCTCCAGGCCGAGGGCCGGGGACTGGCGATGATCTTCTGCCGGACCAAGCGGACGGCTGCCGACATCGCCGAGCAGCTCCAGCGGCGCGGGTTCGCCGCCGGCGCGGTCCACGGCGACCTCGGGCAGGGCGCCCGCGAGCAGGCGCTGCGCGCCTTCCGCAACGGCAAGGTGGACGTGCTCGTCTGCACCGACGTCGCCGCCCGCGGCATCGACGTCGAGGGCGTGACCCACGTCATCAACTACCAGTCGCCGGAGGACGAGAAGACCTACCTGCACCGCGTCGGCCGCACCGGCCGCGCGGGCGCCAAGGGTACGGCGATCACGTTCGTCGACTGGGACGACATCCCGCGCTGGCAGCTGATCAACAAGGCGCTGCAGCTGGACTTCAACGACCCGGTCGAGACGTACTCCAGCTCCCCGCACCTCTACTCCGACCTCGGCATCCCCGAGGGCACCAAGGGCGTCCTGCCGCGCTCGGCGCGCACGCGCGCCGGTCTGGCGGCGGAGGAGCTGGAGGACCTCGGCGAGCCCGGCGGCCGGACCGGCCGCGGACGCGGTGACCGGGGCGACCGGCGTGACCGGCGTGACTCCCGCTCGGACGAGCGCGAGCGCCCGGACCGTACGCCGCGCCGTCGCCGCCGCACGCGCGGCGGGGCTCCGCTGGACGCCGCCTCCCCCGCCGCCACGGCTCCGGACGCCGTGACCGCCGGGGGCACGGAGGGCACGGCGGAGGACGCCGACAAGCCGGGCCGTACGCTGCGCCGCCGGCGCCGCACCCGCAGCGGGGCGGCGACCCGGCAGCCGGTCACCGGCGCGACCGCCGAGGCGGCCGCGACGACCGCGCCCCCGCGTGAGACGGCCCCGGAGTCCGCCGAGGCGGCACCCGAGACCGCCGCCGTGGCGAGCGCCGAGACCGCCGAGGCCCCGGCACAGCCGCGCCGCCGGCGCACGCGCAAGACCGCGCAGTCGCCGGACGCCGCCGCCGTGACGGCCACCGAGGAGTCGTCGGCCGCCGAGGCCCCGGCTCCCGAGGCCCCCGCCGCCCCGGCACCGCTCGCGGAGACGGCCACCGCCACGGAGACGGCCACCGCCCCCGAGGCGCCCGCCGCCAAGCCGCGCCGCCGCACCCGCAAGACGGCCGCGGCCGCCGACGCCACGGTGGAGACGGCCGAGGCCACCACGGAGACCGCCGAGGCCAAGCCCCGCCGCACCCGCAAGGCCGCCGCCAAGACGGAGACCACCACGGACGCGACGGCCGAAGCCACGGAGACCACCGAGGCCAAGCCCCGGCGCACCCGGAAGACCGCCGCCAAGACGGAGACCACCACGGACGCGACGCCCGAGGCCACGGAGACCACCGAGGCCAAGCCGCGCCGCACCCGCAAGGCCACCGCCAAGACGGAGACCACCGCGGACGCGACGCCCGAGGCCGCGGAGAACGCCGAGGCCAAGCCGCGCCGCACCCGGAAGACCGCCGCCAAGACGGAGACCACCGAAGAGGCGACGGCTGAGGCAGCGGAGGCCAAGCCGCGCCGCACCCGCAAGGCCGCCGCCAAGGCCGAGACGCCGGAGACGGCAGAAGCCACGGACACCACCGAGGCCAAGCCCCGCCGCACCCGGAAGACCGCCGCCAAGACGGAGACCACCGCGGACGCGACGGCCGAAGCCACGGAGACCGCCGAGGCCAAGCCGCGCCGCACCCGCAAGGCCGCCGCCAAGGCCGAGACGCCGGAGACGGCAGAAGCCGCGGACACCGCCGAGGCCAAGCCCCGCCGCACCCGCAAGGCCGCCGCCAAGACGGAGACCACCGCGGACGCGACGCCCGAGGCCGCGGAGACCACCGAGGCCAAGCCGCGCCGTCGTACCCGGAAGGCCACCGCCGAGGCGGAGACCGCCGGCGCCGGTATCCCGGCACAGGCGACGCAGGAGCCGGAGGCCGCACCGCGCCGCCGTACCCGCAAGGCCGTGGCGGCCGACGCCGGCGAGTCCTCGGGCGAGGCGGCCGAGGCCAAGCCGAAGGCGCGCCGCACCCGCAAGGCCACGGCTGCCGCCGCTCAGCCCGCGGAGGCCACGGAGGGCTGAGCCCGTCCCGGTCACCCGTCCGGCCCGGTCCCGCCCCGCGCGGGACCGGGCCGGCGGCGTCCGGGCGGCCGGGGCGGCCCGATACGCTCTGCCCGTGAGCAGGAACGCCACCTTCACCCCGCCGCCCGGCGCGCGCGCCTACCGCCTGCGGACCGCGCGCGGCGAGTTCGCCGTCGTCGATTCGCCCGCGGCCGGCGGCACCGAGCCGAAGGGGCTGGTGCTGATGCTGCCGGGGTTCACCGGCAGCAAGGAGGACTTCACCCTGCTGCACGAGCCGCTCGCGGCGCGCGGGTACCGCACCGTCGCCGTGGACGGCCGAGGGCAGTACGAGAGCGACGGGCCCGCGCACGACGAGTCGGCCTACACCCAGCGGGAACTGGCGCGGGACGTGCTCGCCCAGGCCGCCGCGCTCGACGCGCCGGTGCATCTGCTCGGGCACTCCCTCGGCGGCCAGATCGCCCGCGCCGCCGCGCTGCTCGACCACTCCCCCTTCCGCTCCCTCACCCTCCTCTCCTCGGGCCCGGCCCAGATCTCCGTCTCCCAGCAGCAGCGCGTGAAGCTGCTGCGGGACGCGCTCGCCGTGATGACGATGGAGCAGGTGTGGGAGACCATGCGGGCCATGGGGCCGCCCGAGGAGGTCGGCGGCCCCCTCCGCGGCCCCGTGGACGAGGAGCGGCTGCGCCTGCGCTGGCTGGGCACCCGCCCGGCCCAACTGCTCGCCACCGGCCGCCAGCTCTGCGCCGAGCCGGACCGGGTCGCCGAACTGGCCGCGCTGCCGCTGCCGTGCCACGTCGTGTCGGGGGAACGCGACGACACCTGGCCGGTGCCGCTCCTCGACGACATGGCGCTGCGGCTGGGCGCCCGGCGGACGGTGATCGCCGGCGCCGAGCACTCGCCCAACACCGACCGCCCCCTGCCGACCGCTCAGGCCCTGGCCGGCTTCTGGGACGGCCTTCCGCCGCACCCGCGGGTCGCGGACCACCGCCCGGCGGACACGAGGGACCGACCGGCGGACGGGGAGAGCCGCCCCGGGGACGCGGAGAGCCGCCCGGCGGGCACGGACGACCGGGACGCCGGGACCGGCTAGCGTCCCCCGGGCCGGACCGGCGATTCCCGCCCCCGGGGCCGCACCGCGCCTGTCTCTTATACAACTCTCCGAGCCCACGAGACACTCGCTACTCTCGTCTGCC
>NZ_WYCT01000292.1 GCF_011008945.1 Streptomyces harenosi
AGATGTGTATAAGCGACAGGGAACATCCCGTCCCAACTCACCGGCCCCGCATCAAGGCATTGGTCTTTGTTCTGTTTATCCTCTTGGAGCAAAAGATCCTTTGTGGTCGGTTCCATTCTGTTCCGAGAGGATTTGCGTTATGCCGTACAGCTCGATCACCGGTCCGGGCGGGGCGCTGGCGGCCACCGGGCTCGCTGCCGGGCAGGCGTGGCTCGCGGTGGTCTGCGCGGTGCTGGTCCTGGCCGGTGCCGTGCTGGTGCGTCTGACGTTCCGGCGCGACCGGGGGCCGGTCTCCCGGTGACGGAGCAGAAGGGCGCCGAGGGCGTCCCGGCGGCTCGCTGGCCCGGCGTCGCCGCGCCGCCCCGCGCCCGGCACGCCCCGTCACGGGTGCTGTTCCTGCTCGGGGTGGTGCCGCTGACCGGGTTCGCCGCCTGGGGCATCGCGCACACGATGGCCGTCGTCGGGGAACTGGGCGGGAACGGCGGCCGGTTCATGTCGGTACCGTGGCTGGTGTCGTTCCTGCTGCTGTGGTGGGTGCCGCTCGCCTGGCTGGAACGCGCCCGCACCCCAGCGGACGGCAGGGAGGCGGCCGCCCTGGACGCGCTCACCGTCACCGTGCAGATCCCCGTCTACAACGAGGACCCGGCCGCGCTGCGGGCCTGTCTGCACTCGGTGCTGACCCAGTCGCGGCCCGTCACCCGGGTGCGGGTGGTGGACGACGGCTCGGCGCACCCCGACGGCACCCCCATGACGTACGACGACGTCCGTGCCGAACTCCGCCGGCAGGCGGCCGCCCGCGGGATCGAGGTGACCTGGGACCGCACCGGCAACCGCGGCAAGCGCCACGCCCAGATGCACGTCCTCGCCCACGACGACGCCGACATCTTCGTCACCGTCGACAGCGACTCCGTCCTCGACGCGGACGCCATCGCCGAAGGACTCAAGCCGTTCGCCGACCCCAAGGTGCAGTCCGTCGCCGGACAGGTCATCGTCCTCAACCACGACGCCACCCTCCTGACCCGGCTGACCTGCCTGCTCTATCTGCCCTTCACCCGCGGGCTGCGCAGCGCCCAGTCCGTGCTGCGGCGGGTCACCATCAACTCCGGCACGCTCGCCTTCTACCGGGCCGGGCTCGTGCGGCAGGCGGCGGGCGCCTACGAGAACGAGCAGTTCCGCGGCCGGCCCATGCAGATGAACGACGACTCGATGCTGACGTTCTACGCGCTGCTCGCCGGGGACACCGTGCACCAGCCCTCCTCGCTGGTCTTCACTCTCGCCCCGCAGCGCTGGAGCCACTACCTGCGCCAGCAGATGCGCTGGATGCGCGGCACCACCGTCCGCCACCTGTGGTGGCTGCGCTACATGCCGGTCACCGGCATCGTGTTCTGGACCACCGTCGCCGAGTACCTGCACATCGCCCTCGCGGTCGCCATCCCCGCGGTGCTGGTCGTCCACCCGGCATACCGCGGTCACCTGGGTGACGTCGCCGCGCTCGGTGCCCTCATCGGCGTGGTCATGAGCTATCTGATGGCGCTGCGGCTGTTCACCGTCAGGCGCACCGACATGAGCACCCGGCAGACCCTGCTGCTGTTCGCCGTCGCGCCGCTCGCCGCCCTGTGGCGCGCGCTGTTCCTGCGCCCCCTGTACCTGTACGCGATGGCCACCTGCCACCGCGTCAACCGCTGGGGCACCCGCGGCAGCGTCGAGGTCGATCTCGCCGGCGCGAGGTGACGCCGGCCTCCGCCTTCGGCGCAGGTCCCGGACGACCGCGGGCGGGCGGGGGCGCGGGGCCGCCGTGAGGACGGTGGAGGACCGGGCCGCACCGCACCGGGCCCTCCGGCCGGCGGTTCAGCCCGCCGCGCAGCGGTCGAGTGCGGCGCGGAGCCGGTGGAGCCCCTCCGCTCTCCAGTGTTCCCGGCCGGGCATGTGGTCGTTCCGGCGCCAGCGCCAGGCCGAGAACATCGCCCAGTTCAGGGCGCGGCACCGGTGGAGCAGGCCGGGGTCGGCTCCCGCGTAGTGCTCTCCCACTTCTTCGGGCGCGTGGGCGAGGTCGAACTCGACCGGCCCGCGGCAGCAGGTGGCGAGGTCCACGAGAAGCGGTCCCCTCCTCGTGTTCAGCAGGTTGCCCGGATGCGGCTCGCCGTGCAGAAGCTGCTCGTCGGCCGTGGCGGTGCCGATCGCGGCGCTCATCGCGGCGAGTGTGCCGCTGAGGAGTTCCCGGTCGGGACCGGACAGCCCGGGGGACCGTTCCGGGTCGTTCACCCCGCTCAGTGCCACGGCGACCCGTTCGGTGAAGTGCGGTACGTCCAGATCGACCCGGCGCAGGGCGGCGTGGTGCCGCAGGAGCACATCCGCGTAGTCGGCCGGCGCGATCTGCGCACCCGCGGATTCGTAGTAGGTCCACAGCGAGACGGCGAAGCCGTCGCGCACGTGGACGCGGGGCCCGGCCCGAGGGTCGAGCTCGCCCACCGGGGCGCCCGCGGCGGCGAGATGCCGGGCCACCTTCGTTTCGAACTCGGACTCGGCCAGGCGCCCCGCAGGCGCGACCCGGGCCAGAACACCGCACGGGTCGAGGCGCAGCGCGACGCGGTCCGAGTCGTGGACGACGGCCACGTCGTCGACCCGGAGCCCCAGATCCCTGGCGGCCGCCCGCCCTGCCCGCACCGCGCGGCGGAGTTCGGAAGGTTCCACACCGTTCTCCCTGTTGTCGCCTACGCGCACGTCCTGGGGCCGATCGCGGCGCCTCGATGGCTTCGCGAACGCCCGTCGCCGGTCCCGCACCCTGTTTTCCGGGCCGGCGGCAAGCATCGCAGAACAGGTCCCGCACATGCCCGGGATGTGTCCGGCGGCCGGGTGCCTGCCCGCTCGGCGGCGGGGAGCAGGAGCGGGGCGGGTGAGGGGCGTGAGCGGCCGGGGTCCTTCGCACCGGCCGCAGGGCTCGGGCCGTGACGGCCTCGGCGACCCGCGAGGCGGCCTGGGCGGCGGTCACGAGCCGCGGTGGCCGCGCAGCCACTGCGCCACTTCGTCGGCGTGGGTGTCCGGCGGGAAGACCGGGTAGAAGACGTGCTCGATGGTGGCGCCGCGCAGGACGAGGGTCAGGCGCCGGTAGAGCGTTCGGCCCTCCGCCTCGAACGTGGGCAGGCGCAGCGCGTCCGCGAGCGTGAGCCGGGGGTCGGAGAACAACGGGTAGGGCAGGTGCAGGCGGTCCACGAGCGCCTGCTGGTAGTCGGCCCGGTCCGAGGACAGGGCGAGGACGCGGTCGACGCCGGCGGCCCGCAGCGCCTGAAGGTTGTCGCGGAAGCCGCACGCCTCCTGGCTGCACCCGCGGGCGCCCGGGATGTCGTTCCAGCCCTCCGGGACGTCGGCGGCCGGATCGCCGGTCAGCGGGTAGCAGAAGAGCACCCAGCGGCCCTCGGAGACCGTGTCCAGGCGTACGGTGGCGCCGTCCGTGCCGGTGAACGACAGAGCGGGAAGCGTCCGGCCCGGAAGGTGGGCGGCGGCGCCGTCGTCCACCGGGACGGGCAGGCCGGAGGGCAGCGGGTCGGCCTCGGGCAGCATCGTGTCGGGCTCCTTCGACGGTTCGGTGGTGGCGGGGAAACCCCGCCGGGCCGCCGCGTCCCGGCGGCGGATCAGCTCCTCCCGGCTGTGGGCCAGGCGGGCGAGGAGAAGGTCGAGCGCCTCGATCTTCCGCTGGTAGGCGGCCAGGGACTCCGCGCAGTGGTCGCCCTCCTCGTGGCCCGCGCGCAGGCACTCGAGGAACGGCCTGGTCTCCAGGGGAGCCAGGCCGAGCACCCCCAGGCTGCGGATCTCCTCCGCCAGCCGGACGTCCTGCGCGGTGTAGTCGCGGTAGCCGTTGGCCGCACGGCCGGGGCGGAGCAGGCCGCACGTCTCGTAGTAGCGCAGCGCCTTGATCGTCACGCCGGCGGCCGCGGCCGCCTCACCTGCGCGCATGTGCACCTCCTCGTCGCAGCAGAACGCTAGACCCGGACCTTGGGGGACGGGTCAAGCCGTGCCGCGCACCGGGCGTCCGCCGCTCGCCCGCCGGGACGTCCGGCGCGGCTGCCGGCCGGGCCACCACGTCACCGGCGGCCGGCTCCGTGGCGGCCTCCCGGCGCCGGGCGCCTCCCGGACCCGACGGGGGCGTCCCGGGGCGCGCCGGCGCCGGAAACACGACTAATCAAGTTTGACTACCTCCGGGCCGGGGGATACGGTCACCGGGAGTCAGCGATCTGCACGAGGGGGACCCGTGACCGTACTGCCCGACACCGGCTTCACTCCGTCCGACGAGGACCGCGCGAGCCTGGACGCCTGGTTCGCCGCGTACGACGCGGCCAGCGCCCGGCGCGACGTCGGCCGCATGGCCGACATGGCCGTCTTCCCGCTCAACCTGGTCAGCGACGACTCCCGGGGCGACGGCCGTACCGCCCAGTGGTCCCGCCGGCAGTTCGTCGACACCATGAGCGAGGTCATGAGCGAGGGGGGCGACGAGACGATCTCCTTCGAGTCGACCCGCACCCCGGTCTTCCTGAGCCCGTCGGTGGCCGTGGTGTTCACCGACTCGACCATGACCGCCGGCGGGGAGAAGCGGCAGTTGCGGTACGCCGACATCCTCGTCCGGCGAGGGGGGACCTGGGCCTTCCAGACGATGATCCAGAGCGGCTGGGGCGACGCCCTGGACTGACCACCCGGCGGCCGGGCGGCCCGGGCGCGGCCGGTGCCGCCGGGGCGGGGGTGCGCCGGCGGCACCGGGGAGACGCACACGCGGGCTATCGCCCGATGACACCGGTATGCCGGTTTTGGTACGGGTATGGGTGATCCGACGATCCGGCGGCGACCACGCCCGCCGCCGAGACGCCGCCCCGGACGGGGCGGCCCACGGAAGGACACCCCACCCCTCATGACCACGCAGAACGCGATCAACTGGCCCGAGGACTACCTGCCCGGCACCGGCGACAACTTCGTCTCCAACGAGGTGATCGTCCAGGGTGTCACCGCGGCCCGGGTCTGGCGCTGCCTGACCGACACCTCCGCCTGGGAGACGTACTACGGCAACATCACCGGCATCTCCTTCCCGGAGGGCGGCGGCCCCGTGCTGGAGGGCGGTCTCGCCTTCAGCTTCGAACCCGTCAACTCCCCGTCCCTGCACACCCAGAACGCCCGCGTCGTCGAGTTCCAGGCCCCGGCCGGGGGCGTCCCGGGCCGCCTGTCCTGGACCGCCCACCAGGAGGGCGCGCCCGAGGAGCGGCTGGACGTGCTGCACGCCTGGTTGGTGGAGGACCTGCCCGGCGGCCGGGTCCGCGTCCTCACCCAGGAGTCGCAGTTCGGCCGGCCCGCCGCCGAACTGGCCCGGCAGCACCCCGATCCCATGCTCAACGCCCACCAGGCCTGGCTGAACGGCCTGATCGGGGCCGCCTCCGGCCGGCCCGCCGCCTGACACCCACCGCCCCTGCCCGCCGCGCCGGTGCCCGGCGGGGCGGCGGCGCGCCCCGCCGCCCCTCCCCCGGCAGGAGGCCGGTGCCCGTACCCCGCGGCGCCCGGCGGACCCGGGCCTCCGGCCGGCGCGCGAAACGACGGGGCGGCGGCGCCGCCGAAGGGGGCTGCCCGGCCGGGAGGCGGTGGGGTGCCGGCCGGCCGCCCGGGTCCGGCTCGCGGTCAGCCCGCGGCCAGGACCTCCACGCCGAGCGCCGCGAGCTGCCCGACGACCGCGTGGTTGCGGATCGGCGTCGGTGATCAGTGCGGTGATCTCGTCCCAGGGCAGGACGCGGAACCGCGAAGCCGTGCCGATCTTCTCGGAGGAGGCGAGGATGTGGGTGTCGGCGGCCCGCGCGGACAAGGAGCGCTTCATCGCCGCCTCGTCGGCGTCCGCGGTGGTCAGTCCCGCCTCGGGGGTGCACACCGGTGACGCCGAGCAGGCACAGGTCGGCGGAGACGTTCTGCGCGGCCTCGACCGCGGCGGCCCCGCAGGTGACCGCCGAGTGCTTGAAGACGCGGCCCCCCAGCAGGAAGAGCTCCGCCTGCGGGTGGTCGAGCAGGGCCGCGGCGATCGTCGGGCTGTGGGTGATCACGGTGCAGTCGAGATCGCGCGGGAGCGCGCGGGCGACGGCCAGGGCGGTGGTGCCGCCGTCGAGGATCAGCGCGCTGCCCGGCCGCACCAGCCCGGCGGCCACCGAGGCGGCCTTCTGCTTGCCGTCCGGGGCCACGGTCTGCCGGGGAGGGCCCTTCGCCCCGGCGGCGGGCACCGGCTGACACAGCCGCCCCCGCCGCCCTCCCGTACCCCTTCCCGCCTGCTCCGCCGGCACTTCCCGGACCGGCCGGAGGGAAGGGGCGGTGCTGCGCAGCGCCGCCCCTTTTTTCCGCCCCGGCGGGCGCTCCGGCGGCTTCCGTCCGCCGCCCCGCCGGGCGGGGACGCCCCGCGGGGCGGCCGCACGGCGCCGGGACCGCCTCATCGGCACGGGCGGCCGCGCAGGGCGGCCAGCAGCATCGGCAGTGCGTGCCGCAGTTCGCGGTACCCGTAGGTCCCGGTGTGGGTGCCGGGGTAGAGGTGTGTGGTGACCGGCGCCCCCAGGGAGGTGAGCCGGGCGCTGAGCATCCGGGTCTCTTCCCCGCAGACGGCTTCGGTGACGGAGACGATGCCGTCGCCCGCGAGTGCGACCCACTTCTCGGTGCCCGGGATGTGCGGTTCGGGCTCCTCTCCGTCGAGGGGCCCGGGGGTTCCGTCCCCGGAGGCGAGGTAGACGGGCGTGCGGCGCAGGCCCTCGGCGTGGTGGAACGGGTCCCAGTCCAGCCATGTCCTCCACTGCTGCCACGGGTCCCCGAAGATCGCGTAGCCGTCCACCCCCAGGTACGTCGCGCCGGACAGCCACATCTCGGGGTGCCGGACCGGATGCACCGGGGCTCCGAAGGCGGCCACCGCGCCGAACAGACCGGGGATGCGGGCGGTGAACCCCAGGGCGCCGAAGCCGCCCTGGGACTCGCCGGCCGCCGCCCTGCGCCTGCCGGCACCGTAGTCCCGCTCCACCAGGGGCACGACCTCGCGCAGGAAGTACGTACGCACCCGGGGCGGGCCCTGCCTGCCGTGGTTCCACCAGTCCGTCCAGAATCCGAACAGCGGCATGCCGGGCATGACGACCAGGACGTCGAGCAGTTCGGTCAGCTCCTGCACGCGGAACAGCGTCGTCCATGTGGTGTGGTCGCCGTCGCCGCCCGCCAGCAGGTAGAGGGTGGGCCAGCGGTCGCCTCGGCCGCGCCGCTCCACCCGCGGGGGGTGAGCAGGGCCACGCGGCCGGGACCGCCCAGAGCCGGGGAGTCGAGGGTCACCTCGATGAGCCGCTCGTCCACCCGCCGCTCCGCAAGGACCCGGCCGGCGGCCCCGGCGGGGCCCGCCCCCGGCAGCGGTGCTCCGCCGGCGGTCAGCAGGGCCGCACCGGTGAGCACCGTGCGGCGGGCGTGCGTGTGGGCCATACCCGTGTCCATCGGCCGGGGGCCGCCGCGCCTTGAGGCGCACCCGCGCGGACCGGGGCCCGCCCGGGGGCCGGACCCGCCCGGACCCGGGGGCCGGCGCGCGGCCGGAGACCCGCCCGCGGGCCGCGGCGAGGGCCCCCGGCGGGCGGGGCCGTCTAGAACCTCGGCACCGGGGCCTGTGCCTCCACCAGGGCTGCCGCCTCCTCCGCGCTCTGCACCGAGGGCGGGGAGCCGGCCAGCGGCTTGCGGGCGGTCTCCCTCATGCAGGCCACCGCGACGACGCCGACCAGGGCGGCGGCCATCGCGTAGTAGGCCGGCATCATGTCGGAGCCGGTCGCGCCGATCAGCGCGGTGATGACCAGCGGAGTGGTGCCGCCGAACAGGGAGGCCGCCAGGTTGTACCCGACGGACAGCGAGCCGTAGCGGACCGGGGTCGGGAACATCGCCGGGAGCGCCGCGGACATCGTGCCCAGCAGGCAGACCAGCGACAGGCCGAGCATCAGCATCCCGCAGGAGATGGCGGGCAGGCTGCCCTCCTGCACCAGCAGGAAGGCCGGGGCGGACAGGACGAGGAAGCCCAGCATCCCGGCCATGAGGACGGGCTTTCGGCCCACGCGGTCGGAGAGCCGGCCCACCTGGTTGATGACCAGCATGAGCACGACCATGGTGGCCACGAGCATCAGCAGGCCGTGGGTCTCGCTGTAGTGCAGCTCGTCCGAGAGGTAGGTGGGCATGTAGGACAGCAGCATGTAGTCGGTGATGTTGTACGCGCCCACCAGCGCGATGCACAGCACCAGCGTCCGCCAGTGCTCGCGGAAGATCCGGGCCAGGTCGCCCCGGGCCGTGGCCGGCGGTGCCTGCGCCGCCGCGGGCCCGGGGGCGTGCGCCTCCTCCAGCTTCAGGTACGCCGGAGTGTCGTCGAGCCGGAGCCGCAGATAGATCCCGATCATGCCGAGCGGGGCCGCGACGAGGAACGGCACGCGCCAGCCCCAGGCGTCCATCGTGCCGGTGCCGAGCCAGGCGGTCAGGACGGTCACCAGCAGGGCCGCGCCGGTGTACCCGGCGAGCGTTCCCAGCTCCAGGAAGCTGCCGAAGAAGCCGCGCCGCCTGTCCGAGGCGTACTCGGCGATGAAGGTGGAGGCGCCGCCGTACTCCCCGCCGGTGGAGAAGCCTTGCAGGAGCCTGAAGAGGATCAGCAGGGCCGGTGACCAGAAGCCGATCGCGGAGTAGCTCGGGACGAGCCCGATGGCGGCGGTGCCGATCGCCATGAGGATCATGGTCAACGCCAGGACCTTCTTGCGGCCGATCTTGTCGCCCATCGGCCCGAACACCATGCCGCCCAGCGGGCGGACCAGGAAGGCCACGGCGAACGTGGCGAACGAGGACAGGAGCTGGGCGGTGTCGTTGCCGGACGGGAAGAAGACACGGCCGATGGTGGCGGCCAGATAGCTGTAGATGCCGAAGTCGAACCACTCCATGGCGTTGCCGAGCGAGGCCGCCTTCACCGCCCGCTTGACCGCCCGCTCGTCCGTCACCGTGATGTCCGACCGGCGCAGCCTGGGGTTCTGCCGGCGCTCGGCGGCGCGGAAGAGGACGGGGTGACGCCTGATCGCCGAGGGATCGGGCATGCGACCGCTGTCGGCGGGGGACGTGACTGGCTTCCTCTGCGGCATACCGCTCCAAACGAACCTTGCTCATTGCACTTCTCGACAGAACTTTTCACAAAAAGCGCTTTTCAGTCATGTCGGTCGCCGGTGGAGGAGCGGGGGTTCCGGCCGAGGGGGGTGTGCGGGGTCCGGCCG
>NZ_WYCT01000293.1 GCF_011008945.1 Streptomyces harenosi
GGCAGCGTCAGATGTTAATAAGAGACAGAGCCCACCCGCACCCGCCACTCCCCCGCACCGGACCGCGCACCGCACCGGCATACGCACCGCACCGCGCGGGAACGCGCCCCGCACCGCACCGCGCGGGAACGCGCCCCGCACCGCACCGCGCGGGAACGCACCCCGCACCGCACCGCGCGGGAACGCGCCCCGCACCACGCCCGCATCGGACCGCGCCCCGCGCGGGACCGCGCCCCGCACCGCGCGGTCCCCCCGCTCACCCCCCGTAGAACAGCTCCTCGACGACCCCCCGCGCCCGCCGCGCGGTCCGCCGGTAGGCGTCGAGCATGTCGCCCGCGTGCCCCGGCCCGTACCCGAGGTACCGCCCCACCGCGGCCAGCTCCCGGCTCTCGGTGGGGAACGTGTCCCCCGCCCGCCCCCGCACCAGCATCACCGCGTTGCGCACCCGCGTCGCCAGCACCCACGCCTCGTCCAGCACCGCCGCGTGCTCCTCGGAGACCAGTCCCGCCTCGCGGGCCGCGGCCAGCGCCTGGCGGGTGCGGGTGGTCCGCAGCCCCGCCTCGGTGCTGCCGTACCGCAACTGGAACAACTGCACGGTCCACTCGACGTCGGACAGTCCGCCCGGCCCCAGCTTGGCGTGGAGCTTGGGGTCGACCCCGCGCGGCAGCCGCTCGGACTCCATCCGGGCCTTGAGCCGCCGGATCTCGCGCACGGCCTCCTCGTCCAGCCCGCCCGCCGGGTACCGCAGCGGGTCGACCAGCTCGATGAACCGCCGTCCCAGGTCCTCGTCGCCCGCCACGAACTCCGCCCGCAGCAGGGCGTGCGACTCCCACGCCAGCGACCAGCGCCGGTAGTACGCCTCGTACGACTTCAGGGTCCGCACCAGCGGCCCCGACTTCCCCTCGGGCCGCAGTCCGGCGTCGACGATCAGCGGCGGGTCGGCGCTCGGCTGCTGGAGCAGCCGCCGCATCTCGGCGACGACCTTCCCGGCGGCCTCCGCGGCCTCCCGCTCACCGACCCCGTCCCGCGGCTCGTGCACGAACAGCACGTCCGCGTCGGAGCCGTAGCCCAGCTCGTGCCCGCCGAACCGCCCCATGCCGATGATCGCGAACCGGGTGGGCAGGGTGTCCCCCCAGCCGTCCCGCACCACCGCCCGCAGCGTCCCCGCCAGGGTCGCCGCCGTCAGGTCCGACACCGCCGCCCCGACCCGGTCCACCAGCGGGCCCTGGTCGGTCTCGGCGGGCTGCGCCTCGGTGCCGTAGGAGCCGACGATGTCGGCGGCGGCCGTACGGAACAGCTCCCGCCGCCGCACCCCGCGCGCGGCGGTGACCGCCTGCGCCGCCCCGTCGGCGCGGCGGACGGCCGCGAGTATCTCCTGTTCCAGCGGGGCCCGCCCGCGCGGCGCGAGCCCCGCGCCGTCGCCGGCGCCGAGCAGCGCCACCGCCTCGGGGGCCCGCATCAGCAGGTCGGGGGCGAGCCGCCCGGCGGACAGGACGCGTGCGAGGTTCTCGGCGGCGGCGCCCTCGTCCCGCAGCAGCCGCAGGTACCAGGGCGTCTTGCCGAGCGCGTCCGACACCTTGCGGAAGTTGAGCAGCCCCGCGTCCGGGTCGGCGGAGTCGGCGAACCAGCCGAGCAGCACCGGCAGCAGGGTCCGCTGGATGGCCGCCTTCCGGGAGACTCCGGAGGCCAGCGCCTCCAGGTGCCGCAGCGCGGCGGCCGGGTCGGCGTACCCGAGGGCTACCAGCCGCTCCCGGGCCGCCTCGGGGCTCAGCCGGGCCTCGCCGGGCGCGAGCTGGGCGACGGCGTCGAGCAGCGGCCGGTAGAACAGCTTCTCGTGCAGGCGGCGGACGGCGGCGGCGTGCCGCTTCCACTCGCGCAGCAGCGTGGCCACCGGGTCGGTGCGCAGGCCGAGGGAGCGGCCCAGCCGGCGCAGGTCGGCCTCGTCCTCGGGGACGAGGTGGGTGCGGCGCAGCCGGTGCAACTGGATGCGGTGCTCCATGGCGCGCAGGAAGCGGTACGCCTCGTCGAGCCGGGCGGCGTCCGCGCGGCCCACGTACCCGCCCTCCGCGAGGGCCTTGAGCGCGTCCAGGGTCGTGCGGCTCCTGAGCGAGGCGTCGGCGCGGCCGTGCACCAGTTGCAGGAGCTGCACGGCGAACTCGACGTCCCGCAGGCCGCCCGGCCCCAGCTTGAGCTGGCGGTCGACCTCGGCGGCGGGGATGTTCTCCACGACGCGGCGGCGCATCTTCTGCACGTCGGCGACGAAGTTCTCCCGCTCGGCGGCCTGCCACACCAGCGGCTCCACGGCGGCGAGGTAGGCGGCGCCCAGTTCCCGGTCGCCGGCCACCGGGCGGGCCTTGAGCAGCGCCTGGAACTCCCAGGTCTTGGCCCACCGCTGGTAGTAGGCGACGTGGCTGCTGAGGGTGCGCACCAGCGGGCCGTTGCGGCCCTCGGGGCGGAGGTTGGCGTCCACCGGCCAGATGGAGCCCTCGACGGTCGTCTCGGAGCAGATCCGCATCATGTGGGAGGCGAGCCGGGTCGCGGCGCGCAGCGCCTTGTCCTCGTCGGCGCCGTCGGCGGCCTCGCCGACGAAGACGACGTCGACGTCGGAGACGTAGTTCAGCTCGTGGCCGCCGCACTTGCCCATCGCGATCACCGCGAGCCGGCACAGCGCGGCGTCGTCGGGGGCCGCGGCCCGGGCCAGGGCGAGGGCCGCGCGCAGGGTGGCGGTGGCGAGGTCGGCCAGCTCGGCGGCGGTCTCGGCGAGGTCGATGGTGCCGCACACGTCGCGGGCGGCGATGGACAGCAGGCAGCGCCGGTAGGCGACGCGCAGCGCGACGGGGTCGCCGGCCCCGGCGAGGCCGTGCTCGAACTCCGCCACGCCGGGATGCAGGTCGCGCGGCTCGTAGGTGACGAGGGCCCGCCAGTCGCCGGGGTGCCGGGCGAGGTGGTCGGCGAGGGCCTCGGAGGCGCCCAGGACGCCCAGCAGCCGGTCCCGCAGCGGCTTGGCGGAGGTGAGGGTGTCGAGCAGGGCGCGGCGGTCGGTGGGCCCGGGCTGCGCCTCCAGCAGCCGCACCAGGCCGCGCAGCGCGAGGTCCGGGTCGGCGGTGGCACCGAGCGCTTCGAGCAGCACCGGGTCGGTGCGCAGCGACGCCGGCTCCGCGCCGTCCAGCAGCCGCTCGGCGGCGGACGGATCGGTGAAACCGTGCCGCAGCAGTCGCGTGAAGGTACTGCTCCTGCGCCCCGGCGCCGTCATCCCGGCCTCCCGTCGGATCAAGGTCGTACGCGTCTTCGAGCGTAACGGCAGCGGCGGGGCCGGGCGCCTACGCGGGGCGGTGAACGCGGCGGACCCGACGGCGGGCGCCAGCAACCGGCACCGAACCGGCACCGGGACCCGGCACCCGGCACCCGGCACCGGACACGACCCGGCGGCTCGTCGGCGGAGGCCCCCGGGGGAGGACCGGGGAGGCGGCCCGGCCCGCGTCACCGGTCGCGGACGGGGTGCGCGCACCGGTCGCGGACGGGGGTGCGCGCACCGGTCGCGGACGGCCGGGCCCGCGTCACCGGAGGCGGACGACCGGGCAGTCCGGCCGCGCGAGAAGGAAGTGCGCAGTATAGAGATTTCCGGCCTTTCGAGGGACGCGACGGGTGTTTCCGGCACGATCCCGGGCGTGCCGCCGCCCACTCGGTGGCGCCGCGCACCGTTTTCGGTTTCGGTAAGGGAACACCGTGCGACCGGAGCGGCCGGTACGCCCCGGACCCGCCGGCGGTTCCCCCGAGGCCGACGAAGGAGTCACGCCATGGACATGACCCTCGAAGTGATCCCCCTGCCCGTCAGCGACATCGACCGGGCCCGCGACTTCTACCGGGACAAGGTCGGCTTCCACGTCGACATCGACGCGGAGGTCATGCCGGGCATGCGGATCGTGCAGTTGACGCCCCCGGGGTCCGGCTGTTCGATCGCGCTGGGCGACACCCTCTGGGAGATCGCCAGGGGCCCGCGCCCGGCGGCCGGCTCCTACCAGGGCCTCCAGTTGTGCGTGGCCGACATCGAGGCCGCCCGCGCCGAACTGACCGGACGGGGCCTGGAGGTCTCCGAGCCGGTGCGCTACTCCCCCGAGGACGGCGCCACGTTCCTGTACTTCACCGACCCGGACGGCAACGGCTGGTCGGTCCAGGAGTACCGGCGCCGGGCGACGGAGCCGCTGCACGAGGTGCTGGCCCGCCTGAAGGACGCACGGGAGGGCTGACAGCCCCCGCCGGCCGCCGGGACCACCCCTCGCCGACCGGCCGCCGTACGCACCCCCGGCCACCGACCGGCCGCCGTACGCGGCCCCCGCCGCCCACCGGCCGCCGTGCGCGGCCCTCCGCCGCCCGCCGGTCAGGCCGTCTCGCGCCACCCGTTGGTGATGGGCAGCCGCCGGTCCTTGCCGAAGCCCTTGGGAGAGATCTTCGTCCCGGGCGGGTACTGCCGCCGCTTGTACTCCGCGGCGTCCACCATGCGCAGCGTCTTCGCCACCAGGGCCGGGTCGTACCCGGCCGCGACGATCTCGTCCGCGCCGCGGTCCCGGTCGACGTACAGCTCCAGGATCGCGTCCAGCACCGGGTAGTCCGGCAGCGAGTCCGTGTCGACCTGGCCCGGCCGCAGCTCCGCGCTCGGCGGCTTGGTGATCGAGTTCTCGGGGATCGGCGGGGTCTGCCCGCGCTCGCGCGCCGCCCGGTTGCGCCACCGGGCCAGCCGGAAGACCGAGGTCTTGTACACGTCCTTGATGGGCCCGTACGCCCCCACCGAGTCGCCGTACAGCGTCGAGTACCCGACCGCCAGCTCCGACTTGTTGCCGGGCGCCAGCACGAGGTGGCCCTCCTGGTTGGAGATCGCCATCAGCAGCGTGCCCCGCAGCCGCGACTGGAGGTTCTCCTCCGCCAGCCCGGTCAGCCCGAGCGCCCCCATGTACGCGTCGAACATAGGCTCGATCGGCACGGTCCGGTAGTGCAGCCCGGTGCGCCGCGCCAGCTCCGCCGCGTCGTCCCGGGAGTGCCCGGAGGAGTACTTCGACGGCATCGACACGCCGTGGACGTTCTCCGCGCCCACCGCGTCGCAGGCGATCGCCGCGACGAGCGCGGAGTCGATGCCTCCGGAGAGCCCGACCAGCACCGAGCGGAAGCCGTTCTTCGCGACGTACGCCCGCAGGCCCACGACGAGCGCCGAGTAGACCTCCTCGTCGTCGCCGAGCCGCTCGGCGTGTCCCCCGGTCAGCTCGGGCCCGGCGGCCGGCAGCGGTTCGGGCGACAGCACCACCCGGTCGATGCGCAGCCCGTCGTCCACCACGCCCTCCGGCGCGTCCGCCGCCGCGGCCGGCAGCTCCAGGTCCAGCACCAGGCACCCTTCGGAGAACTGCGGCGCGCGGGCGAGGACCTCCCCGTCCCGGCCGACGACGATCGAGTCCCCGTCGAAGACGAGTTCGTCCTGTCCGCCGGTCATCGCCAGGTAGGCGGTCGTGCACCCGGCCTCCTGGGCCCGCTTGCGCACGAGCTCCAGCCGCGTGTCGTCCTTGTCCCGCTCGTACGGCGAGGCGTTGACCGACAGGAGCAGCCCGGCCCGCGCGGACCGCGCCGCCGGCACCCGCCCCCCGTCCTGCCACAGGTCCTCGCAGATGGCGAGCGCCACGTCGACGCCGTGCACCCGCAGCACGGGCATCGTGTCGCCGGGGACGAAGTAGCGGAACTCGTCGAAGACGCCGTAGTTCGGCAGGTGGTGCTTGGCGTAGGCCAGCACCACCTCACCCTTGTGGAGCACCGCCCCGGCGTTCTGCGGCGCCCCGGCCGGCTGCCCGTACCGCGGCTGCGCGGTCGCGCAGCGGTCGAGGTAGCCGACGATCACCGGCAGCTCCCCGAGCCCCTCCTCGGCCAGGCGCGCGGCGAGGCCCTTCAGGGCCGCCCGGGACGCCTCCACGAAGGAGGACCTGAGCGCCAGGTCCTCGACGGGGTACCCGGTCAGCGCCATCTCCGGGAACGCCGCCAGATGCGCTCCCTGCGCGGCGCAGTGCCGGGTCCAGCGCAGGATCGACTCGGCGTTCCCGTCGAGGTCGCCGACGCGCGAGTCGATCTGGTTCAGGGCGAGGCGTAGTCGAGGCACGCGGCCAGTGTAATCGTCAAAGCGACGCAATGTGCTGTGTTCGCGCCCGCCCGCCGCGCCGTCACCGCGGTTCGGCGCCCCGCTCGGCCAGCAGCCGTGCCATGAGCCCGATCTCCGCCTGCTGGCCGTCCACCATCCCCTGCGCGAGCCGCTTCTCCGCCTCCACGGTGCACCGGGCGGCGCAGCCCTCGGCCATGTGCACACCGCCGCGGTGATGGTCGGTCATCAGTTGGAGGTAGAAGACCTCCGCCGCCTTCCCCTCCAGCGCGGCCAGCCGGTCCATCTCGGCGTCGGTGGCCATCCCCGGCATCAGCGCGCCGCCGTCCGGGCCCGGACCCGGGTCCGCGCGCATGCCCATCCACGTCATCGGCGGATCGGACGACACCTTGGGCAGTCCCCACAGGTCGAGCCAGCCCAGCAGCATGCCGCGCTGGTTGGCCTGGGTCTGGGCGATGTCGTAGGCGAGCCGCCGGACCTCCTCGTTGCGCGTCCGGTCGCGTACGAGGTACGACATCTCCACGGCCTGCTGGTGGTGGACCGCCATGTCCCGCGCGAACCCGGCGTCGGCCGAGCCGGCGGCGGGGACGCGCACGACCCCCTCGTCCTCGGCGCCCCCGCTGTCCCCGGCGACCGCGGAGGTCACCGCGGCGGCGGCGAGGAGCACCGCCGCCGCGGCCCCCGCGGCCCACCCGGCGCGCCTCACTGCGCGAGTCCCCCGGTGCAGGGGGCGCCCGGCTCGGGCGTCTGCTCGCCCTGGACGAACTTCTCGAAGAACGCGTCGACGGCCGGGTCGTCGGCGCCGGTCACCGTGCGCTGGTGGCCCCAGGCGGTCAGCACGATCGGGTCCTTCTGCCGCTCGTCCGGGCTCATCAGCGAGTACGGCGTCTTGCGCACCTTCGCCGCCAGCTTCTCGACGTCGGCCCCCGGGGCCTTGCCGGTGTACGTCACCCAGACCGCGCCGTGCTCCAGCGAGTGGACGGCGTTCACGTTCCTGACCGGCTTGCCGTAGACGTCGCCGTCGCAGTTCATCCAGACCTGGTGGTGATCGCCGCCGACCGGCGGCTCGACCGGGTACGCCACGTCCTTGGCCACATGCGTCCGCGACAGCGTCCCCTGCCAGGTCCGCACCCCGTCCTCACCCGTGACGAAGCGCCCCGTCCCCTTCCCGTCGGCCGCCGTGCCGCCGGTACCGCCCGAACCGCCCGATCCGTCGGACTGCGACCGGACGAGGAAGACACCGCCGGCGACGAGGGCGCCGACGGCCACCACGGCGGCGGCGACGGTGAGCACCCGGGTGCGGCGCTCGCGCGCCTGCTCGGCACGCCGCATCTCCTCTATCCGTGCCGTACGCGCGGCGGTGCTGCTGTTCTTGGCGGAACCCATGGGGTGTTCCCTTCTGGGAAACGAGGGCCGGTGGAGTGGGCTGATCGTAATGGGGGACGAGGGACTGGCGTAGGGGGCCGGAAAGGATCTGTCCCGAGCGGCACCCAGGAATGGCCCGATCGAACACCTGCCCTCTACGCTGCCGGAAGAGACACGGCCGTCACGCACGCCGGTCCTGGCAGGCAAGATGGCGACAGAGCAGCACCTCCGCGTGCGCGGCCGTGGGCGCGGCGTTCAGACCGGGGTCGGCCGGCCGATCCGGGTCCGCAACGCGCACGAAACGGTCCTGTGGTGGGATGCTCACGTGCCCGACCGCCTCCCGCGGTACCGGAACAGGCGGCCTGACCAGCAAGGATGGGGAAGCGGAAGATGGACAAGCAGCAGGAGTTCGTGCTCCGGACACTGGAGGAGCGCGACATCCGGTTCGTACGCCTGTGGTTCACGGACGTGCTGGGCTTCCTCAAGTCCGTCGCCGTGGCCCCCGCCGAGCTCGAGCAGGCATTCGACGAGGGCATCGGCTTCGACGGCTCCGCGATCGAGGGCTTCGCCCGCGTGTACGAGTCGGACATGATCGCCAAGCCGGACCCGTCCACCTTCCAGGTCCTGCCGTGGCGGGCCGAGGCCCCCGGCACGGCCCGCATGTTCTGCGACATCCTCATGCCGGACGGCTCCCCGTCCTTCGCCGACCCGCGCTACGTCCTCAAGCGGGCCCTGGCCCGCGCCTCCGACCAGGGTTTCACCTTCTACACCCACCCCGAGATCGAGTTCTTCCTGCTGAAGGACAAGCCGGTCGACGGCTCGGTGCCCACTCCCGCCGACAACTCCGGGTACTTCGACCACACCCCGCAGAACATCGGCATGGACTTCCGCCGCCAGGCCATCACCATGCTGGAGTCGATGGGCATCTCGGTGGAGTTCTCCCACCACGAGGGCGCCCCCGGCCAGCAGGAGATCGACCTGCGCTACGCGGACGCGCTCTCCACGGCCGACAACGTCATGACGTTCCGCCTGGTGATGAAGCAGGTCGCGCTGGAACAGGGCGTCCAGGCGACGTTCATGCCGAAACCGTTCTCCGAGCACCCGGGCAGCGGTATGCACACGCACCTGTCCCTCTTCGAGGGCGACCGCAACGCCTTCTACGAGTCCGGCGCCGAGTACCAGCTCTCCAAGGTCGGCCGCTCCTTCATCGCGGGCCTGCTCAGGCACGCCGCGGAGATCTCGGCGGTCACCAACCAGTGGGTCAACTCCTACAAGCGCATCTGGGGCGGCTCGGAGCGCACCGCGGGCGCCGGCGGCGAGGCCCCCTCGTACATCTGCTGGGGCCACAACAACCGCTCGGCCCTGGTCCGCGTCCCCATGTACAAGCCGGGCAAGACGGGTTCCGCCCGCGTCGAGGTCCGCTCCCTGGACTCCGGCGCCAACCCCTACCTCGCCTACGCCGTCCTCCTCGCCGCCGGCCTGAAGGGCATCGAGGAGGGCTACGAGCTGCCGCCGGGCGCCGAGGACGACGTGTGGGCCCTGTCCGACGCCGAGCGCCGCGCGATGGGCATCGAGCCGCTGCCGCAGAACCTGGGCGAGGCCCTGACCCTGATGGAGCGCAGCGACCTGGTCGCCGAGACCCTCGGCGAGCACGTCTTCGACTTCTTCCTGCGCAACAAGCGCGCCGAGTGGCACGAGTACCGCTCGGAGGTCACGGCGTTCGAGCTGCGGAAGAACCTGCCGGTGCTGTAAAAGCAGGTCACAGCACGTTTTCCGCTGTCTCAGCGGACG
>NZ_WYCT01000294.1 GCF_011008945.1 Streptomyces harenosi
GGGTCAGGACGGGCCGGGGGCGGTGGTCAGCCAGGCGTGTTTGCCCGAGCGCCCGACGGGGATGCCGGTGCGGTGCTCCACCCGGCACAGGCGTCCGGTCAGGGCGCTGACGGAGGCGGACAGTTCGGCCGTCTGCCGGGGTGCCGGCGGCACGTCGTCGAAGGTCGTGTACGCCAGCCGGCACTCGTCTTGGCCGGTCAGGCGGAGTTGGTGCAGGAAGACACGGTCGCAGGCGCCGGCGACGCGGGCGTCGAGGTCGGCCTGGCAGACGGGTCCCTCGGGGGTGGGCAGCAGTTCCTTCTCCCGTCCGCAGAAGGAGACGATCCGCTCCGGGTCGGCGCTGCCGTCGCGGGTGCGGACGCAGTCGCCGGAGCGGTAGCGCACCAGCGGCATGTACGGGTTGCGGACGCTGGTGACGATGAGGCTGTGGATGCCGCTGCCCGGTGCCACCGGGATCAGTTCCACGCTCATGTCCTCCAGGTGGGGCCGGTAGCGGCCTTCGGCGTCGCTGTAGAAGAGGTAGCCCAGTTCGGTGCTGCCGAACAGGTCGGTCACGGGGCAGTCGAAGTGGGCGCGCAGGTAGGCGCGGACGTTGAGCGGTGTGTACTCGTAGGCGTGGACGATGCCGGCGGGGCGGGGGAAGCGGTCCCACAGGTCCCATGCGCGGACTTTGCGGACCAGGTGTGCCAGGTGGTAGCCGGAGCAGTCCAGCAGGTACGCGCCGCGGGGGTGGGCCGCGGCCGCCTCGCGGATCTCGGCGAGCATGCGCTCGACCTCGGCGCGGTCCCACTCTGCGGGGTCCAGGCGGCGGTTGAGGTACAGCGTGCGGTCGTCCAGCCAGCGTTCACCGGGGGTCGTGCCGGGTCTGCGGGCGTTCACCCGGGCCACGTGCTCGGTGGCGAGGACGGTGGTCAGGGAGACCCGCCGGGCGCCCTGGTGCCACAGGGCGCCGAGATCGGGGTGCTCGCTCCACAGGCGGTAGTAGGAGCGCAGCAGGAAGTAGGGCGGCCGGATGAGCTGCATCCGGGCGTGGTTGGTGCCGGTGGACAGCACGAACTCGGCTTCTCCCGCCTCGAGTGCGCGGGCCAGTGCGGGGGTCATCCAGTTGTCGGGAAAGCCCCGGGCGATCTCCGGTTTCTCCAGGATGGGGAAGTGGCCGCGCTCGAGGGAAGTGCGGTAGATCGGGATGTCGCGCACCTTGTCCAGGACGTCGGCACTCGGCTGGGCGTTCACCAGGGCTCTCCGGGCGGGGTCGGCGGCGAAGGAGCGGGGCGGGGGTGCCGGCGCGGTGTCGGCCGCGCCGGCACGCGGGGTGTCAGCGGGTCAGGAGATGCAGCCGCTCTTGGGGGCGGCGCTGATGCAGCCGCTCTTGGGGGCGGCGCTGATGCAGCCGCTCTTGGGCGTGGCGCTGATGCAGCCGTCCTTGGCGGCCTGGGCGGAGTTGGCGGCGACCCATTTGCGCCACACGGACTCCTGGGTCATGCGCTTGATGAGCTGCTCCATGACGAAACCTCCTGGAAGGGAAGGGATCGGGCGTTTGCTCAGGAAAGGAAGGGTTTGTGACGATCACCCATCGCCCTTGAAGGTAAAGAGATGGTCAATCAACAGTCAAGGGGAGGGTGATCGATTGTCCTGAACCCGCGCCTGCGGCGCCTGTTCCGCACCACCGGCGTCCGGGCGGCCGGGAGCCCGGGGGGCGGGCCGGCCGACCGGTCGCGGCCGGGGGCCGTCGCCGCCGGCGGTGCCGCTCGCTAGCGCGGCTGGTCCGCTCCTGCGGTGATGAAGCCCGACTCGTACGCCGTGATCACGGCCTGGACGCGGTCGCGGGCGCCGAGTTTGGCCAGCACCGCGCTCACGTGCGTCTTCACCGTCTCGGTGCCCAGGTGCAGTTCGGCGGCGATCTCCGCGTTCGTCAGGCCGCGGGCGAGGAACCGCAGCACCTGGCCCTCGCGTTCGGTGAGCGCGGCCTTCTCCAGGGCGCGCCGCGCCGCGTCGTTGCCGTGCGCGGCGGCCAGGGAGCGCAGCGCGGGCGGGAAGAGCAGCGACTCGCCCTCGGCGACGATCCGCACCGCGTGCACGATCTCGGCGGGCCGGGCGCGTCTGAGCAGGAACCCGTCGGCGCCGGCGCGCAGCGCCCCGTAGACGTACTCGTCCTCCTCGAAGGTGGTGATGACCAGGATCCTCGGCGGGTCGGGGACCGTCCGCAGCACGGCCCGGGTCGCCTCGATGCCGTCCATCAGCGGCATGCGTACGTCCATGGCGACCACGTCCGGTCTCCACTTCGCCACCAGGGGGATGACGGCCGCGCCGTCCGCCGCCTCGCCGACGACCTCGATGTCGGGCTGTGCCTCCAGGATGGCGCGCAGCCCGGCGCGTACGAGCGCGTCGTCGTCGACGAGCAGGACGGTGATCGGCATGCCGGCCACTGTAGCGGCAGGGTGACGTGGACCTGCCAGTCCCCGTCGCGGGGCCCGTAGGCGGCCGCGCCGCCGAGCAGGACGGCCCGCTCGCGCAGTCCGCGCAGTCCGGAGCCGCCGCCGCGGTGCCCGCCGGACCCGGCCGGCCGCTTGTTGCGGACCTCCATCTCCAGCCGGCCGTCGAGGACGTCGATGCGCACGGTGACCGGTACCGAGCCAGCGTGCCGCAGCACGTTGGTGAGGCACTCCTGCAGCATGCGGTAGCCCTCGCGGGAGACCGGCCCGGGCACGGCGGCCAGGTCCCCGCCGAAGCGGGTGGTCACCTCGGCCCCGGCCCCGCGTGCCGACTCCACCAGGCGGCCGACGTGCGCGAGCGTGGGCCGCTGCGCCGCCGGGCCGGTGTCCTCGCGCAACAGCCTGAGCACGCGGTCCAGTTCGGACAGCGCCTCGCGCCCGGTGTCCTCGATGGCGGCCAGCGCCCGGTCGGTGAACTCCGGGGTCCCCGCCGCGCGCGCCGCGCCCGCCTGCACCACGGCGAGGGTGAGCGCGTGCCCGATGGTGTCGTGCAGCTCGCGGGCGAGGCGGGTGCGCTCCAGCAGCCGCTCGGTGCGCTCCTCCAGTTCCGCCAGCCGTTCCGCCCGGGAGGGGCCGAGCAGCCGGGGCGCCAGGCCGGCCATCAGGGTGCCCGATCCCCATACGACGGCGGCCAGTACGGCGGCGGTCGCCGGGGCCAGCAGCGGGTACCACCACTGCCACCGCCCGGGCAGCGGCAGGGGCGCGGGCCCGAACGGCGGCCACAGGGACGGCATCACCAGGCCCAGGGTCAGGACCAGGCCGTTGAACGTGACCGCGGTGACCGCGAAGCCGAGCCACAGGCGCAGGGTCAGCCATACCAGGACCCGCCACCGGTCGGCCCAGGAGGCCGAGGGCGAGCCGGCGATCCCGGGCGCCGGGTGCTCCCGGGGTGCCCGCGGCCCGGGGTAGAGCAGCAGCCGTGCCTGCATCGCCTCGGCGACCCGGGTGCCGGGCACGAGGGCGGCGAGCGCCAGGAGCGGGAGCGGCAGCAGGGGCAGCAGCAGCCACGTGCCCGCGCCGGGGTCCTCCAGGCCCGGGAAGATCCCCCCGACCAGCACGGCGGCCACCGCGCCCATGAACAGGTGCAGCCACCGGGTGTAGGTGACCGCGCGCGAGAGGGGCTCCAGCAGCCGGTGGAGACGGTTCATGAGGGCCATGATCCCAGCGGGGCGGGGCGGTTGCCTCCCTCACGCGGGGCCGGCCCTCTCCCCCGCGCGGGGGAGGCGGTTCCCTTCGCCGGGGGAAGCGCGCACCCCGTGCGGGGCGGCACCGTCGTCACCATGACAGCCATCGATGTGAAGGACCTGACCAAGGTCTACGGGCAGGTGCGCGCGGTCGACCGTCTCACCTTCTGCGTCCGGCCCGGTCAGGTCACCGGTTTCCTCGGCCCCAACGGAGCGGGCAAGTCCACCACCATGCGCCTCGTCCTGGGCCTGGACCGCCCCACGTCCGGCACGGCGACGATCGGGGGCCGCCCCTTCACGCGGCTCGAGGAGCCGCTGCGGCACGTGGGCGCCCTCCTGGACGCCCGGGCGCCGCACGGTTCCCGCACCGCCCGCGGCCATCTGCTGGCTCTCGCGGCGAGCAACCGCATCCCCGCCCGGCGGGTGGAGGAGGTCCTGGAGCTGACGGGCATCGCGGGCGCGGCGTCCCGCCGGGTGAGGACCTTCTCCCTCGGCATGCGCCAGCGCCTGGGCATCGCCGCGGCCCTGCTCGGCGATCCCCGGGTGCTGCTGCTGGACGAGCCGTCCAACGGCCTCGACCCCGAGGGCATCATCTGGATCCGCGAGCTGCTGCGCCGCCTGGCGCGGGAGGGCCGCACCGTGCTGGTCTCCAGCCATCTGATGGGCGAGACGGCTTCCTTCGCCGACCACCTGATCATCCTGGGCCGGGGCAGGCTGCTGGCGGACACGCCGACGAAGGACTTCATCGCGGCCCGCGTCAAGCCGCGGGTCCGCGTCCGTACGACGGAGCCCGCACGGCTGCGCGAGGTGCTGCTGCGGCACGGCCACACCCCCGTGGAGTCGGACGGCGGGCGCCTGCTGATCGACGGCGTCGAGATCGACGCCATCGGCCCGCTGGCCGCCCGGGAGGGCATCGTCCTTCTCGAACTGGCCGCCGAGGAGGCCACGCTGGAGCAGGCGTACCTCGATCTGACCGCCGCGGTCGCGGAATTCACCGCCCGAGCCCCGCAGGAGGCCTGAACCATGTCCCCCGCAGCCGTACTCCGCTCCGAGTGGATCAAGATCAGGACCTTGCGCGGCACCGCGTGGTCGCTGCTGGCCGTCTTCGTGCTGACCACCGGATTCGCCGTCGCGGGCAACGCGGCGACCGGTGACTCCGAGGCGGACAGCCCCGGCTTCGACGCGCTCTTCTCCGTCTTCCTCGGCCTGAACCTGGGCCAGATCGCGGCGATCTCCTTCGGCACGATGGCCATGTCCTCGGAGTACCAGGGGGGAGCCATCCGCGCCTCGCTGACGGCGGTGCCCCGGCGGGGCCTGTTCTACGCGGCCAAGCTCGCGAACGTGGCGGGCCCGGCCCTGGCGACGGGCCTGGTGACCACCTTCGTGTCGTTCCTGGGCGGCAGCGCCTTCCTGGGCGAGGCGGCGCTGGGCCTGGGCGACACCGAGGCGCTGCGCGCCTGCCTGGGCGGGGCGGTCTACCTGGCGCTGATGGCGCTGTTCGCGGCCGGCCTGACGGCGGTGCTGCGCAGCGGCCTGGCCGTGCTCAGCATCCTGATCCCGTTCATCCTCGTCGTCTCCCTGGTCCTGGGCGAGACGTCGGGGTCCGTCGCCGACTACCTGCCCGACCGCGCCGGGCAGCAGGTGCTGTACGCGGACCCGCCGGGCGAACTGGCGCCGCTGGCGGGTCTGGGGGTGACGGCGCTGTGGACGGCCGCGGCGGTGCTGGCGGGGTGGTTCTCGCTCAGGCGCAGGGACGCCTGAGGCGCGGTCCCCGCCCGGCCCGGGAAGGGCCCGCCCCCCAAGGCGAGGGGGCGGGCCGCCGGTGCGTCACTTGGGTTCGCGGGCGAACAGCGACGTGGACCAGAGGTAGCCGAGCACGGCCAGCCCCGCGCACCAGGCCACGGCCAGCCACCCGTTGTGGCCGATCTCGCTGCCGAGGAGCAGCCCGCGCAGGGTTTCGATGGCCGGGGTGAACGGCTGGTACTCGGCGACGGGCCGGAACCATCCCGGCATCGCCTCCACCGGCACGAAGGCGCTGGACAGCAGCGGCAGGACCATCAGCGGCAGGGCGTTGTTGCCGGCCGCCTCGGCGTTGGGGCTGGACAGGCCCGTCCCCACCGCGATCCAGGTGAGCGCCAGGGAGACGAGCGTCAGCAGCCCGAAGGCCAGGACCCACTCCAGGACGGTGGTGTCCGTGGCCCGGAAGCCGATCGCGACCGCGACGGCCCCGACGAGCACCACGCCCGCCACGCACTGCAGCACGCTGCCGGCGACGTGCCCGACGAGCACCGAGGCGCGGTGGATCGCCATCGTGCGGAAGCGGGTGACGATGCCCTCGGTCATATCCATGGCGACGGAGACCGCGCTGCCGATCGTGGTGCCGCCGATGGTCAGCATCAGGATGCCGGGCACGACATAGGCGAGGTACTCGGAGCGGTCCGCGGTGCCGTCCCCGATGCCGGCGCTCATCACGTCGCCGAAGACGTAGACGAACAGCAGCAGCAGCATGACCGGCGTGAGCAGCAGGTTCAGGGTCAGGGACGGGTAGCGGCGCGCGTGCAGCAGGTTGCGGCGCAGCATCGTGGAGGAGTCGCGCACGGCGAGGGAGAGGGAGCTCATCGGGCGGTCCCCTTCTGGTTCGGCCGGTTGGGCCGGTTCGGCTGGTTCGGCTGGTCGGTGCCGGCGGTCAGGGCGAAGAACACGTCGTCGAGGTCGGGGGTGTGGACGGTCAGTTCGTCCGCCTCGACGCCGGCGGAGTCCAGCCAGTCCAGAAGCGAGCGCAGCTCGCGCTGGCTGCCGTCGCTGGGGATCTGCAGTGCCAGTTCCTCGTCGTCCCGGGTGGCCCCGCGCAGGGCGGCGGCGGCGCTCCGGTAGGCGGCGGGGTCGAAGAAGCGGAGCCGGACGTGGCCGCCGGGGATGAGGCGTTTCAGCTCGCCGGCGGTGCCCTCGGCGGCGATCCTGCCGTCGTGGAGGACGGCGATGCGGTCGGCGAGTTCGTCGGCCTCCTCCAGGTACTGGGTGGTGAGGAAGACGGTGACGCCGCCGGTGACGAGCTCGCGGATGATCTGCCACATGGTGTGGCGGGAGCGCGGATCGAGTCCGGTGGTCGGCTCGTCGAGGAAGATGATCCGCGGGTCGCCGACGAGGGTCATGGCGATGTCCAGGCGGCGCTTCATGCCGCCGGAGTAGCTCTGGGCGGGCCTGTCCGCCACGTCGGCGAGGTCGAACCGCTCCAGCAGTTCGGCGGTGACGCGCCGCCCCTCGCGTGCGGGCAGGTGGTGCAGGTCCGCCATGAGGCGCATGTTCTCCTCGCCGGTGATCAGCCCGTCGACGGCGGAGAACTGCCCGGTGACGCCGATCGCGGCCCGCACGCCGTCCGGTGCGGCGGCCAGGTCGTGGCCCGCCACCTGGGCCCGCCCGCCGTCGGCGGTGATGAGGGTGGACAGGATCTTCACGGCGGTGGTCTTGCCGGCGCCGTTGGGTCCCAGCAGCGCGAACACCGTGCCGGCCGGGATGTGCAGATCGATGCCGTCGAGGACGGTCTTGTCGCCGTACGACTTGCGCAGGCCGACGGCGTGGACGGCGGCCGGTGCCGGCCGGCCGCCCCCTCGGCTGGACGTGGGCATGACAGTACTGGGCACGGGGCCCTCCGTTCGAAAGGCGGAAGCGGACGGGGACGGCCGGGCGCGCGCGGCGGTCAGGCGCGGGCGCGGCGGTCAGGCGCGGGCGCGGCGGTCAGGCGCGGGCGCGGCGGTCAGGCGCGGGCGCGGCGGATGTCGATGTTGCCGTGGCGGGTGCGGGCGCGGATCTTGACGGTGTCCTCGGTCTCGTCCGGGGCGCCGGAGGCGGTGAGGGCGTTGCGCACCTGGCCGGAGTGCGAGCTGACGTCGAGCCAGGCGGCCGTGCCCTCGCGGACGCCGATCTCGATGGCGCCGTAGGAGGTCTCCAGCTGGACGGTGCCGCGGGCCACTTCGCCCACGCGCAGGGTGCCGTGGGCGGTGGTGGCGGTGACCGAGTCCTCGGCGCGCCGGATCTCGATGTCGCCGTTGGCGCCGTTCACGCGCAGTTCGCCGGTGGCGGCGCCGACGGTGGTGGTGCCGTGCGAGTTCTTCAGGACGGCGGGGCCGTCGACGAGGCCGACGCGCAGGCTGCCGGAGCTGGTGGTGATCTCGGCCGTGCCCTCGACGCGGTCCACGGTGATGGAGCCGTGCGAGGCGGTCAGCTTCAGCGGGCCGGTCGCATCGAGGCGGACGTCGCCGGAGGAGGTCTTGACGCGGACCTCGCCGAGCCGGCCCTCGCCGAGCACCTGGGTCCAGGCGCCGGTGGCGTCGACGCGTGATCCGGCGGGCAGCTCGACCGTGACGTCGACGACGCCGGTGCGGCCGAACAGCGAGGCCTTGGGCGTCCTGATGGTCAGGACGCCGCCGGCGCAGGCGACCTCGGTCTGGTCGGCCGTGCGCACGTCCAGGTCCTTGCCCGGGTCGCGGGGCCGCACCTCGACGACGGTGTCGGGGCGGTCGCCCGCGGTGAACTGGAGCGAACCGGCCTCCACGCGCGCCGTGGCCGAGATCGGTTCGGGGGTGTCGAAAGAAGGCATGACTGTCCCGTCCTCGTGGGTCTTCAGGTCGTCCCCGCTGGTGGGACGTGGTGGGAGTGGCGTGGGTGACGCGGTGCGGGCGGGTGCGCGGTCAGCGCACCCAGCCCGTGAAGCTCTGCCCGACGGCCCGGGTCCTCTCCGCGGCGCGCGGCCGGGCGCCGCCGTCGACCGCGGCCGACACGGCGCGCACCAGCCAGGCGTTGACCGAGAGTCCCTCGCGTGCCGCGGCCTCCTCGGCGCGGGCCTTGAGGTGGGCCGGCAGGCGCAGGTTGACGCGGGCGGTGCCGCCCTCGTCGCCGTCGGCCGGGGCCAGGGCCCTGAGCGGTTCGGCGGGCGCCTCCGGCTCCGCAGGGGCGCCGCCGTCGGCGGGCGGGGGTGTCACCACGAAGTCGGGGTCGAGTCCGCGCAGCCGTACGTCGACCGAGCCGGGGGCGAGCTCGCGGGTGATCTCGTCCATCGCGGCGGAGAGCACGTTGAGCAGGGTCAGCCGGGTCGCCGACTCCAGGGGTGCGGTGAGCCTGTCGGCCAGCGCGCGGGCTTCCTCGCCGCCGGCCTCGGCGGCCACCGCCAGTTCCCGGCGGAGGGTGTCGACATACGGGGTGAGGTCCATAACGCCATCATGGCACCATCGTGGCGCCACATGCAAGCCCGAATGGCACCGCGCGGGCCGCTCCGGGCGGGGACGGCCGCCCCGCCCGCCGACATGCGGAGCAGGATCCGCAGGCCACGGCGGCATCCCGCGCGTTCGCGCGGGTGACGGAAGCACGGGACGGCACCGGACGGCACCGGATGATGCCGTGGCGCCGCATGGCACCGGGGATGGCACTGGATGATGCCGGGTGGCACCGAGTGGTGCCATGCTGGCGCGGGTGACACCGGAGGGACGCCGGCGCGATGCCGGGCGGGGCCGCCGGGAAAGCGGTCCGGGCCGCCCGGCGGGCGGGCGGCAGGCGGCCGCGCCCGCGGGGACCGGGCGCCCGCGGGCCGGGCGGGTCAGGCCGCGGG
>NZ_WYCT01000295.1 GCF_011008945.1 Streptomyces harenosi
GGCCGCCCCCGGGTCCTCCCGCCCGGCGCACGCCTGCTCGCGCCCGGTCTCCCTCACCGGCTTCTCCGACGCCCTCGACAAGACGACGTACGAGGGCACCTACGTCGGCAACCTCTCCGCGCTCGCCGCCGGCCGCGACGGCACCCTCGCCGCCCTCTCCGACCGCTCGGCCCTGTTCCGCCTGGACGCGCGGACCCTGGAGCCGGCCGGCGTGCTGCCGCTCGCCGACGAGAGCGGCGCCGCCCTGGACGCCGAGGGCCTGGTGGCCGACGGCGACGGCACCTACCTCGTCTCCTCCGAGACCGAGCCCTCCGTGCGCCGGTACTCCGCCGACGGGCGGATCCTCGACCGGCTGCCCGTGCCGGAGGCCCTGCGGCCCGCCCCGGCCGGGCGGGCCCGGCCCAACGGGACCTTCGAGGGCCTGACCCTGCTGCCCGGCGGACGGACGCTGGTCGCGTCGATGGAGTACGCGCTGGCCGGCGACGACACCGGACTGGTCCGCGTGCAGACCTGGCGGCGCGCCCCGGGCGGGACGTTCCGGCCGGGAGCGCAGTACGCCTACCGGACCGACCCCGGCCTCGGCGTCTCCGAGACCACCGCCACCCCCGACGGCCGCCTCCTCGTCCTGGAGCGCGGCTTCACCGCGGGCGTCGGCAACACCGTCCGCCTCCACCTCGCCGACCTGCGGCACGCGACGGACACGTCCCGGATCGCGAACCTGACCGGGCAGGACGGCGTACGGACGGTCCGCAAGACGCTCCTCGCCGACCTCGCCGACTGCCCCTCCCTCGGCGCCACCGCCAAGCAGCCCCAGCCCAACCCGCTGCTCGACAACATCGAGGGCATGGCCGTCACCGGCCGGACGAGGGGCCGCCTCGACGTGGTCCTGGTCAGCGACGACAACCAGGGCGCCACCCAGACGACCCGGTTCTACCGCCTCCGGGTGCGGGTCTGAGCCCGATTGTTGCGGAGGGATGAAATCCTCTTCCCTCCGTGTTGGTGCCTTCCGGTAGATCGGGACGAACGGGAGGGCACCCGCGTGACAACGCAGCAGGGCTGGGCGCGACGGCTGGCGGGATACGCCTGGCGCCATCCCAAGGACGTCGTCCTGGCCCTCGGCTCCTCCCTCGCCGGCATGGCCGTCATGGCGCTGGTCCCGCTGATCACCAAGGTGATCATCGACGACGTGATCGGCGATCACTCCAGGTCCATGACCACCTGGGCCGGGCTCCTCGTCGTCGCCGCGCTCGCCGTCTACGTCCTCACCTACATCCGCCGGTACTACGGCGGCCGGCTCGCCCTCGACGTCCAGCACGACCTGCGGACCGAGATGTACGCGACCATCATGCGGCTGGACGGGCGGCGGCAGGACGAGCTGTCCACCGGCCAGGTCGTGGGGCGGGCCACCAGCGACCTCCAGCTCATCCAGAGCCTGCTGTTCATGCTCCCGATGACCATCGGGAACGTCCTGCTGTTCCTGATCTCCCTGGTGATCATGGCGTGGCTGTCGCCGCCGCTCACCCTGGTCGCCCTGGCGGTGGCCCCCGCGCTGTGGTGGATCGCCAAGCGCAGCCGCACCCGGCTCCACCCCGCCACCTGGTACGCCCAGGCGCAGGCCGCCGCCGTCGCCGGCGTGGTCGACGGCGCCGTCAGCGGCGTACGGGTGGTGAAGGGCTTCGGCCAGGAGGAGCAGGAGACCGGGAAGCTGCGGGAGGTCGGACGGCGGCTGTTCGCCGGACGGCTGCGGACCATCCGGCTCAACGCCCGCTACACCCCCGCCCTCCAGGCCGTGCCCGCCCTCGGGCAGGTCGCCATGCTGGCGCTCGGCGGCTGGCTCGCGGTGCACGGGCACATCACGCTCGGCACGTTCGTCGCCTTCTCCACCTACCTCGCCCAGCTCGTCGGCCCGGTCCGCATGCTCGCCATGGTCCTCACCGTCGGCCAGCAGGCCCGCGCGGGCACCGAACGCGTCCTGGAGCTGATCGACACCGAGCCGGCGATGCGGGACGGCACGAAGGAGCTGCCCGCCGACGCCCCGGCCACCGTCGAGTTCGACGACGTGTCGTTCGGCTACGGCACCCCCTCCGGGGAGACCGGCCCCGTCCTCGACGGGCTCTCCTTCGAGATCCGCCCCGGCGAGACCCTCGCCGTCGTCGGCGCCTCCGGCTCCGGCAAGTCCACGGTCTCCCTGCTGCTGCCGCGCTTCTACGACGTCACGCGCGGCGCCGTCCTCGTCGGCGGCCACGACGTGCGCGAACTGACCCTGGACTCGCTGCGGGCCGCGATCGGCCTGGTGCCCGAGGACTCGTTCCTCTTCTCCGACACCGTCCGCAACAACATCGCCTACGGCCGCCCCGGCGCCACCGACGAGGAGATCGAGGCCGCCGCCCGCGCCGCCCAGGCCCACGGCTTCATCAGCGCCCTGCCCGACGGCTACGACACCACCGTCGGCGAACACGGCCTGACCCTCTCCGGCGGCCAGCGCCAGCGCATCGCGCTGGCCCGCGCGATCCTCACCGACCCCCGGCTGCTGGTCCTGGACGACGCCACCTCCGCCGTCGACGCCCGCGTCGAGCACGAGATCCACGAGGCGCTGAAGGAGGTCATGCGGGGCCGGACCACCCTGCTGATCGCCCACCGCCGCTCCACCCTGAACCTCGCCGACCGCATCGCCGTCCTCGACGACGGCCGCCTCGCCGACCTCGGCACCCACGAGGAGCTCCAGGAGCGCTGCGCCCTGTACCGGCGCCTGCTCACCGACCCCGACGAACTGGGCGGCGTCTCACCGGGGCACGTCCGGCCCGCCGCGCCGCGCGAGGACACCTCCGTGCGGGAGGAGCTGGACGCCGAGTACGACGCCGAGCGCGGCATCACCCCCCGGCTCTGGGCGGGGGAGCGCGAGCCCCGGGACGCGGACCGGGCGGGCAGCCCGGCCACCCCCGAGCTGCTGGCCCAGGTCGAGGCGCTGCCGCCGGCGACCGACACCCCGGACGTCGACGAGGCGCGCGCGGTGCGCCCGGAGGAGTCCTACGGACTGCGCCGCCTGCTGCGCGGCTTCGGGCTGCCGCTGCTGGTGAGCCTGGGCCTGGTCGCCGTCGACGCGGGGACCGGCCTGCTGCTGCCGGTGCTGATCCGGCACGGCATCGACGACGGCGTCACCCGGCTCGCGCTCGGCGCGGTCTGGTCAGCGTCGCTGCTGGCGCTGCTCGCCGTGCTCGCCCAGTGGGCGGCGCAGAGCGGCGAGATCCGGATGACCGGACGGACCGGCGAGCGCATCCTGTACGCGCTGCGGCTGAAGATCTTCGCGCAGCTCCAGCGGCTCGGGCTCGACTACTACGAGCGGGAGCTGACCGGGCGGATCATGACGCGCATGACCACCGACGTCGACGCGCTGTCGACGTTCCTGCAGACCGGTCTGGTCACCGCGTTCGTCTCGGTCGTCACCTTCTTCGGCATCATGGCCGCCCTGCTCGTCCTCGACGTCCAGCTCGCCCTGGTGGTCTTCGCCACGCTGCCGCCGCTGATCCTGGCCACCTACTTCTTCCGCCGGGCCAGCGTGAAGGCGTACGAGCTCGCGCGGGAACGCGTCTCCGCCGTCAACGCCGACCTGCAGGAGTCGGTGTCGGGACTGCGGATCGTGCAGGCGTTCGGCCGCGAGCGGGACGGCGGGCGGCGGTTCGCCGAGCGCAGCGACAGCTACCGCCGGGCCCGCGTCCGGGGCCAGTGGCTGATCTCGGTGTACTTCCCCTTCGTGCAGTTCCTGTCCTCGGCCGCGGCCGCCGCGGTGCTGGTCGTGGGCGGCACCCGGGTCGACGACGGCACGCTCACGACGGGTGCGCTGGTGGCGTACCTGCTCTACATCGACCTGTTCTTCGCGCCCGTGCAGCAGCTCTCCCAGGTCTTCGACGGCTACCAGCAGGCGACCGTCTCGCTCGGCCGCATCCAGGAGCTGCTGCGGGAGCCCACCTCCACCCGGGCGGCGGAGCGGGCCCGGCCGGTCGGCTCCCTGCGCGGGGAGATCGCCTTCGAGGGCGTGCGCTTCCGCTACGGCGGCGAGGAGGAGGCGCTGGCCGGCATCGACCTGCGCATCCCGGCCGGGCAGACGGTCGCGTTCGTCGGCGAGACCGGCGCCGGGAAGTCGACGCTGGTGAAGCTGGTGGCCCGCTTCTACGACCCGACCGCGGGCCGGGTCACCGTCGACGGCACCGATCTGCGCGAGCTCGACCTCACCGCCTACCGGCACCGCCTGGGCGTGGTCCCGCAGGAGGCGTACCTCTTCCCGGGCACCGTGCGGGACGCCATCGCCTACGCCCGCCCCGACGCCACCGACGCCGAGGTGGAGGCCGCCGCCCGCGCGGTCGGCGCCCACGAGATGATCGCCACGCTGGAGGGCGGCTACCTCCACGAGGTCGCCGAACGCGGCCGGAACCTCTCCGCCGGGCAGCGCCAGCTCATCGCGCTGGCCCGGGCCGAGCTGGTCGACCCCGACGTCCTCCTGCTGGACGAGGCGACCGCCGCCCTGGACCTGGCGACGGAGGCCCAGGTCAACCAGGCCACCGACCGCCTCGCGGGCCGCCGTACCACGCTGGTGGTCGCCCACCGCCTGACCACCGCCGCCCGCGCGGACCGGGTCGTCGTCATGGACCACGGCCGGGTCGTGGAGGACGGCACCCACGAGGAACTCCTGGCCCGCGACGGTAGGTACGCGCGCCTGTGGCGCACCTTCACCGGCGCGAGCGAGCCGGAGGAGCCGGTCGCCGCGAGCCGGTGACCGGAGCCCCGGCGGCGACCGGCCGCCGGGGCACGGCACGGGTCGGCCACCGGCGACCGGCCTCCGGCCTCCGGTATCCGGGGGCACGGTACGGGCCGGTGACGGGTCGTCGGGAGCGTGGCGGGCCGCCCCGGTCCGGCGCCCGCGTGACGGTCGTGCAACCATCCGCCATACGTCCTGCGTCCGTACACCCGTACGACGACCGTCGTGACGGGAGGGGCTCCGTGGGCAGAGGTGCGATACGTCGGCTGGCGCTCGGCACGGCCGTGCTCATCACGTCGGGGCTGCTCACCGTCGCGGCGCCGCAGGACGCCGAGGCCGCGGCGAACTGCCCCGGCCGCAAGGTCCGGACGCTGCCCTTCGCCACCGGTTCCGTCCTCGTCCACCGGCGCGGCGGTTACGTCTGCGCCGTCACCGTCCCCAAGAAGCCCGGCGTCAAGCAGCGGATGTCGGTCGGCCTGCGGGCGCGCGGCGGCCGTCCGGTCGTCGACGAGGGGCGGTACGCCTACCGGGCCGGGCCGGTGACCGTGCACGCCGGGCAGCGGTGCGTGTGGGTGACCGGCCGGGTGGGCGGCCGGACCGTCGTCTCGGGCTGGATCCTGTGCTGAACGGCCGTCCCCGGCCGGGCAATTCTCTCCATTTCTCCGTCTCCCCTGGTGCGCGGAGGAGTTGCTCCGATAGCTTCCGGGCGCACATCTGACTCACAGGGGAGGGTGCATGCGCAAGGCGCTCAGATGGCTGCTCGCGCTGGTGGTGCTCATAGGCACCGTCGGCACGGCCGGTGCGGCCACCGCCGCTCAGCCGGAGGCCACCGACATCAAGGACAGGCTGCTCGCGATACCGGGCATGAGCCTGATCGAGGAGAAGCCGTACCCCGGCTACCGCTTCTTCGTCCTCTACTACACCCAGCCGGTCGACCACCGCGACCCGTCCCAGGGCACCTTCCGGCAGCGCGTCACCGTGCTGCACAAGGACGTCAGCCGCCCGACGGTCTTCTACACCGGCGGCTACAACGTCTCCACCAATCCCAGCCGCCGCGAGCCGACCCAGATCGTCGACGGCAACCAGGTCTCCATGGAGTACCGCTTCTTCACGCCGTCCCGGCCCGACCCGGCCGACTGGACCAAGCTGGACATCTGGCAGGCGGCCAGCGACCAGCACCGCATCTTCGAGGCGCTGAAGCCGGTCTACCGCGAGAACTGGATCTCCACCGGCGGTTCCAAGGGCGGCATGACCGCCACCTACTACGAGCGGTTCTACCCGCGCGACATGGACGGCGTGGTCGCCTACGTGGCCCCCAACGACGTGGTGAACAAGGAGGACTCGGCCTACGACCGGTTCTTCGCCACCGTCGGCACCAAGGAGTGCCGCGACCGGCTGAACGGGGTACAGCGCGAGGCGCTGGTGCGCCGCGAGCCGCTGAAGGACAGGTACGCGGCGTACGCGGCCGGCAACGGCTACACCTTCGACACCGTCGGCAGCCTGGACCGGGCCTACGAGGCGGTCGTCCTGGACTACGTCTGGGGCTTCTGGCAGTACAGCACCCTGAAGGACTGCGACTCGATCCCGGCCGACGCGGCGAACGCCACCGACCAGGAGATCTGGGACTCCGTCGACACGATCTCCGGCTTCTACGCCTACACCGACCAGGGACTCAGCACGTACACCCCGTACTACTACCAGGCGGGCACGCAACTGGGCGCGCCCACGATCCGGTTCCCGCACATCGAGAAGAAGTACATCCGCTACGGCTACCAGCCGCCGCGCAACTACGTGCCCCGCTCGATCCCGATGACCTTCCAGCCGTCGGCGATGCGCGACATCGACACCTGGGTGCGGCACAACGCCCGCCACATGCTGTTCGTGTACGGCGGGAACGACCCGTGGGGCGCCGAACCGTTCCGCCTCGGCCGGGGGGCGCGTGACTCCTACGTCTTCACGGCCCCCGGCATGAACCACGGAGCCAACGTCGCCGGGCTCGTCCCCGAGCAGAAGGCCCTCGCCACGGCGCGCATCCTCCAGTGGGCGGGCGTGGCCTCCCCGGCGGTCCAGGAGGACCCGGCGGCGGCCCGGCCGCTGGCCGCGTTCGACGCCCGGCTCGACCGGCGGACCGCGGAGCGCGAACCGGCCCTGCGTCCGTAGGCCGTGAACGCGCGCCCGGCCGGTGCGGACCCCCGCACCGGCCGGGTACGGCGGCCCGTTCCCCGGCGCGGGCGCGCGTTGGCGGCACGTCCCGGCGGACGGGCGGCCGCGTCGGGCACGCCGGTCCGGGCGCGCGGGCGGCCCCGGCGGTCAGCGCCGGTAGCCGAGCCCGTGCCCGACCGGGTACAGCACCGCCGCCGGGTCGTCGGCCCGCATCACCGGCACTGGCAGCCGGCCGCGCGGAGCCGCCCGGCCCGCGATCACCCGTGCGGCGGCGCGCAGTTCGACGTCGGTCCACGAGTAGGCGGCGAGGAAGGCGGGCACGCCGGGCAGGTGGGCCACGTCGTAGGGGTTGCGGACGGCCACGGCCACCACCGGCCTGCCGGTCGCCAGCAGCTCCCGTACCAGCGTCTTCTGGGTGCTGCTCGCCGTGACGTTGTAGGTGCCGACCACCACCGCGTCCGCGTCCCGGGCCGCCGCCACCGCACGGGCGACGGCCGAGGTGGACGGGGAGGTGCCCGTCGACAGGGCGGTGGCCGTGAATCCCAGTCCGGTGAGCGCCTCGGCGAGCACCGCGGTGGGCGGGCCGGTCGTGCCGGACGGCGAGGCGGGGTCGGCGCCGACGACGAGCAGCTTCGGCGTCCGGCGCCGGGACAGCGGCAGCAGGTTCCCCTCGTTGACCAGCAGCGTGGTGGTCCGCTCGGCGATCCGGTCGGCGGCGGCCAGGTGGCCCCGGGTGCCGACCACCCGGTCCACGCCGCCCGGGTCGGTGTACGGGTCGCGGAACAGCCCGAGCCCCGCCTTCAGCCGCAGGATCCGCAGAATCGATTCGTCCAGGCGTGCCTCGGTCAGTTCGCCTTCCTGGACGGCCTTCAGGACGGCGTTCCAGGCCACATCCAGACGGGGCGGGTTGAGCAGTTGGTCCACGCCCGCCTTCAGCGCGAGCACCGGTACCCGCTCGTCTCCGTACTTCGTCCGCACGCCCTGCATGCCGAGGGAGTCGGTGACCACGACCCCGTCGTAGCCGAGTTCCTCGCGCAGGATGCCGGTGAGGATGGGGCGGGAGAGGGTGGCCGGGTCGCCGGAGGGGTCGAGCGCCGGGAACATCAGGTGCGCGGTCATGACCGAGTCGATGCCGGCCTCGATCGCGGCGCGGAACGGCGGCGCGTCCAGCTCCTCCCACTGGGCGCGGGTGTGGGTGATGACCGGGAAGCCGGTGTGGCTGTCGACGGCGGTGTCGCCGTGGCCGGGGAAGTGCTTGGCGCAGGCCGCGACCCCCGCGCGCTGGAAGCCGGTGACCTCGGCGGCCACCAGCTCCGCCACCGCCCGCGGGTCGGAGCCGAAGGAGCGCACGCCGATCACCGGGTTGGCGGGGTTGACGTTCACGTCGGCCACGGGCGCGTAGTCCTGCCGGATGCCCAGGGCGCGCAGCTCGGCGCCGGCGATCCGGCCCAGGGTGCGCGCGTCGGAGCGCGAGCCGCCCGCGCCGACCGCCATGGCCCCCGGGAAGAGCGTGGCCGGCTCGCCCACCCGGGCCACTATGCCGTGCTCCTGGTCGGTGGAGACGAGCACGGGCAGGCCGCGCGGCAGCTCCAGGGAGGCCTTCTGGATGCCGTCGGACAGGGCGGCGATCTGGTGCGGGTCGCGGGTGTTGTGCGCCCAGGCGAAGTAGATGATGCCGCCCACCCGGTACCTGGCGATCAGCTCGGCGGCGGTGCGGACGCCGATCTCCTTGAGGTTGGCGTCGACGTCGGCCTGGTCGGGGGCGGTGGCGGAGTGGCCGTAGACCCGCATCACGAAGAGCTGGCCGACCTTCTCCTCCAGGGTCATGCGGGAGACGAGGGCACGGAGTGCGTCGTCGCCGGGCCGGGCGGGCCGGGCGGACGCGGTGCCGGAGGCCGCCAGGGCCGCGCTGACACCGGCGGTGGCGGCCAGGAGGGTGCGTCTGGAGGGCTGTGCGCTGCTTCCCGTGCTGCTGTCGGGCACGTGCGCTCCTTCCGGAGTTCCGGAGTGCGTGACCCGCGCGAGATCGCGGGCTCACCGGGGATCGCTGGGGAATCGCTGCGTATCAGTGCGTATCGCTGAAGGAAACTTCCGAGAGGCCACCAATATCCGGGAAGTTTCTGCCAGTCAAGGGAACGCACAGGAGACACGGGGGGCGCCGCACGGGGCCGCGCCCCGGTGACTCCGGTGACTCCGGTGACTCCGGTGACTCCGGTGACTCCGGTGACTCCGGTGGCTGACCGCGGCGGACGGCGGCGGACCGCGGTGGGGCGGGCGGACGTGGGCG
>NZ_WYCT01000296.1 GCF_011008945.1 Streptomyces harenosi
ACCCGCTGCCGGGCGGGGTGGGCTCGGCGGGCCTGCCCGGCTCGGCGGGCTCGGCGGGCTTGCCGGGTGCCGTCGGCTTCGGGGACTCCCCGGCCGTGCCGGGCGTCCGGGTGTCCTGGGGCGCCGGCGCGGGCCGGGTGGTCCGCCCGGCGCCGGAGTCGCTGCGGCCGGTGGGCAGGCCGCCGGTGCCGTCCGGGATCTCGTGGGTGCCCTTGCGGTAGTACTCCAGCCACCGCATGACGGTGTTCAGGTAGTCCCGCGAGTTGTTGTAGCTGAGGACGGCGCTGTCGAGGTCGGCCTGCGTGGACAGGTCCCAGCCGTTGCGGCACAGGTAGTGGGCGGCGGCCAGCGCCGCGTCGTAGACGTTGTTGGGGTCCTTGGCGCCGTCCCCGTTGCCGTCGCGTCCGGCCCACGCCCAGGTGGACGGGATGAACTGCATGGGGCCGACCGCGTGGTCGTAGCCGCTGTTGCCGTCGTAGGCGCCGCCGTCGGTGTCCTTGATCAGCGCGAAGCCGTTGCCGTCGAGCTGCGGTCCGAAGATCGGGCTGAGGGTGGTGCCGTCGGCGTTGACGCGTCCGCCGCGGGCATGGCCCGACTCCACCTTGCCGATGGCGGCCAGGAGCTGCCAGGGCAGGTTGCAGCCGGGCTTGGCGGCGCGCAGGGACTGCGCGGCCTTCTTGTAGGCGTCCAGGACGGTGGCGGGGATGCCCGCCTCGGCGGAGCCCTGGACGACGGGGGTGCCGGCGGCCGACGACGGGTCGGGGCGCGGGCTGTTGAGCGGCGGCAGGTCCGTGTAGTACGGCGAGTTGCCGGTGGCGCTGCCGTCCGCGCCGGTCTCCGGTGAGGGCGTCGTGTCGGCCGCGGTCTGTCTGCCGTGGTCGTCGACCGTCACACCCGGAGCCTGGGACGCGGACAGGGCCGCGACCGCGGCCGCGGCCACGGCGGTGGTCGCCGCGCCCTTGCGCAGCCTGCTGCCGAAATGCGCCGCCATAGAGTGAACCCTCCCGTGGACGCCCGGGCGCCCGTCTGTTCCGTCTGCTGTGCTCGCCCTGTTGACGATCGGCGCGCGCCCCGGGTTGCCCCCGGAGCGGCTCCGAGTGCCGTGTGCGTATGGCCCGCCTGTTCGACCGGTACGGTGACGCAGGCGACCCTACGACAACTTGCTTTGCATGGGCACCCGTTCGTGCCCGATTTTCACCAGTTGGCCATGTGGGGTGACGCCGGCCGGCCAACGTCCGCCGTGAGGAGTCCTGTTGCCGTTCACGCTCAGTCACGCGGTGGCGGTGCTGCCGGCCGTGCGCACCGATGGAACCGGGCGGGGCGCGCTGGTGCCGGCCGTGCTCGTGGCGGGTTCTTTTTCACCCGATGTGACCTACTACGCGGCGAGTGTGCTGGCCGGGGCGATGGAGTTCGGGGACGTCACGCACTCCCTCCCCGGCGTGTTCACGGTGGACGTGCTCATCTCCTGGGCCCTGGTGGGGCTGTGGCTGCTGGTGCGTGAACCGCTGGTGGCGCTGCTGCCGCGGGCCTGGCAGCGGCGCACGGGCGCGCTGCTGCGGTGCGGGGCGCCGCGCGCGCGGGTGCGGTCGTCCTCGGCCGTGTGGTGGTACGTGTCGGCGGTGCTCGGGGCGCTGACGCACATCGGGTGGGACGCGTTCACCCATCAGGACCGGTGGGGGATGCGGGCCTTTCCCGTGCTGGGGCGGGAGTTCGCGGGCTCGCCGCTGTACTGGTACCTGCAGTACGGGGGTTCCGCGCTGGCGGCGGTGGTGCTCGCGGTGTTCCTCGCCCGGGCGCTGCGGCGGGTGCCGTCCCGGGCCGGGTCGCCGGGGGTGGCGGCGCTGCCGGCCCGGGAGCGGTGGGGGGCCGCGGTGCTGATCGGCGGCTGTGCGGTGGCCGGGGCGGTGCAGCGGGCGACCCGGTGGTGGGAGTACTGGGGTCCGGTCGCCAAGCCGTGGGAGGTGGTCCCGTCGGTGTGCTTCGGAGCGGGCGCGGGGCTGGTCCCGGGACTGCTGCTGTACGCCGTGGTGGTCAGGGTGCGGCGCCCGGACCGGGGTCCGGCTCCCCGGGACGGCGCCGGTCCGCGGCCGGGCCGCCCGGTGGCGCGCTGACCGTGCCGGCCGGGTCCGCCGCGCCGGAGGCAGCGGTGGGGCCGGCGCCGGCGGTGGCGACGAACACGGTGAAGGTGCGGGCGGGGCGGTGCCTCGGCAGCAGGGTGAGGGCGAGCGCCAGGTAGCCGCGGGCCGACTCGGCCCACCGGCGCCAGGCGGGTGTCCCGCCGGGTCCCGCGGCGGCCGGCCGCCGGCGGACGAGCCCGCGGCGCAGCGCGGCCGCGGCCCGGCGCAGGGCCGGGGCGAAGGGCTCGGGGATGCGGGCGGTGCTTGCGTCCGGCGCGACGACCGGGACCGACGGGAGCGACACGCGGGCGGGTCCCTCGGCGCCGGTCCGCGGTGGTGCGGTCCGGTGGAGCGTGCGTATACCCATGCCCGCATCCTGGCGGGCGCCGGGGGCGGCGGCTTTCCCGCGGGGGCCACCTGAGTGACGACCCGGCGGGGGGCGGGCGGGCGAGCGCCGGGGCACCGGGCCCCACGCCGGGCCGTCCCCGCACCGGTGCCGGGCCCGCACCGGACCGCACCGGTGCCGGGCCTGCACCGGGCCCGCCGCTCCCCCGTGCGGGGTCGCCCCGAGACCGGCCGCCCCTGCCGGGGCGCGTCCCGGCGGGGGCGGGACGCGGTCAGTGCGCCGCCGACTCCCAGTCCCGGCCCACGCCCACGGACACGCCCAGGGGGACGCGGAGGTCGACCGCGCTCGCCATCTCGCGGCGGACGATCTCCTCCGCCGCCTCGCGCTCGCCGGGGGCGATCTCCAGGACGATTTCGTCATGGACCTGAAGGAGCATCCGGGACGTCAGCCCGGCCTCCCGCAGCGCCCGGTCCACCCGCAGCATGGCGATCTTCACGATGTCCGCCGCGGTGCCCTGGATCGGGGCGTTGAGCGCCATCCGCTCGGCCGCCTCGCGGCGCTGGCGGTTGTCGCTGTTGAGGTCGGGCAGGTAGCGCCGGCGGCCGAAGAGCGTCGCCGTGTAACCCGTCGCCCGCGCCTCGTCCACGACCCGGCGCAGATAGTCCCGTACGCCGCCGAAGCGCTGGAAGTAGGCGTCCATCAGGGCGCGGGCCTCGGCGGCCTCGATGTTCAGCTGCTGGGAGAGGCCGAACGCCGACAGGCCGTACGCCAGGCCGTAGGACATCGCCTTGATCTTGCGGCGCATCTCGGCGTCGACCGCGGCGGGCTCCACGGAGAACACCTGGGAGGCGGCCGTGGTGTGCAGGTCCTCACCGGAGGTGAACGCCTCGATCAGGCCCGCGTCCTCGGACAGGTGGGCCATGACCCGCAGCTCGATCTGGCTGTAGTCCGCCGTCATCAGGGACTCGTAGCCCTCGCCGACCACGAAGCCGCGGCGGATCGCCCGGCCCTCGTCGGTGCGGACCGGGATGTTCTGCAGGTTGGGATCGGTCGAGGAGAGCCGTCCGGTCGCCGCGACCGTCTGGTTGAAGGTGGTGTGGATCCGGCCGTCCGCGGCGATCGTCTTGATCAGCCCCTCGACGGTGACGCGCAGCTTGGCCTGCTCACGGTGGCGGAGCATGATCACCGGCAGTTCGTTGTCGGTCTGCGTCGCCAGCCAGGCCAGGGCGTCGGCGTCGGTGGTGTAACCGGTCTTGGTCTTCTTGGTCCTGGGCAGGGCGAGCTCGCCGAAGAGGACCTCCTGGAGCTGCTTGGGCGAGCCCAGGTTGAACTCGTGGCCCGCCGCCGCGTGCGCTTCCTTCACCGCCTGCTGCACGGCGCCGGCGAACATCTGCTCCATGGCCTGGAGGTGGGCGCGGTCGGCGGCGATCCCGTGCCGCTCCATGCGGGCCAGCAGCGCGGAGGTCGGCAGCTCCATGTCGCGCAGCAGCTCGGCGGCGCCGACCTCCTCCAGGCGGCCGCCGAAGGCCTCGCCCAGGTCGAGGACGGCGCGGGCCTGGATCATCAGCGCCTCGGCCTGCGCGGCGTCGTCCGCGCCGAAGGCGAGCTGGCCGTCGGCCGCCGCGGCGGGGGCCAGCTCCCGGTGCAGGTACTCCAGGGACAGCGCGTCCAGGTCGAAGGAGCGGCGGCCCGGCTTGACCAGATAGGCCGCCAGCGCCGTGTCCATCCCCACCCCGTCGACGCTCCAGCCGTGCTCGGCGAAGACCCGCATCGCCCGCTTGGCGTCGTGGAAGACCTTGGGCCGGCCGGCGTCGGCCAGCCAGCCGGCGAACGCCCTCTCGTCGTCCTCGTCGAGCTGGGACGGGTCGAACCACGCGGCGGCCCCGTCGGGCGCGGCGAGGGCGACCTCGGCGACCGAGCCGGCGCCCAGCGCCCAGGTGTCGACGGTGGCGACGCCGAGCGCCTGCGTGGCGTGCTCGGCGAGCCAGCCGGCCAGCTCACCGGTGCCGAGGACCGTGCCGTCCAGCTCGACGCCGTCCGCCACGACCGGCGTGGTCTCCGCCTCCTCGGCACCCGGGTCGACGGCGAAGAGCCGCTCCCGCAGCGACGGGTTGCGGATCTCCAGGGTGTCCAGCACCGTCGCGACGGCCTTGCGGTCGTAGGGCGCCCTCGCCAGCTCGGTGACCGGCTTGTCCAGCGCGACCTGCCGCTCCAGCTCGGTGAGGCGGCGGTTGAGCTTGACGGACTCCAGGTGGTCGCGCAGGTTCTGCCCGGCCTTGCCCTTGACCTCGTCGACGCGCTCGACCAGTTCCGCGAAGGAGCCGAACTGGTTGATCCACTTGGCGGCCGTCTTCTCGCCGACGCCCGGGATGCCCGGCAGGTTGTCCGAGGGGTCGCCGCGCAGGGCCGCGAAGTCGGGGTACTGGGCCGGGGTCAGCCCGTACTTCTCGACGACCTTCTCGGGGGTGAACCGGGTCAGCTCCGAGACGCCCTTGGTCGGATACAGCACCGTCGTGTGCTCGCTGACCAGCTGGAAGGAGTCCCGGTCGCCGGTGACGATCAGCACCTCGAAGCCCTCGGCCTCGGCCTGGGTGGCGAGGGTGGCGATGACGTCGTCGGCCTCGTACCCCTCCACGGCGAAGCGGGAGACGTGCATCGCGTCGAGCAGCTCGCAGATCAGCTCGACCTGGCCCTTGAACTCGTCCGGGGTCTTGGAGCGGTTCGCCTTGTACTCGGTGAACTCCTCGGACCGCCAGGTCTTGCGCGACACGTCGAACGCGACGGCGAAGTGCGTGGGCGCCTCGTCACGCAACGTATTGGCCAGCATCGACGCGAAACCGTAGATCGCGTTGGTCGGCTGGCCGGTCGCGGTGGTGAAGTTCTCCGCGGGCAGCGCGAAGAACGCGCGGTAGGCCAGCGAGTGCCCGTCCATGAGCATCAGCCGCGGGCGGCCGCCGGAGGTGGGGTCGGTCTTCTTCGATGCTGTCTCTGCCACGTCCCCGATCCTGCCACGCCGCACTGACAGCCGGCTCCGGCCCCGCGCCGCCGCGGGCCTCCGGCCCGGGCCCCGCGTCGGACGCTCCCCCGTGCCCCGGGGGCCCGGCGGCGGCGCGGCGCCCGGCCGCGGGCGGCCTCGCGGGCGGGGCACCGGCGCGGTGGCGCGGCCGGGGCGCCGGTCCGGCACCGGCCCGCGCGCCACGCCCGCGCCCCCTGCCCGCGCCCCGTGCCCGCACGCCTCACCCGGATCCCGTGCCCGCCCGGCGCGCCGCGCCGTCACCGGCGCGTGCGAGGATCGGAGACATAGCTCACACGTGTACACGAAGGGGAGTGCGCGATGGCCACCAAGCCGCCCAAGGGTGATCCCGTCCAGGACGCGCCGCGGGTCGCCGAGCCCAAGCACGCCGCGGCGGGGCTGCCGGCCATCGGCCACACCCTCCGCATCGCCCAGCGGCAGATGGGCGTCAGGCGCACGGCGCTGACCCTGCTGAGCGTCAACCAGAAGGACGGCTTCGACTGCCCCGGCTGCGCCTGGCCGGAGCCGGAGCACCGGCACGCGGCGGAGTTCTGCGAGAACGGCGCCAAGGCCGTGGCCGAGGAGGCCACCCTGCGCCGGGTCACCCCCGAGTTCTTCGCGGAGCACTCCGTCGCCGACCTCGCCGGCCGCAGCGGCTACTGGCTGGGCCAGCAGGGCCGCCTCACGCACCCCATGTACCTGCCCGAGGGCGCCGCCCACTACGAGCCGGTCACCTGGGAGCGCGCCTTCGGCATCGTTGCCGACGAGATCGCCGCCCTCTCCTCCCCCGACGAGGCCGTCTTCTACACCTCCGGGCGCACCAGCAACGAGGCCGCCTTCCTCTATCAGCTCTTCGCGCGCGAACTGGGCACCAACAACCTGCCCGACTGCTCGAACATGTGCCACGAGTCGTCCGGCTCCGCCCTGTCCGAGACCCTCGGCGTGGGAAAGGGCAGCGTCCTGCTGGAGGACCTGTACCGGGCCGACCTGATCATCGTCGCCGGGCAGAACCCGGGCACCAACCACCCGCGCATGCTGTCCGCCCTGGAGAAGGCCAAGGCGAACGGCGCGCGGATCATCAGCGTCAACCCGCTGCCCGAGGCGGGCCTGGAGCGCTTCAAGAACCCGCAGACCCCCCGGGGCCTCACCGCCGGCTCCGCCCTGACCGACCTGTTCCTCCAGATCCGCATCGGCGGCGACCAGGCCCTCTTCCGCCTCCTCAACAAGCTGATCATCGAGACGGAGGGCGCGGTCGACGAGACCTTCGTCCGCGAGCACACCCACGGCTACGAGGAGTTCGCCGCGGCCGCCCGCGCCGCCGACTGGGACGGGACGCTCGCCGCGACCGGCCTCACGCGCGAGGAGATCGAACGGGCCCTGCGCATGGTGCTGGCCTCCCGGCGGATCATCGTGTGCTGGGCGATGGGCCTGACCCAGCACAAGCACTCCGTCCCCACCATCCGCGAGGTGGTCAACTTCCTGCTGCTGCGCGGCAACATCGGCCGCCCGGGCGCGGGCGTGTGCCCGGTGCGCGGCCACTCCAACGTGCAGGGCGACCGCACCATGGGCATCTTCGAACGCCCGCCGGCCGCCTTCCTGGACGCCCTGGAGCGGGAGTTCGGCTTCGCCCCGCCGCGCGAGCACGGCTACGACGTCGTACGGGCCATCCGCGCGCTGCGCGACGGGAAGGCGAAGGTGTTCTTCGCCATGGGCGGCAACTTCGTCGCGGCCTCCCCCGACACCGAGGTCACCGAGGCGGCGATGCGGCGCGCGCGGCTGACCGTGCACGTGTCGACGAAGCTGAACCGCTCGCACGTCGTCACCGGCGCGCGTGCGCTGATCCTCCCCACCCTGGGCCGCACCGAACGCGACGTCCAGGCCGGCGGCGAGCAGTTCGTGACCGTGGAGGACTCCATGGGCATGGTGCACGCCTCGCGCGGCCGGCTCGACCCGGCGAGCCCGCACCTGCTGTCCGAGCCGGCCATCGTGTGCCGGCTGGCCCGCCGGGTGCTCGGCGAGGGCAGCAGGGTGCCGTGGGAGGAGTTCGAGAGGGACTACGCGACGATCCGCGACCGCATCGCGCGCGTGATCCCCGGGTTCGAGGACTTCAACGCGCGCGTGGCCCGGCCCGGTGGGTTCGCGCTCCCGCACGCCCCGCGCGACGAGCGGCGCTTCCCCACGGCCACCGGCAAGGCCAACTTCACCGCCGCGCCGGTGGAGTACCCCGAGCTGCCGCAGGGGCGGCTGCTGCTGCAGACCCTGCGCTCGCACGACCAGTACAACACCACCGTCTACGGCCTGGACGACCGTTACCGCGGCATCAGGAACGGCCGCCGGGTCGTCCTGGTCCATCCCGAGGACGCCCGGGAGCTGGGCGTGGCCGACGGCTCCTACGTGGATCTGGTCGGCGAGTGGAAGGACGGCGCCGAGCGGCGGGCGCCCGGTTTCCGGGTGGTGCACTACCCGACCGCGCGGGGCTGCGCCGCCGCGTACTACCCGGAGACCAACGTCCTGGTCCCGCTGGACGCCACCGCGGACACCAGCAACACCCCGGCCAGCAAGTCCGTCGTGGTCCGTCTGGAACAATCGGCGACCGACTGAGCGTTTGCTCAGCCGACGCAGAGCGGTACGACCACGACGAACGGAGCCGGGCCCATGGGCGAGCAGCAGCACGTGAAGTTCCCGCAGGAGGTCATCGACGAGTACGCCGCGCTCGGCGTCGACCTGCCCGCCCTGTTCTCCGCCGGCCACCTGGGGACCCGGATGGGCGTCCAGATCGTCGAGGCGTCCGCCGACCGGGTCGTGGGCACCATGCCGGTGGAGGGCAACACCCAGCCCTACGGGCTGCTGCACGGAGGGGCCTCCGCGGTGCTGGCCGAGACGCTCGGCTCGGTCGGCTCGATGCTGCACGGCGGCAGCTCCAAGATAGCCGTGGGGGTGGACCTCAACTGCACCCATCACCGCGGAGTCCGCTCGGGCCTGGTCACCGGCGTGGCCACGCCCGTGCACCGGGGCCGCACCACGGCGACGTACGAGATCGTGATCAGCGACGAGGAAGGGCGCCGGGTGTGCAGCGCCCGGCTGACCTGCCTGCTCAGGGACGTGAACCCGGGCGACGCCGCCCGGGTCGCCGCCGCGGGCTGACCGGCTCGCCCGCCGGCGGGGCCATTGCCCTCGCCGGCCCGGCGCTCTAGCGTCGGGACATGGAACGGGGACGAGCCCTCTGGCCCGGGGCGGCGGCGCGAGGGACCGGCCGCCGGGGCGGGCGCGCGTCCCGCTGGGCCCTGGCCCTGCCGGCCACCGCGCTGGCCGCCGCCTGCGCGTCTCCCGGTGCCCCCGGCGGCCCGGTCACCGCGAGCCCGCGCCAGACCGGCGCCCCGGGGCCGGCCTCCCCGGTCCTCTCCGACCGGGAGTTGTGCGTCCGCCTCGTCTCCCACTGGGCACGCGAGACGCTCGAGGGCGACACCTACGGCGACTACCAGTCGATGGGGCTGTCGGGCGGGCAGTACGAGATCGTGCTGGCGATCGTGGCCACCGCCCGGGACACCGCAGGACGCCAAGGCCCACGGGCCGCCCATGAGTTGATCGACCGTCAGGCGCGTGAGCGGTGTGCCGCCCGGTACGGCGACGACGGCCCGGGCGGTCGCCCGCCGCGATGAGCGGCGCCCCCGCCCGCGCGGCCGAGCCACAGGCCCGCCTCGGGGACGGCCGC
>NZ_WYCT01000297.1 GCF_011008945.1 Streptomyces harenosi
GGCGGGTGCAGGGTCATACGAGGTCCACCTTCTCGTCGGGCACGAGGCGGCGCTGGATCCAGGTGATCAGCAGGATGATCAGAAGCAGGACGACGGCGGCGGCCGAGGCCAGGCCCGTCTTGTTGAACTGGAAGGCGAGCTTGACCGTCTGGATGACGAAGGTCGTGGTGCCGGTCGCGCCGCCGGTCATGATGTACGGGATCTCGAAGACGGACAGGGACCCGGAGATCGCGAGGATGACGCTCAGGCCGATGACCGGGCGGATGCTCGGCGCGATGATGTGCCGGAACTGCTGCCACCGGGTGGCGCCGTCCAGTTGGGCCGCCTCGTACAGCTCGGCCGGGATCGACTGGATCGCGCCGAGGAACAGGACGAAGTTCAGCCCGGCGTAGCGCCAGACGGAGACACCCGCGAGAGAGGTGTTGGCCGTCTCCGGATCGCCGAGCCAGGCGCGGTCGGTGCCGGCGCCGAACCAGGACAGCACCGAGTCCAGCGTGCCGCCGTCCTGGAAGAAGTACAGGAAGACGAAGCCGATCGCCACGCCGTTGATGAGGTAGGGGAAGAACAGGATCCCCTTGAACAGGTTGCGGAAGCGCAGGTTGAAGCTGAGCACGGTCGCGAAGTACAGGGCGATCGCGATCTGCAGTGCCGAGGCGGCCAGATAGTAGAAGCTGACGAAGAAGACCCGGAACAGCTCGGGCCGGGTGAAGATCTGCCGGTAGTTCTCCAGGCCCGTGAAGTTCCGGTCGGGGCTGACGCCGTCCCAGTCGGTGAAGCTGTAGTAGACCATGTTCGCCACCGGCACGTAGGTGAACGTGACCAGCAGGACCAGGGGGACGGCGAGGAACAGCCACGGGGTGAGGCGGCGCAGCAGACCGCCGCGCGGGGGCGAGGAGGGGCGCGCCGTCCCGGGAGGCGGGGCGTCGGCGCGCGGCACCTTCGCGGGTGCCGTGTGGGTCGTCTCGGTCATGTCGGGCCTTTCATCGTCCGCTGATCTGCGACGGGCGGTCGGCCCCGTCCGCTGGTCCGGGCGGGGCCGGTGACGGCTGGGGGAAGAGGCTGCGCCCGGGGTCAGGAACCGGCCGTCGCGGCCGCCTCGTTCCACCGCTTGTCGAGGTCCGCGAAGAAGTCCTCCAGGCTGCCCTTGCGTGCGCCCCGCGCGAGGTCGACCAACTGCTGGCGGTAGTCGGGCTTGTTCAGGCCGATCTCCGCCGCGTTGTCGATCGCGTTGACCTGGCCGGTCTTCGCCTCGGAGCGTTCCAGGAAGGTGACATCGTTGTCAACGAAGTCCTTCAGGGTGCTCGGCATGGGGGCGGTCTTCAGCGCGGGCACGGCGCCCTCCTTCGCCGGGAAGCCGGACTTCTCGGTGAACCAGTCGATCCAGGCCCGGGCGGCCGTCTTGTGCTCGGAGTGGACGTTGACCGCCTGCTGGTAGTCGGAGGCGAGGACGGCGCAGTACGTGCCGTCCTTCTGCACGGGGAACGGCATGAACCCGATCTCGTCGGGGTCGGTGCCGCCCTTCTCCGCCGCCGCGCGCATCTGGCTGATGGCCCAGGAGCCGAGCTGCATGGTGGCGATCTCGCCCTTGGCGAGCATCCCCTTGGAGGCTTCCCAGTTGGTGGTGCTGGGGTCCTTCTCGGACAGGCCGCCCTTGACGATGTCGTGGAGCACCGAGTCGATCGTGTGCAGCTCGCCGCCCCGCTTCCACGGGGAGACCGCGCCGGCGAGCTTGTCGTTGGCCTTGGCGTCACAGGTGACGGAGCCGATGTTGTTGCTCCACGCGGTCAGCGGCCAGGCGTCCTTGAAGTTGGTGTAGTACGGCAGGGAGCCGGTCCTGGCCTCGATTCGGCGCAGGTCCGCCAGGAACTCCTCGGGCGTGGTGGGCCAGTCGGTGATGCCGGCCTTCTTCCAGACCGCCTTGTTGTAGACGAAGCCGTTGGCGGTGCCGAAGGTGCTGATGCCGTAGACCTTGCCCGCGACCTCGGCCTTGTCGCTGAAGCGGTACTTGCCGCCCAGCTCCCCGGCGCTGCCCAGCGGGGCGAAGAACTTGGGGTAGTCGTTCTTGGCGACGGCGGCCGGGATCATCAGGACGTCGCCGTAGTCGTCGGTGTTCATCCGGATCTTGACCTCCCCCTCGTAGTCGGTGAGGGCCTCGAACTCCACCTTCACCTCGGGGTAGGTCTTGTTGAACTCGGCGGCGTACTTGTCCATCGTCCCGTCCTGCACGAGGTCGGTGCGGTGGGTCAGCACCTTGATGGTGCCCGAGGCGTCGGCGGGGTCGGCGGGCGCGTTCGCCGTCTCGCCGGTCGCCGTACCCTGGCCACTGCATCCCGCGACGGTCATGATCGCGGCGGCCAGAAGCGCTCCCGTGAGCGTCTTCTTCTTCCCCATGTGCGCAGCTCCTTAAGGATGGCGGCTCAGTTCTGCGGGTGGGATGTCGGCACTATGTCAGCCGAGAGTTAACCGGTAAAGCTCAGGTTTCGAGCACGATGCCTAATCGTTATTGGAGTAGGGGCGCACGGCCGCCCACGTGCGCAGACCCCGTGACCCGGACCCAGCAGCAATGACTAGACCGGTTTATGGACACGGGGTGATCAGCGGGTTAGGTTGTCCGCCGTTGTCCATCCACCTGCCTGAGTCAGGCGATTGGAGCCGCACCATGAAGGACGTCACCCAGCTCACCGAGGGCTGGAGCCTGCGCCACGGCGAGGACGTGCTGGAGGCCACGGTGCCCGGCTGCGTCCACACCGATCTGCTGACCGCCGGAGTGATCCCGGACCCGTTCCTGGGCCGCAACGAGACCGACGTCGCCTGGGTCGGGCGCCGCGCCTGGACCTACGTCCGCCGGCTCGACCACGACAGCGCGCACGAGCGCACCGATCTGGTCTTCGACGGCCTGGACACGGCCGCGTACATCACCCTGGGCGGACGCCCGGTCGGCACCACCCGCAACATGCACCGGCGCTACCGGTTCGACGTCACCGGCCGGACCGGCGACCTGGAGGTCCGCTTCGCCTCGGCCTACGACGAGGCCGCGGCCGTCCGCGCCGTCACGGGGGACCGGCCCAACGTCTACCCGGAGCCCTCGCAGTACATCCGCAAGATGGCCTGCAACTTCGGCTGGGACTGGGGGCCGACGCTGGTGACCGCCGGCATCTGGCGGCCGGTCCGGCTGGAGCACTGGTCCACCGCCCGCATCGCCCGGGTGCGCCCGCTGGTCACCGTGGAGGAGGGCACCGGCCGGGTCGAGGTGCGGCTGGAGATCGAACGCACCGCGCAGGGACGGGACCGCGCCCTGACCGCCGAGGCCCGCGTGGCCGGGGCCCGCGCCGAGGCCCGGCTCACCGGCGACGAGGCGGTGCTGCGCCTGGAGGTGCCCGACGCGCGCCTGTGGTGGCCGCGCGGCTACGGCGAGCAGCCCCTGTACAACCTGGAGGTGACGCTCGGCGGCGAGGACGGCCCCCTCGACACCTGGCACCGCAGGATCGGCTTCCGCACCGTCGAGGTGGACCGCTCGGCCGACGAGCACGGCACCGGCTTCACCCTCGTGGTCAACGGCACCCGCGTCTTCGCCCGCGGCGTCAACTGGATCCCCGACGACGCCTTCCCCTCCCGCATCACCCCGGAGCGGTACCGCACCCGGCTCGCCCAGGCCGCCGAGGCCAACGTCGACCTGGTGCGGGTGTGGGGCGGCGGCATCTACGAGGACGACGCCTTCTACGACGCCTGCGACGAGCTCGGGCTGATGGTCTGGCAGGACTTCCTCTTCGCCTGCTCCGCCTACCCGGAGGAGCAGCCGCTGCGCGGCGAGGTCGAGGCCGAGGCCCGCGACAACGTTGTCCGCCTGATGCCCCACCCCTCGCTCGTGCTGTGGAACGGCAACAACGAGAACCTGTGGGGCTTCCGGGACTGGGGCTGGGAGCCGGAACTGGCCGGCGACTCCTGGGGCGAGGGCTACTACCTCGGCCTGCTGCCCCGTGTCGTCGCCGAACTCGACCCCACCCGCCCCTACACCGCGGGCAGCCCCTGGTCCGGCTCCTGGGACCACCACCCCAACGACCCGGCCCACGGCACCCACCACTCGTGGGAGGTGTGGAACCGCCAGGACTACGCCGAGTACCGCGCGGACGTCCCCCGCTTCGTCGCCGAGTTCGGCTGGCAGGCACCGCCCGCGCTGACCACCCTGCGCCGCGCCCTGCCCGGCGAGGAACTCGCCCCCACCTCCCCGGGCATGCTCCACCACCAGAAGGCCGAGGACGGCAACGGAAAGCTGGAGCGCGGTGTCGCCCGCCACTTCCCGCCGCCCGGCGACGACTTCGACCGCTGGCACTACCTGACCCAGCTCGTGCAGGCCCGGGCGGTCGCCGCGGGCATCGAGCACTGGCGCTCGCACTGGCCCGTCTGCGCCGGCACGATCGTCTGGCAGCTCAACGACTGCTGGCCCGTCACCTCCTGGTCCGCCATCGACGGCGACGGCCGCCTCAAGCCCCTCTACCACGAGCTGCGCCGGGTGTACGCCGACCGGCTGCTGACCCTGCAGCCGGGCGCGGACGGCCCCGTGCTCGCCGCCGTCAACCAGTCCGCCGAGCCCTGGCGCACGGCGGTGACCCTGCGCCGGATGCGGGCGGACGGCACCACGGCCGGCGAGACGGTGGTCGAGGTGACCGCCGATCCCCGCACCGTCGTCAGGCTCGCGGTGCCCGGGGAGCTCGTACCGGACGCGCGGTCGGCCACGGAGTTCCTGGTGGCCGACGCGGGGGAGTCCCCCTGTCCGGGCGGGGACGAGCGCGGGGACGGGCTGCGCGCCCTGCTCTTCCCCGTCCCCGACAAGGACTTCGCCTACCCGCGGCCCCGCTTCGACGTCACCCTGGAGCCCGTGCCCGGGCAGGGGGATAGAGTCGACGTCGTGGTGAGCGCCCAGACCCTCGTCAGAGACCTCCTGCTCCAGCCCGACCGGCTCGGCGCGGCGGCCGCCTGCGACCGCGGCCCGCAGACCCTCCTGCCCGGCGAGCGGACCCGCATCCGCGTGGAGGGCTGCGGCACCGTCACCGCCGACGACGTCAGGGCCGCCCTGTTCTGCGTGGAGCCGGCGTGAGCGGCTCCGCCGAGCGCGTCACCATCAAGGACGTCGCGGCCCGGGCCGGGGTGTCCAAGGGGGCGGTGTCACTCGCCTTCAACCACAAGCCCGGCGTCTCCCAGGCCACCCGCGAGCGGATCTTCGCGGTGGCCCGGGAGCTGGGCTGGGCCCCGAGTGCCACCGCCCGCAGCCTGTCCAGCCAGCGGGTCGACATCGTCGGGCTGGCCCTGTGCCGGCCCGCCCGGCTGCTTGGCCTGGAACCGTTCTACATGGACTTCGTCTCCGGCATCGAGAGCGTCCTCGCGGAGCGGTCCTGCTCGCTGCTGCTGCGGCTGGTGCGCGACCTCGACGAGGAGATCGCGGTCTGCAAGGACTGGTGGCGGGGCCGGATGATCGCCGGGGCCATCCTGGTGGACTTCCGCGAGGACGATCCCCGGGTCCCCGCCCTGCGCGGTCTCGGGCTGCCCGCGGTCGCCGTCGGCCATCCGTCCCTCACCGGCCCCTTCCCCGCGGTGTGGACCGACGACGCCTCCGCGGTCACCGAGGCCGTCCGCTACCTGGCGGCCCTCGGCCACCGGCGCATCGCGCGCGTCGGCGGCCCGGCCGACCTCGGGCACAGCGCCATCCGGGCCCGCGCCTTCGCCGACACCACCCGGGAACTGGGCCTGGAGGAGGCGCGGCAGATCGCCACCGGCTTCGACGAGAAGGAGGGGGCCCGCGCCACCCGCACCCTGCTGCTCGCCGCCGACCGGCCCACCGCGATCGTCTACGACAACGACATCATGGCGGTCGCGGGCGCGGGGGTCGCCGCCGAGATGGGCTTCACCGTCCCCGACGATCTGTCGCTGCTGGCCTGGGACGACTCGCAGCTCTGCCGGATCACCCACCCGACGCTGTCGGCCATGAGCCACGACGTGCACCACTTCGGCGCGGAGGTGGCGCGCGTGCTGTTCGACGTGATCGGCGGGGTGCAGACCGCCGGTCACCAGGCGCCGACGCCGTCGCTGACCCCGCGCGGCTCGACCGCCCCGGCGCCGGGCACGCATTCCCCGTGACAGGGAAAGGGCCGCGTCCGGTGGGGACGCGGCCCTCCGGCCCGCCGGGAGGCGGCCGTCAGCTCTTCGCGCAGGTGGTGCCGTTGAGTGCGAAGGCGGCCGGGACGCCGTTGGTGCCGGTGGAGGAACCGTTGAAGCCGAAGCTCACCGTGCCGCCCGCCGGGATGGTCTCCGTCCAGGACTCGTGGGCCGCCCGGACGTCGCTGCCCTGCTGGACCGCCTTGGCGTTCCACACCTGGGCGATCCGCTGCCCGCCGGGGAGGGCGAACGCGAGCTGCCAGCCCTTGACGGCCGTCGTACCGGTGTTGTGAATCGTGACGTCCGCGTTGAACCAGTTGCCCCAGTCGGTGATGCGGTAGCCGACCGCGCAGCTCCCGGCGGCCGGTGCGTCCGCGCCGAAGACAGCGGCTTCCACGGCCGTCTCCCGGATGCCGTCGGGACCGGAGAAGATCCGCCGGCCCCAGTCGGTGAGACGCGTGGCGTCGAAGCCGGTCGCCATGTCCAGGTACTCGACGCCACCGCCGTTGCCGCTCCACGACCAGCCGAGGTACCCCACCCCCAGCTGCCGCGCGGTGGACATGATGGCGGCCTCGTCCGGATCACCGTCCGAGTGCATGGCGCCGAATTCGCCGACGACAATGGGCAGGCGCTGCGAGGTGAACCGGTTGAGGTAATCCTTCACCTTGGCGGCGGTGTTGAACACGCCGTACATGTGGATGGAGAACACCGTGTTCTTCGCGGGGTCGGCGGCGAATACCTCCGCGGCGTGGTCGCGCATCGTGAAGGACCAGTCCTGGCCCCAGTTGGGGGCGTCGACCATGAGCGTGTGCCCGAATCCGGCGGCGCGCATCCGGCCGATCGCGTCCTTGGTGCCGGCGGTCCACGGAGTGGCTCCGGAAGTGCCGTTGCCGTACGGCTCGTTCCCGATGTTCAGGACGACGTACTTCTCCTGGCCCCGCACCGCGTCCTTGACGCTGATCCAGTAGTCGACGGCGCGGGAGAGCGGGACGGCTCCGTCCTGCTCGCCGTAGCCGGTGGTGTCGTGCGCCTCCAGGACGCAGACGAGCCGGTTCTGCTTGCACTGCGCCACGACGGCCGCGACGTCGGCGGTGTCGTTCCTGGCCCAGCGGTCGCCCGTGGCCAGCACCACGCGCACCGAGTTGGCGCCCAGCGCCTTGATGTCCTTCAGGGCCTGCGCGGTCCTGGCCGGGTACCAGGCGTGGGCGTGGTTGACGCCGCGCAGGACGACGTCCTTGCCGCTCGCGTCCACGAGCCGGCCGTCGGCGACGTGGAACCCCGGTGCGGCCGTCGCCTCGGCCTGCGCGGGGGACGGCGCGGCCAGGACGGCGGCGACCGCGGCCAGCAACGCTCCCGCTGCGGTGGCCAGTCTCTTCCTCATGCTGCTCCCAGGATGGTGGCATGTGCGGCCGGGCGCCGGGCGGACCCGGGGCGGCACGGCACTGCCGGTCGGTGGTGGGGTCGTCCTTCCGACCCGTCCGGTCCGTCCCTGTGCCGAAGCGCCGGGACGGACCGGAAAGGGAACGTCGAGCCGGTTGGATATCCCGCCGCCCGGGTCCTGAAAAGCGGCTCACACCGGGCAGCGGGACGCTGAACCGCCGAGCGGGGACACCTTTTGACGTCCCTCCACCGGAAGAGGCGGGGAAAATCCTCTCCGGCCGGCGGCTGGCAGAGAGGCTAGAACGAGACTTCCCGGTGAACAACCATCTGACCAAAACCGGTTAAGTTTAGTCGCGGTTCAGTTCTCGTCCCCCGGCGCGGTGGTGGCCCGGAACACGGTTCCCTCACCGGAGACGGTGACGTCCTCCCCGGCCGGGACATAGGCGGACTCGCCCGCTGCGAGCACGGCCTCGCCCCCGGAGCCGGTGAGGCGGACCGTGCCCTCGGTGCACACCAGGATCTGCGGCCGGGAGCCGGACAGGACACGGGCGCGGTCCCGCGCCGCGCGTACGAGACGGGACAGCCGGAAGTCGTCGACGGGCGCCGGGTAGACCTCCTCGCCGTCTTCCGCGCGCACCGGGTGCACCACCGGCGTCGGCAGGGCGGTGAACCGGACGACGCGCAGCAGTTCCGGCACGTCCACGTGCTTGGTGGTCAGGCCGCACCGCAGGACGTTGTCCGAGGCGGCCATGACTTCCACGCCCAGCCCCCGCAGATAGGCGTGCGGTACGCCCGCCCCGAGGAAGAGGGCCTCGCCGGGCGCGAGCCGGACCAGTCCGACGAGCAGGGCGGCCGGTACACCGGGGTCACCCGGGTGGGCCCGGGCGATCCTGTCGTAGACCGCGAGGTCCTCCCGCAGCGGTCCGGGCCGCCGGGCGGCGGACTCCAGAGCGCGGCCGACCTCGGCCAGCCGGTCCGGGGAGAGGGACAGGAAGGCGGAGAAGACCTCCCGCAGCGCCGGTTCCTCCGGGGCCGAGCGGAGCGTCCTGGCGTACGGGGCCGCCCAGTCCAGGCACAGGGCGTCCAGCAGCTCGGCGCTCTGGTGCGGCGGCCGGAATCCGCACAGGCCCTCGAACGGGGTGAGGGCGACGATCATCTCGGGCTTGTGCTGCGGGTCCCGGTAGGTCCGGTGCGGCGCGTCGAGCGGAATGCCCCGGGCGTTCTCCCGCTCGTATCCGGCGGCTGCCCGTTCCCGGTCGGGGTGCACCTGGAGGGACAACGGGGCGTCGGCCGCCAGCAGCTTGACGAGGAAGGGCAGCCGCGGCCCGAAGCGACGCACGACCGCGTCGCCCAGCTCTCCCTCGGGATCTTGCTCGATGACGCCGTCCAGCCCCACCAGGCGCCCGCCGCGCGCCACCCGGGAGGGCGCGCCGGGATGCGCGCCCATCCACAGTTCGGCCTGCGGGGAGCCGTCCGGGGTGGTGCCCATCAGGGCGGGCAACGCGGTGGTCGAGCCCCAGGGGTAGGGACGGATGGTGTTGACGAGGCGGTCCATGCGGGTCGTTCCTTTCGAACTGCCGGTGAGCTCGCGTGTGTGCGGGTGGCGGGTGG
>NZ_WYCT01000298.1 GCF_011008945.1 Streptomyces harenosi
AGATGTGTATAAGAGATAGGTCCGGTCCGCCGGGTCCTCGGCGCCGGGCGCCTCCTCCAGCAGGACGTGCGCGTTGGTGCCGCTGATGCCGAAGGCGGAGACGCCGGCCCGGCGGGGGCGGCCTGCGCGGGGCCAGGGCCGCGCCTCGGTGAGGAGTTCCACGGCGCCCGCGGACCAGTCCACCTCGGGGCTCGGGGCGTCGATGTGCAGGCTGCGCGGGAGGAGGCCGTGCCGCATGGCCTGCACGGTCTTGATGACCCCGGCGATGCCCGCGGCGGCCTGGGTGTGGCCGATGTTGGACTTCACCGAGCCCAGCCACAGCGGCCGCTCCGGGTCCCGTTCCCGCCCGTACGTCGCCAGCAGCGCCTGGGCCTCGATCGGGTCGCCCAGCCGGGTGCCGGTGCCGTGCGCCTCGACGGCGTCGACGTCCGCGGCGGTGAGCCCGGCGTTGACCAGCGCCTGCCGGATGACCCGCTCCTGGGCGGGTCCGTTGGGCGCGGTCAGCCCGTTGGAGGCGCCGTCCTGGTTGACGGCCGAGCCGCGGATCACGGCGAGGACGGGGTGGCCCAGGCGGCGGGCGTCGGAGAGCCGCTCCACGATCAGCACCCCGGCCCCCTCCCCCAGGGAGAAGCCGTCGGCCGCGGCGGCGAACGGCTTGCAGCGGCCGTCGGCGGCGAGCCCGCGCTGCCGGCTGAAGGCGACGAAGGAGGTCGGGTCGGGCATCACGGTGGCGCCGCCGGCCAGCGCGAGGTCGCACTCCCCGTCGCGCAGCGCCTGGGCGGCCAGGTGCAGCGCCACCAGGGACGACGAGCAGGCCGTGTCCACGGTGAGCGAGGGCCCCTCCAGGCCGAGGGTGTAGGAGACGCGGCCGGAGGCGACGTTGGCGGAGGCGCTGACCAGATAGCCCTCCATGCCGTCGGCGGCGCCCCGCAGCCGGGTGCCGTACGCCTGGTCGGTGAGGCCGACGTAGACGCCGGTGCGGCTGCCGTGCAGGCCCTTGGGGTCGATCCCGGCGCGCTCCAGCGCCTCCCAGGAGGACTCCAGGAGCAGCCGGTGCTGCGGGTCCATGGCCTGCGCCTCGCGCGGCGAGATGCCGAAGAACGCGGGGTCGAAGTCGCCCGCCCGGTGCAGGAAGCCGCCGTGGGCCGCGTAGCTGGCGCCCTGCCGGTCGGGGTCGGTGTCCAGCAGCCGGTCCAGCGGCCAGCCGCGGTCGGTGGGGAACGGCGTGATGAGGTCGGCCTCGTCGCGCACCGCCTGCCACAGTCCCTCGGGGCCGGTGATGCCGCCGGGGAAGCGGCAGGCCATGCCGACGACGGCGATCGGGTCGTCCTGGTCGACCCGGACCACGGGGGCGGCCGCGGCCGGCGCGCCGGCGCCGTCGCCGTCCAGCCTGCGGGCGAGGAAGGCGGCCAGGGCGTCGGCGGTGGGGTGGTCGAAGACCATGGTGGCCGGCAGGGTCAGGCCGGTGACGGTGCCGATCCGGTTGCGCAGTTCGACGGCGGTGAGCGAGTCGAAGCCGAGTTCCTTCAGCGCGCGGCCGGGGTCGACGGCGGCCGGGTCGCCGTGGCCGAGGACGGCGGCGGCGTGTTCGCGCACCAGGTCCCGCAGCGCCGCCTGCCGCTGGGCGGCGGTGAGTCCGGCCAGGCGGCGTGCGAAGGGCGTGCCGGTGTCGTCGCCGGCGCCCGGCGCGGCCGGCGGCTCGGGCCGGGCCTCGGGCAGTTCGTCGAGCAGCCGGGTGGCGCGTTCGAAGGTGAACTGCGGGGTGAAGCGGGCCCAGTCGACGTCGACCAGGAGCAGGGAGCGGTCCCCGGCGGCGAGCGCCCCGGCGAGCGCGGTGATCGCCGTGTCCGGGTCGATGAGCGGCAGGCCCTTGCGGGAGAGGGTCGCGAAGACCGGGTCGTCGGCCATGCCGCCCCCGGCCCAGGGCGCCCAGGCCACCGACACGGTGTGCACCCCGGCGGCGCAGCGGGCCTCGGCACGGGCGTCGAGGACCCCGTTGGCGGCCGCGTACACGCCGTGGTCGCCGGCGCCCCAGGAGGCGCTGATGGAGGAGAAGTAGACGACGACGTCCAGGTGCCCGGGGTCGAGCGCGGCCTCCAGGTGGGCGATGCCGCTGACCTTGGCGGCCATGGCCTCGGCGAGGTCGTCCAGGCCCGCCGTGGCGAGCGGGCCGAGGCCGCCGGCGCCCGCGGTGTGCACGACCGCGCCGATGCGGTCGCCGTCCCGCTGCACCCGTTCGACCAGATCGGCCGCCTGGGCGGCGTCGGCGAGGTCGCAGGAGACCACGGTGACCCGGGCGCCGAGCTCCGTGAGGTCGGCGGCGAGGGCGTCGGCGCCCGGCGCGTCGGGTCCGCGGCGGCTGGTGAGCACCAGGTGCTCGGCGCCCTCGCGGGCCAGCCAGCGGGCGACGTGCCCGCCCAGCGCGCCGGTGCCGCCGGTGACGAGCACGGTGCCGCGCGGCCGCCAGCCCTCGTCCGAGGGGACGGCGGGGGCGGCGCGCACCAGCCTGCGGCCGTAGGCGGCACCCGCGCGCAGGGCGACCTGGTCCTCGCCGTCCGCGCCGGCCAGGACGGCGGCGAGCCGTCCGGCCGCCCTCTCGTCGAGCTCCTCGGGCAGGTCGACCAGCCCGCCCCAGTCGCGCGGCGACTCCAGGGCGGCGACCCGGCCCAGGGCCCACATCGCGGCCTGCTCGGGGGCGGCCGGGCCGGCCGGGTCCTCGGCGGTGGCGACGGCGCCCCGGGTCAGGTACCACAGCGGGGCGCGCACGCCCAGGTCGCCGAGGGCCTGGTACAGGGTCAGGCCGAGGGCCAGCCCGGCGGGTACGGCGGTGCTGCCGGGGTGGGGCGAGGTGTCGAGCGCGGTCAGCGAGACCACACCGGCCGGGACGGTGCCGCCCAGGAGGGAGCCGAGGCGGTCGGCCAGGTCCTCCCGGCCGGTGTCCTCGGGCACTTCCGCCACCAGGAGGCGGCCGGCTCGCGCGTCGAGCGCGTCGCGCACGGCGCGCGCCGTGGCGGCGCCGGCCGTCGCGGCGGGCACGGCCAGCAGCCAGGTGCCCGGCAGCGCGCCGCCCGTGCGCTCGGGCAGCGGCCGGAACTCGGCGCGGTAGCGCCAGGAGTCGGCGGCGGCGCGCTCGCGGCGGCCGCGCCGCCAGGCCGCGAGGGCCGGGACGACGTCGCGCAGCGGCTCCTCGTCCGGCAGGCCGAGGGTGCCGGCCACGGCGGGCAGGTCCTGCTGGTCGACGGCGTGCCAGAACCGCTCGTCGACCGGGTCCCGGTCGCCGGCGGGCACCGGCCGGGGCCAGTAGCGCACGCGCTGGAAGGCGTACGTGGGCAGGTCGGCGGCGGTGCCGTCGTCCGGGCCGGGGGCCTGGGCGGGCGCCCAGTCCACCGGGACGCCGCGCACCCACAGTTCGGCCAGCGCGGTGCGCATCCGGGTCAGTCCGCCCTCGTCGCGGCGCAGGGTGCCGGTGACCAGGGGGTCGGTGATCCCGGCGCGTTCGGCGGTCTCGGCGAGCGCCGCGCCGAGCACGGGGTGGGGGCCGACCTCCACGAAGACGTCGTGCCCGGCCTCGGCCAGGGCGGTGACGGCCTGTTCGAGCAGGACCGGTTCGCGCAGGTTGCGGTACCAGTAGGCGGCGTCCAGGCCGGTGGTGTCCTGCCACCGCGCGGTGACGGTGGACAGGAAGGGGATCTCGGCCGCCCGGGGGGTGACGGGCGCCAGGGCGGTGAGGATCTCCTCCTCGATCCGGGCGACCTGGGGCGAGTGGGAGGCGTAGTCCACGTCGACGCGGCGGGCCCGGACGTCGTGGGCGCCGGCGTGGGCCACCAGCTCGTCCAGGGCGGCCGGGGTGCCGGAGACCACCACCGAGGAGGGCCCGTTGACGGCGGCCACCGACACCTCGCCGCCCCAGCGGGGCAGCCACTCCTCGACCCGGGCGCGCGGCGCGGCGACCGACACCATGCCGCCGGCTCCGCTGAGCGCGCCCAGGGCCCGGGCGCGCAGCGCGACCACGCGGGCCCCGTCCTCCAGGGACAGCGCGCCCGCCACGCAGGCGGCGGCGATCTCGCCCTGCGAGTGCCCGGCCACCGCGGCCGGCACCACGCCGTGGGCGCGCCACAGCTCGGCCAGCGACACCATGACCGCCCACAGCACCGGCTGCACCACGTCCACCCGCTCCAGCCGCTCGCCGGAGCGGACGGTGGCGGTGAGCGAGAAGTCGGTGTGGGGGGCGAGGGCGGCCTCGCACTCGGCCCAGCGGGTGGCGAACTCCGGTGAGGTGTCCAGGAGTTCGGCGGCCATGCCGGGCCACTGCCCGCCCTGGCCGGGGAAGACGAAGACCGGGCCCTTGCCGGAGGCGCGGACGCTGCCGGTGACGACGCCGTCCCGGGGTTCGCCGCCGGCCACGGCGCGCAGCCCGGCCGCCAGTTCGCCGGTGCCGGTGCCGAGCACGACGGCCCGGTGCTCGAAGGCGGCGCGGCCGGTCAGCAGCGCCCGCCCGACGGCGCCGGCGGAGGGCTCCCGCCCGGCGGCGTGCGCGGCCAGCCGCTCGGCCTGGGCGCGCAGGGCGCCGGGGGTGCGGGCGGACAGCAGCCAGGGCACGGCGAGGGGGGCCGGTGTCCCGGTGCCGTCCGCCGCCGCGGCCTCGCCCGCGGCCCGCGGGGAGGTGCCGGCGTCCGGCTCCGGCACCGTCTCCCCGGGTCCGGCCTCCAGCACGACGTGGGCGTTGGTGCCGCTGACGCCGAAGGAGGACACCCCGGCGCGGCGCGGGCGGCCGGTGTCGGGCCAGGCGCGGTTGTCGGTGAGGAGCTCCACCGCGCCGGAGGTCCAGTCGACCTCGGGGGTGGGCTCGTCCACGTGCAGGGTGCGCGGCAGCGTCCCGTGCCGCATCGCCTGCACCATCTTGATGACCCCGCCGACGCCGGCCGCGGCGCCCGCGTGCCCGATGTTGGACTTCAGCGAGCCCAGCCACAGCGGCTGTCCCGCGGGCCGCTCCCGGCCGTAGGTGGCCAGCAGCGCCTGGGCCTCGATCGGGTCGCCCAGCCGGGTGCCCGTCCCGTGCGCCTCGACGGCGTCGACGTCGGCCGCGCCCAGCCCGGCGTCGGCGAGGGCCTCGCGGATGACCCGCTGCTGGGCGGGGCCGCTGGGGGCGGACAGTCCGTTGGAGGCGCCGTCCTGGTTGACGGCCGAACCGCGGACGACGGCGAGGACACGGTGCCCGGCGCGGCGCGCGGCGGACATCCGCTCCAGGACCAGCACGCCCACGCCCTCGGCCCAGTTGGTGCCGTCGGCGGTGGCGGCGAACGCCTTGCAGCGCCCGTCGGAGGCGAGGCCGTTCTGCGCGCCGAAGTCGGCGAAGGCGCCGGGCGTGGAGAGCACGGCCACGCCGGTGGCCAGCGCCAGGTCGCACTCGCCGGTGCGCAGCGAGCCGACGGCCATGTGCAGGGCGACCAGGGAGGAGGAGCAGGCGGTGTCGACGGTGACCGCGGGGCCGTGCAGGCCGAGGGTGTAGGCGACCCGGCCGGAGACGACGCTGGCCGCCGTGCCGGTGGTGAGGTAGCCGTCGGCCTCCGGGGTGCCGGCGAGGGCGGCCGCGTAGTCGGAGCCGGCGGCCCCGGCGAAGACGCCGGTGCGGCTGCCGCGCAGCCCGGACGGGTCGATGCCGGCCCGCTCCAGCGCCTCCCAGGTGCTCTCCAGCAGCAGCCGCTGCTGGGGGTCCATGGCGAGCGCCTCGCGCGGTGAGATGCCGAAGAACTCGGCGTCGAACTCGGCGGCGTCGGGCAGGAATCCGGCGCGCAGCGCGAGGTCCGGCTGGGCGCGGCGCAGCGCGGACAGGTCCCAGCCGCGGTCGGCGGGGAAGTCGCCGAGTCCCTCGCGGCCGGAGTGGACCAGCTCCCACAGGCTCTCGGGGTCGTGGACACCGCCGGGGTAGCGGCAGGCCATGCCGACGATGACGACCGGGTCGTCGCGGTCGGCGGCGGTCTGCGCGGCGGGGGCGGGGGTCTCGTCGGGGCGCGCCCCGCCGAGCCGGGCGCCGACGTGGTCGGCGACGGCTTCGGGGGTGGGGTGGTCGAAGACCAGGGTGGCGGGCAGCCGCAGCCCGGTCTCGGCGGCGATGCGGTCACGGAAGCGGACCGCGGTCAGCGAGTCGAAGCCGAGGTCGCGGAAGGGGCGTACGGGGTCGACGGCGTCGCCCGAGGGGTGGCCGAGCACGGCCGCGGCCTGGGCGCGCACCAGATCGAGCAGCCGGGCCCGCAGGTCGGCGGCGGCCGGGCCGGCCGGACGCCCGGCGGGCTCGGGGGCGGGCAGCGCGCGGACCTGGGGCAGGTCGGCGACGACCGGCCGGGGGCCGCGGCCGGTGAACACGGGGTGGAACGCGGCCCAGTCGACGTCGGCGACGGCCGCCACGGCGTCGTCGGCGTCCAGGGCGCGGCGCAGCGCGGCCACGGCCCCTCCGGGCGGCATGGGCAGCAGTCCGGGCACGGCGGCCGGGTCGGCGCCGGTGGTGCGCCAGGGTCCCCAGCCGACGCAGGTGGCGCGTCCGCCGGCGAGGGCGCGGCGGGCGGCGAGGGCCTCCAGGGCGGCGTGCGCGACGGTGTGGGCGGCGTCCTCGGTGCCGCCCCAGGTGCCGGCGACGGTGGACAGCAGCAGGAAGGCGTCCAGGCCGGCGTCGGCGTACAGCCCGTCCAGCACCGTCACGGCGCGCAGCCGGCGTTCAAGCTCGGCGGCGAAGGCGGCCGGTTCGGTGTCGAGGCCGGCCGGGGCGGTGGCGTGGATGCCGCTGAGGTGGACGACGGCGGTCACGGGCGCCTCGGTGGCGGGTGCCGTGCCGGTGGCCGGGTCCCAGGCGGTGAGCGTGCAGGCGTCGCCCGCCCCGGCGAGGACGGCGGGGCCGGGGGCGGGGGTCGCCGGGTCGTGGGCGAGGACGACCCGGCGGCCGTCCCCGGCCAGCAGCCCCAGCAGTTCGGGGGTCACGTCGGCGATGTCGCCGGTGACGAGGACGGTGCCGCCCGCGCGCCAGGTGTGGCCGCGGCGCGGGGAGAGGGCGGGCAGCAGCCTGCGGGCGGCCACCCCGCCGGGGCGTACGGCGAGCTGGTCGCCGGGCGCGGCGGCGGCGAGGGCGGCGGCGAGCAGCCGCCAGGTGCGCTCGTCGGCGGTGAGGGGCAGGTCGACGGCGCCGTCGGTGCCCAGGGCGCGGGCCAGGCCCCACAGGGGTGCCTGCGCGGCGGCCGGGGCGGCCTCGCCGCCGGTGGTGACGGCGCCGCGGGTGGCCCACCACACCGGCGCGTCCGCACCGGCCTCGGTGAGGGCGCGGCGCAGGGCGAGGGCCGGGGCGAGGACGGGGGCCCCGTCCGGCGGGGGCAGCACCAGGACCCCGGCGGGCCGGGCGGCGGCGACCTGCCGGGCGGTTTCGCCGGGGGCGCCCGGGTCGCCGGCCGGCACGACGGTGGTCTGGCCGAGCGCGGCGGCGACGGGCTCGGGGTCGCTGCCCTCGGGGGCGACGACGACCCAGGGCCCGTCGGGGCGGGCGTCGGTGTCCAGGCCGGTCAGCGGGGTGAAGGCGACGCGGTAGCGCAGCCGGTCGGCGTCGTCGGCATCTCCGTCGGGGCGGGTGCCGGGCGCGGCCGAGGGGGCGGCCGGGTCGGCGGGCAGCCAGTACCGCTCGCGCTGGAAGGCGTAGGTGGGCAGCTCGGTGCGGGTGCCGCCGCGGGCGGCCAGCAGGGCGCCGAAGTCGACGCGGGCGCCGCGCACGTGCAGTTCGGCCAGGGCGGTCAGCAGGGTGTCGGGCTCGGGCCGCTCGTGCTGGTGGGCGGCGGCGAGCGCCACGTCGTGCCCGGAGGCGTCGAAGCAGTCCCGGGCCATCGCGGTCAGGGCGCCGCCGGGCCCCAGTTCCAGGCAGGCGGTGACGCCCTGGTCGCCCAGCCAGCGCACGCCGTCCTGGAAGCGGACGGTCTGCCGGAGCTGCCGGGTCCAGTACTCCGGCCAGTCGGTGCCGGGGCCGACCGGCGCCCCGGTGAGGTTGGACACCAGCGGGATGCGGGCCGGGTGGTGGGTCAGGCCCCGCGCCACCTCGCGCAGGCCGTCCATCATCGGCTCCATGTGCGCGGAGTGCGCGGCGTGGCTGATCGGCAGCCGGCGGGTGCGGTGGCCGCGCTCGGCGCACCGGGCGCGTATCCGTTCGACGGGTTCGGCGTCACCGGAGAGCACGACCGCGCGCGGCCCGTTGACCGCGGCGATGGTGACCCGGTCCCCGGCGCCCGTCTCGGCGATGACGGCGGCCAGTTCCTCCTCCGCCATCTCCAGGGAGACCATCGCGCCGTCGGTGCGCATGGTCTGCACCAGCCGGCCGCGGGCGGCGACCAGGGTGCAGGCGTCGTCGAGGGAGAGCACCCCGGCCGCGTGGGCGGCGGCCAGCTCGCCGGTGGAGTGGCCGAGCACGAAGTCGGGGGTGACCCCGGCGTGCTCGACGAGCCGGAAGAGGGCCACCTCCAGGGCGAACACGGCGGGCAGCGCGAATCCGGTCTGCTCCATCAGCGGCAGCCCGTCGGCGACGTGCCCGTCGAGGATGTCGGCGAGCGGGTGGGCGAGCAGCGGGTCGAGCCGCTCGCGCACCTGGTCGAAGGCGTCGGCGAAGACGGGGAAGGTGGCGTACAGCTCCTTGCCGACGCCGACGCGCTGCGAGCCCTGCCCGGTGAACAGGAAGGCGACCGGTCCGGCGGGCGCGGTGGTGCCGCGCACCACGCGCGGTCCGGCCTCGCCGGCGCCGAGCGCGGCGAGACCGGCCAGCAGTTCGGCGCGGTCGGCGCCCAGCACGACGGCCCGGTGCGGCAGCTGGGCGCGGGTGGTGGCCAGGGTGTGGGCGATGTCGAGCGGGCGCGCCTCCCCGGCGGCCGTGGCGAACCGGTGCAGGCGCCGGGCCTGGGCGCGCAGCGCGCCCAGGCCCTGTCTCTTATACACCTCTCCGAGCCCACGAGACACTCGCTAACCTCGTATGCCGTCTTCTGCTTGAAAAAAAAAAAAACGAAAACCACTGCTATCCGCATTACTGCTGGGCCTAT
>NZ_WYCT01000299.1 GCF_011008945.1 Streptomyces harenosi
GGGCGGGGACATGGGCCGGGGACGGCCCGGGCGCGGGGGCCGTTGTCAGACCCGCCTGCCAGACTCGCACCATGGCCGACCGGTGGGCGCTCGCCGTGGCCGAGGGCGGCGGCGTGGAGGTCGCGCCCCTCGGCCCCGACGGGCTGCCCGCCGGGCCGGTGCGGCGGGAGCCCGACCTCGCCGGGGCCGTGCGGAGCCGGCCGGACGTCACGCGCTGGGTGTGGCGCTCCACCGCCGAGGTCTATCCGTCTCTGCTCGCCGCGGGGGTGCGGGTGGAGCGGTGCTACGACATCGAGGACGCCGAAACGCTCCTGCTCGGCCACGAGGGCCGCTACGGCGAACCCCGGTCGGCCGCCGCCGCGCTGGCCCGGCTGCGCGGCGGCCCCGTGCCGCCCGATCCGCCCCAGCGCTCCGCCGAGCCGGGCGCGCAGTCCTCGCTCTTCGAACCGCAGGGCGTCCGTCTGCCGCTGACCGACCTGCTCGCCGTCTACGCCGAGCAGCAGCGGCGGCACGACCGCGCCGCGCACCCCGACCGGATGCGGCTGCTGACGGCGGCCGAGTCGGCGGGGATGCTGGTGGCCGCCGAGATGAACCGCGCGGGCCTGCCGTGGCGCGCCGACGTCCACCGCGAGGTACTGCACGACCTGCTCGGCGAGCGGTACGCGGGCGGGGGCGAGCCGCGCCGCCTGGCCGAGCTGGCCGAGGAGGTCTCCGCGGCGTTCGGGCACCGGGTGCGGCCCGATCTGCCGGCCGACGTGGTCAGGGCGTTCGCCCGGGCCGGGATCAAGGTGCGGTCGACCCGGCGGTGGGAGATCGAGTCCGTCGACCACCCGGCCGTGAAACCGCTGCTGGAGTACAAGAGGCTCTACCGGATCTGGGTGGCGCACGGCTGGTCCTGGTTGCAGGACTGGGTGCGCGAGGGGCGCTTCCGCCCCGAGTTCCTGGCCGGCGGGACGGTCACCGGTCGCTGGGTGACCAACGGCGGGGGCGCGCTCCAGATCCCCAAGGTGATCCGGCGGGCCGTCGTCGCCGACCCGGGCTGGCGGCTGGTGGTGGCCGACGCCGACCAGATGGAGCCGCGTGTGCTCGCGGCGATCTCCCGCGACCCGGGGCTGATGGAGGTGGCCGGCCGGGAGGGCGACCTCTACCAGGCGGTGTCCGAGCGTGCCTTCTCCGGCGACCGCGCCCAGGCCAAGCTCGCCGTGCTCGGCGCGGTCTACGGCCAGACCTCCGGTGACGGCCTGAAGAACCTGGCCGCGCTCAGACGCCGCTTCCCCCAGGCGGTGGCCTACGTCGACGAGGCCGCCCGCGCCGGCGAGGAGGGGCGCCTGGTGCGGACCTGGCTCGGGCGGACCTGCCCGCCCGCCGCCCGGACGGAGGACGACGAGCCCGAGGAGGCCGGCATCCCCCTGGCCGGAGCGGAGCCCGGGGAGCGGGAACGGGTCTGGGTGCCCGGCTACGCCTCCACCGACGCCCGCGCCCGCGGCCGGTTCGCCCGCAACTTCGTCGTCCAGGGCAGCGCCGCCGACTGGGCCCTGCTGCTCCTCGCCGCGCTCCGGCGCGCCTGCGCGGACCTGGCGGCCGAGCTGGTGTTCTTCCAGCACGACGAGGTGATCGTGCACTGCCCGCGGGAGGAGGCGGACGCGGTCGTCGCGGCGATCGGGGAGGCGGCGGACCTCGCCGGGCGGCTGACCTTCGGCCGGACCCCGGTGCGCTTCCCGTTCACGACGGCGGTGGTGGAGTGCTACGCGGACGCCAAGTGATGTGGTGGAGCGCTCTGCCGGTGCCGGGGCCCGTGCCGGTGCCGGGGCCCGTGCCGGTGCCGGGGCCCGTGCCGGTGCCGGTGCCGGTGCCGGATGATCAGGCCGTCCCCTGCGCGTCGCCGAGAAGTTCCCGCAGTTCCCCCACGACCGCCGCCGTGTCGACCGCCGCCGCGTCCGTCCCGTCCAGCGCGGCCAGGGCCGACCGCCACTGCTGGTGCGCCTCGCCGGTGCGCCCCCGCTCCCGCAGCAGTAACCCGAGCTGGTGGCGGGCGAGCCCCTCGGTGTGGCGGTCGGCGCGGGCCCCGGCGCGGCGGAGCAGCTCCGCGCAGGCGCGTTCGGCGTGGTCGCCGCGGCCGAGCCGGCGCAGCGCGCGGGCCAGGCCGAGGCGGGAGCGGGACTCGCCGGGCCAGTCACCGTGGGGACCCAGGACGTGCAGGCTCCGCCAGAAGTGCGACGCGGCCGCCGCGAACTGGCCGAGCGCGAGGTGGGCGTAGCCGATGTCGCAGTGCGCGGTGTGCCGCACGATCACGTCGCCGAGCGCGTCGCCGAGGGCCAGCGAGCGGCGGTGCTGCTCGATCGCCGCACGCGGGTCGGTGCGGCGGTGGAGGCCGCCGAGACGGCCGCGGATGACGGCCTCGCCGTACGGGTCGCCGAGCCGCCGTGCGCGGTCCAGGCCCCGGCGCAGGGTCTCCTCCGCCTCGGCGTAGCGGCCGAGCGCTGCCAGCAGCAGCCCGCGGTCGCTCAGGCAGCGGCGGACCCGGACGGTCCTGCCGAGCCGCCGCCAGAGCGCCAGCGCCTCGTCGTTGAGGGCCAGCGCCTCGGTGTGCCGTCCGGTCAGGAAGCGCAGGCCCGCCAGGTCCCCGAGCGCGTACGCCTCGGCGGCCTCGTCGCCCAGGCGCCGCGCCGCGCCCAGCGCGGCCCGCCCCAGCACCTCCATCTCGGCGATCCGGCCCCCGCGCCGGAGGCAGGGGAAGAGCAGCCGGGTGAGGACGGAGACCCAGGCGGCACGGTGGTCGGTGCCGTCGGCGGCCGGTACCGTCCCCGTCTCCCCGGCGCACCGCTCGGCCAGCGCCACCGCGTTGCCCAGCTCCCCGTCCCACCAGGCGAAGGCCGCCGCGGCCGAGCCGAACGGGGGCACGGTGGCGACATGGGCGGTGTGCGCGGCCGGCTGCGCCGCGGTCGGGCGACGGCGGTCGTCCAGGTCGGGGCCGGGTTCGAGGAGCGCGGTCAGGGTGTGCTCGGCCACGGCGGCGTACCAGCGCAGGGCGGTTTCGGCGGCGTCCGCGCCGTCGTCGTCCCCGGCCAGTTCACGGGCGTAGGCACGGACCAGATCGTGGGGCGCGTAGCGGCCGTACGCGGTCTCCTCCAGCAGCGCCACGTCGGCCAGCCGGTCCAGGGCGGCCTCGGCGCGGCGCTCGTCGGTGCCGATGAGGCGGGCCAGCAGCGGGGCGCTGTACGCGGGGAGGTCGAGGGCACCGATGCGGCGCAGCGCCTCGGCCGCGTCCCGGTCGGGCCCGCGGCCGGAGGCGGCGAGCGCGTCGTACGCGACGGCGAGCGAGGCGCGCACGCTCAGATCGTCGTACTCCAGGTGATCCAGCCTGCCGTCGGCGTCCGCCAGCCGGCCGGCCAGCGCGTCCGGGGTCAGGGCGCTGCGGGCGGCGAGCCGGGCGGCCACCACGCGCAGGGCCAGCGGCAGGCGGCCGGTCAGCTCGACGAGGGGATGGTCGGCGGTGAGGCCGCCGGGGTCGCCGCCCTCGCCCGCGAGGTGGCTCCCGTCCCGGGGGCCGTGGCCGCTTACCCCCAGGGGCCCGGGGGCCTCCTCCCGGCCGCCGCGCCGGGAGACCGCGCGCAGCAGCGCGGCGCTCTCCTCCCCCGACAGGGGCGCGAGCGGAAAGCGGTGCGCCCCGTCGAGGGCGGTGAGCGGCGACCGGCTGGTGACGATCACCGCACAGCCCGGGCCCGCGGGGAGCAGCGGCCGTACCTGCGCGGCGTTCGCGGCGTCGTCCAGGACCAGGAGCGTACGGGTCGGCGCGAGCAGGGAGCGCAGCAACGCCGCGGCGGCGTGCGGGTGTCCGGGGATGTCGCGCGGGTCGGCACCGAGGTCACGGAGGAGCGCGGTCAGCGCCTGGCCGGTGGTCAGCGGGGTCAGGCCCGGGGTCGCGCCCTGGAGGTCGAGGTACAACTGGCCATCGGTGAAACGTTCCTTCAGGGCGTGGGCGACATGCAGGGCCAGCGCGCTCTTGCCGACACCGGCCATACCGCTGATGACGGCGACCGCCGGTCGCGCGCCGGGACGGAGAGCACGGCGCAGATCGTCGAGCACGCCCGCGCGGCCGGTGAAGTGGGCCGGCGGCGGAGGAAGCTGGGCGGGCCGCGGCCTGTGCGTGCAGAACCGCTGCCCCGGACCCGGCCCGCCACCGGGGACGCCCTGCGGCACGGGAACCAAGGGCGGCAGGGGCCCCGCGGACGACACGAAGGAGACGGACGGAACGGACGCCGCGGGCGGCGCGGGCGGCGCGGACGGAAGAGACGCCGCGGGCGCCGCGGACGAGACCGGCGGCCGGGACGCCGCGGGCGCCCCGGGCGAAGGCGACCCGGACGACGCGGGCACCCCGGGCGAAGGCGACCCGGGCGCCCCCGGCGAAGGCGACGCGGGCGCTGCGGGGGCAGGCGCCTCGGGCATTCCCGGCGGAGGCGACCCTGCCACCCCGGGCGCAGGCGCTTCGGGCACTCCCGGCGGAGGTGACACGGGCGCCGCGGACGAGGCCGACGACCGAGGCGCCGCAGGGGGCCGAGGCGCCGCAGGGGGCCGTGGGGGCGCAGCCGGCCGAGGCGGCGCAGGGGACCCGGGCGGCCCGTCCGAAGCCGTGGCCTCGGACGCGCCCGCGTCCCCGCACACGCCCATGTCCGTGCCCATGCCCCCGCACGGGCCCGCACTCCTGCCCGCCCCCGGGGCCGGCTCCGGCTCCGCTTCCCCGTGCGCCCCTCCCTCCACAGCCTCTTCGCCGGTGGATCCGCTCCCCTCCGGAACACGGCCGGCGGCCGCCCCCCGCAGCACCTCCACATGCGCCTCCCGCACCGCCGCGCCGGGCTCGATGCCGAGTTCCTCGACGAGGCGGGCCCGCAGATCGCGGTGGACCGCCAGCGCCTCGGCCTGACGTCCGGTGCGGTGCAGGGCGAGCATGAGCTGCCGCTGGTACGCCTCCCGCAGCGGGTGCTCGGCGACCAGCGCCGTCAGCTCCGGCACGGCGTCCGCGAGGAGCGCGCCGCCGAGGGCCAGCGCGGCGTCGTACCGCCGCTCCAGGAGCAGCAGCCGGGCCTCTTCGAGACGTTGGGCGAACGCGTACCCGCCCACCTCGGCCGGCAGCCCGGCCAGCGGCACACCACGCCACAGCGCCAGCGCGCCCGTACTGGCGCGCAGGACCCGTCCCCACGCCCGAGCGGCATGCGCGGAGCGCACTTCGGCGGCGCCGGACTCGAAGACATGGACGTCCAACTCGCCCTCGCCGACCCGCAGCACGTACCCGGACGGCACCGTCCGCAGCCGGTCGGGGTCGTCGAGCAGCCGCCGCAGCCGGGCCACGTGGTTGTGCAGCGACGCCTGCGCCGACGGGGGCGGGGCGCCGCCCCACAGGGCCTCCTTGAGGGACTCGGCGGTCACGGTCCGGCCCGCCTCGAGCAGCAACACGGCCAGCAGCGCGCGCAGTTTGGGGCTCCCGATGGCCCGGACGCGGGAGGCGGAACCGGTGAGGTCACCGTCCGCGGTCCGGGACGGTACGGTCCCGCCGTCCGGCCGGCCGTCGTACAGGACCGGCGGTCCCAGCAGCCCGAACCGCAGCCCGCACCGCTTCACACCGTCCACTGCCTTTCCGCCACGCTCTCGCCGGCGCGCTCGGGACGCGGCCCGTCGCTCCCGGCGGCATTCCGCCACCTTCCTCACCGACGGCCCGCCGCGGTCCGGGTTCCGCTACCGTACGGCCGTCTTCCGTCACCGCTCGCCCGTTTTCGCCGCCAACAGGTGGCGAAACGGAGGAGTGTTGGCCACATGTTAGCCATTCGTTGGCAAGACCTGATGTGATCACTACATCGGATCTGGCCCGGGGGTGCGCGCGTGGAAGCGTTGCTCGGGGGAGTGTCGCCGCCGCGGCCGGATCCGGGGCCGTACGAGGGCCCCGGTCGTCAGAGGTGAACGACCGGGGCCCTCGCCCGTGCCACCGCCTCGCCCGCCCTCGACCGCGGACGGCCGTGCCCCACGGGCACGGCGGACCGGGCCGGCGACCGAGCGACCGCGGAAACGGCGGCCGGGCCGGGCACCGCGCCCTCCGACGCGGCCCGCCGTCAGATGACGGGCGGCCGTCCCAGCCGGGTGAGCCGCCACACCGTCCGCCAGCTCATGGGCCGCCGTTCCCCCGCCGGCTGCCGGACCCCTTCCGCGAACCCGCCGAACCAGGCGCGCAGCCCGGCGCGCGACCGGTGCCGTACGAGGGTCAGCAGCAGCCACACCCCCAGGTGCACGGGCACGAGGGGCAGCGGCAGCCGGCGGCGGGCCAGCCAGACCCGGTTCCGGGCGTTGACGCGGAAGTAGACGGCGTGCCGGGCCGGCGAGGTCTTCGGGTGCCGGAGCAGCAGCTCGGGCGCGTACAGGATCCGCCACCCCGCGTCGGCGGCGCGCCAGGCCAGATCGGTCTCCTCGTGGGCGAAGAAGAACTCGGCCGGCCAGTCGCCCACCTCGTCGAGCATCGCCATCCGCAGCGCGTGCCCGCCGCCGAGGAACCCGGTGACGTAACCGCCCCGCATCGGGTCCCGCGAGCCGACCCGGGGAACGTGCCGCTGCTGCGTCTCCCCGTGCTCGTCGGCGATCCGGAAGCCGACGATGCCGAGCCGGTCGTCGGCGGCGAACAGCTCCCGCACGCGGCGCAGCACATCGGCGCCGACGAGCAGCCCGTCGTCGTCCAGTTCCACGACCACGTCGGTGTCGCCGTACTCCCGCAGCCGCGCCAGGGCCACGTTCCGCCCGCCGGGGCAGCCGAGGTTCTCGTCGACCTCGATGGCGGTGACCTCCCCGGGCAGCGAGAGCCGCCGGGCGAACTCGGGCAGCGGACAGCCGTTGCCGACGATCACGATCCGCGCGGGCGGCACGTCCTGCCCGGCCACGGACTCCAGCAGGGCGTCCACTTCGGCGGGCCGGTTCCCCATGGTCACCACCGCTACGGCGATCCTCGGCGCCCCCATGCCCTCACCTTCTCCCCTGCCGGAAACAGCGCTCGCGCGATGCTAGCCGTTCACGTCAGGGAACCGGGGAGTACGCGCACCGCCCCCAGAAACCCGCACAAGTCCGACAATCGGCCCTCCCGCATCCGTGGACGGGAACGTACGGGGCCGCGCAGCGCCCCACATCCGCCCGGCGGACGGACCCGACCCCTGCCCGGCACGCACCCGAAGAAGCCACCACGGAAACGACCCGGCCACCCCCACGACCGCGGACACCGGTCGAGCGGAGCGCGCCCGCCGTCGTCGCCGCATCCGCTGAACGCGAAAACCCCAGGTCAAGGGGTACATGACCTGGGGTTCTTCAGAGCCGCTTTCGGGATTCGAACCCGAGACCTACGCATTACGAGTGCGTTGCTCTGGCCATCTGAGCTAAAGCGGCACGCCGTCCGCACCATGGTGCGATCAGCAACGACGGTAAGTCTACACAGTTTCCGGGAGTGGTTCGCACCGGCCCCGGAGCCGGAGGTTCCGGGGCCGGTGGGGGGCCGGTCGCGCCGTTACGAGCAGCGCTTGTCGGCCGCCGGTGCGGTGCCTTGCAGCAGGTAGGCGTTGATCGTGGAGTCGACGCAGGAACTGCCGCGGCCGTAGGCGGTGTGGCCGTCGCCGTCGTAGGTGAGCAGGCGGCCGGAGGAGAGCTGACCGGCCAGGGAGCGGGCCCAGCGGTACGGGGTCGCCGGGTCGCGGGTGGTGCCGACGACGAGGATCGGGGGCGCGCCCTGCGCCTTGATGCGGTGCGGCTCGCCGGTGGGCTTCACCGGCCAGTACGCGCAGTTCAGGGAGGCCCAGGCGAGGCTCTCCCCGAAGACGGGGGACGCCTTCTCGAAGGCGGGCAGGGCCTCGCGCACCTCCTGGGGGGAGGCGAAGGCGGCGGGGAGGTCCAGGCAGTTCACGGCGGCGTTGGCGGACATCAGGTTGCTGTAGCCGCCGCTGGGGTCGCGTTCGTAGTAGCTGTCGGACAGGGCCAGCAGCGCGGCGCCGTCCTCGCGCCGCATCGCGGAGGTGAGGGCCTCGCGCAGTTGCTGCCAGGCGCCCTCGTCGTACATGGCGGTGATCACGCCGGTGGTGGCCAGGGACTCGGTGAGTTTGCGACCCGCGGCGGCGTCGGCGGGGATCGGGCGGGTGTCGAGCCGGTCGAAGAACGCCTTCAGCTTCTGCCCGGCCCGCGCGGGGGTGGTGCCCTGGCCGCCGAGCGGACAGCCGGCCCGCCGTACGCAGTCCTCGGCGAACGCCCGGAACGCGGTCTCGAAGCCCGCCGTCTGCTCCAGGTTCAGCCGCCGGGCGGGCAGCGAGGGGTCCATGGCGCCGTCCAGCACCAGCCGGCCGGTCCGGTCCGGGAACAGACCGGCGTACGTCGCCCCGAGGAACGTCCCGTACGAGGCTCCCACGTAGGTCAGCTTCCGGTCCCCCAGCACCGCCCGGAGGATGTCCATGTCCCGGGCCGCCTCGACGGTCGAGACATGGCGCAGCAGCTTCGGCGCGTCCGCGCGGCAGCCCTCGGCGAACCTCTTGTAGGCGCCGACGAGGACATCGGCCTCCCTGCCGTCGTCCGGCGTGACGTCCGTCTGCGTGTAGGCGTCCATCTTCGGCCCGTCGAGGCACTCCACGGGCTCGCTGCGGGCGACGCCGCGCGGGTCGACCGCCACCATGTCGTAGCGGGCGCGGACCTGTGCCGGGTAGCCGATGCCCGCGTACTGCTGGAGGTATCCGACGGCCGAGCCGCCCGGTCCCCCCGGGTTGACCAGCAGGGAGCCGATCCTCGGTCCCGGGCCGGTGGCCTTCTTGCGGGCGACGGCGAGCCGGACGTCTCCCCCGGACGGCTCGGCGTAGTCGAGCGGCGCCCTCATCGTGGCGCACTGGAAGCCGGGGACGCCGCAGTCGCGCCACCGCAGCTTCTGCCCGTAGTACGGCGCCAGGGCGGAGGGGGTGGAGCGGGGCAGCGCCACCAGCGCCGGGACCGCCGTCCGCTTCTCCTCGGCCGCCGGTCCGGCGGAGCTCGACGGGCCCTGGGCGGAGCACCCGGTGACGAGCAGGGCGGCGAGGAGGGGGGCGAGG
>NZ_WYCT01000029.1 GCF_011008945.1 Streptomyces harenosi
GGGACGCGCGGGGCGGGGCCGCCCGGGACGCAGGGCGGGGCCCGCCCGTCCGCGCCGCGCGCGGGACGCGCCTCCCGGTCGGACGAGAGGCGGCGCGGTGCCGTACCGCATCCGGGGGCGCGGACGGCGTCGCCGGGCGGAGGCCGGGGCGGGCGGGCGCCCTCCGCCGGACCCGACGCCCCGTCTCACCGGCCTTCCCCCGCGCGCGGGGGCGCCTCACGGACCGGCGTGCGCCGGACGGCGTTCCCGGCTGCCGGGATGGCGGTGCCGCCAGATCCAGAAGACCGCGCTGGACAGCAGCGCCCAGCCGGTCAGCACCAGGAAGGGGAAGGCGTGCTGGTGCCCCGGGAAGTACACCGCCGTGTGCTGGGCGTTGATCGAGGCGCCCGGCGGCAGCCACTGGCCGATCACTCCCAGCACCGAGGGCAGCAGCGGCCAGGACACCGCGCCGCCGGAGGAGGGGTTGCCCAGGAGCACCATCAGCCCCCACGTCGGCAGCATCGCCCAGCGCCCGACGAGGGTGTTGAACATGGTGAAGACCATGCCGCTGGCGAACATCGTGAACGCCAGGATCAGCCAGGACTCGACGAACGGCAGGTCGAGCGCGCCCAGCAGCCAGTCCACCACCGCCGCGATGGCGAAGCCGCCGAGCAGCGCGTAGGCCAGCGTGAAGGCGATCCGTTCCAGCGGGGTGAGCGCCCGCGCGTGCACGCTCAGCTGGATCGCCCCGACGAAGCCGATGATCACGGCGGCGAGGGAGATGTAGAAGATCGCCAGACCGCGCGGGTCCCCCTCCTGGAGGGGTTTGATGTCCCGGACGGTCACCTCCACCCCCGTCTTCGCGCCCACGGCGGGCGCCGCCTCGGCCAGGACCTGGGCGACGGAGGCGCCGGACGCGCCCGACAGGTCCACGAGGACCGAGCGGCCGTCCTCCCGCAGCTCCAGCAGGGCGAAGACCTCCTGCTCCTCGACGGCCCGCCGGGCGTCGGCGAGACGGCCGTAGGTCCGCACCTTCACCGAGGCGTTGAGCGCCTTCTCCAGCCCGGTCAGGAAGGCCCGGCCCGGCCCCTGCTCGAAGGAGCCGACCACCGCCGTCGGGATGGAGCGCGGCGTCGGGTTCGCCATGGAGTACGTGTAGGAACCCGCGAAGAGACCGGCCGCGGCCGCCAGGATGAAGACCAGCACCACGGCCGGCAGGAACGGGGACTCCTTGAACTGCGCCCACCGCTGCGCGGGCGTCGGCGGCCTGCGGTGCTCACCATGTGACGTCTCAGGCATCTCAGGCATCTCGCGCTCGTTCGCTCGTCCTGTTCCGGGGGCGCGGTCCCGCCGCCGTCGCGTGCTCCGGTGCCGTCCGGTGCCGTCCGGGTCGCACCGGACGGCACCGCGGCACGGGTCAGACGCGCACCAGAGGGGTGTCGACGAGGTGCTCCGCGACGAACCACGCCTGCAGTTCGTTGGTGCGGACCACCTCGGAGACCAGCAGGTCGTTGGTGCCGTCGTCGCCCTGTTCCTGGGTGCGGGCGGCGGCGTCGTGACAGTCGGCCAGGATCAGCTCGTGCGCCTCCAGCAGTCGCGACAGCATGGCCGGCACCTCCTCGACCCCGTCCGGCGGGCGCGGCACGCCGGTGATCTCCGCGACATGCCGGGGATCGCCGACCGCCACACCGCCCAGGGTCTGGACGCGCTCCGCGATCGTGTCGACGAGCTGGAGCTGCTCGCCCGCGTGCTTGTCCAGCAGCAGGTGCAGTTGGTAGAACGTCGCCCCGCGCATCAGCCAGTGGTACTTCTTGTACAGGTCGTGCAGGATGCGGGTGTCCGCCAGCACCCTGTTGAGCCGCTGGCAGGAGTAGAGGCGGGCCTCCATGGACAGAGCCACGGGGAACTGCTTGACGGTGCCGAACTCCTGGATGACGCGGCCCCGTTGGTGCAGCCACGGCTGGCTGCCGTCCGGGCCCCGCTCCTCGGGCGTCGACTGGGGATCGGTGCTCACACCTGAACTCCTTCCACGGAGGGCCGAGGGGTGCCGGGAGCCGCGCACGTCCGGCACCGGCCCCCCGCGACAGTCGATCAGCAGCCCGGCCGCCCCGCAAACGCTGCGGCCCGAGTGAGGCACGGGCCGCGCACCGGCCGTGCTCCCGGCCGTGCCGGTGATCTTCCCCGGGGGTTGTCCGGACATCCCGGACGCCCCTAAGGTGCAGCGGGAGTGAAAGCGCTTTCTGGCCGCGCTGTCCACCGTATGTCCGAGGAGCACCGCATGGCCCGCACGTCCCCGGCCCCCGCCCGCCGCCGCGTCGCCGTCGTCGGCACCGGCGCCATCGTCGCCGGCGGCCATCTGCCCGCGCTCAGGGCGCACGCCGACCGCGCCGAGCTGGTCGCCGCCGTCGACGTGGACGCGGACCGGCTGGCCGCCTTCCGGGAGCTGGCGGGCGCGGACGTCGCCGGATACACGTTGCTGGACGACATGCTCGACGCCGAACGCCCCGACCTCGTCCTCATCGGCACGCCGCCGTCGCTGCACCGGGAGCAGACGGTGGCCGCCCTCAAGGCGGGCGCCTGGGTGCTCTGCGAGAAGCCGCTGTGCCTGTCCCTGGCCGCGTACGACGACATCGCGGCGGCCGAGGAGGCGTCCGGCGGCTACGCCTCCGTGGTCCTCCAGCACCGCTACGGCTCCGGCGCCGTCCACGCCCGCGGCCTGATCGCCCGCGGCGAACTCGGCGCCCCCCTGGTCGCGCACTGCCAGACCACCTGGCACCGCGACGCCGCCTACTACGAGGTGCCCTGGCGCGGGCGGTGGGCCACCGAGGGCGGCGGGCCGACCATGGGGCACGGCATCCACCAGTACGACCTGCTGCTGCACCTGCTCGGACCCTGGGAGGAGGTCCGGGCGATGGCCGCGCGCCTGGTCCACGACACCGAGAGCGAGGACGTCTCCACGGCGCTGGTGCGGTTCGCGAACGGCGCCCTGGCCACCGTCGTCAACAGCGTCCTCTCCCCGGACGAGGTGAGCCGCGTCCGCGTGGACTGCGCCGACGCCACGGTGGAACTGACCCACCTGTACGGCCACCGCAACGACGACTGGGTCTACACTCCGGCCCCGCACGTGGCCCCCGGGCGCGCCGCCGCCTGGCGCACCCCGGCCGCCGACGTGCCCAGCTCCCACACCGCCCAGCTCGGCGCCCTCCTCGACGCCCACGACCGCGGCGTACGGCCCCCCGGCAGCGGCACCGACGCCCGGGCCACCCTGGAATTCGCCGCCGCCCTGTACAAGGCGGCCTTCACCGGCCGCCCGGTGCGCGCCGGCGAGATCGTCCCCGGCGACCCGTACTACGCCGCCATGCACGGCGGCCACCCCGACTGGGCACCGAAGGAGCGCGCATGAACCTCCGCGTCGGCCACGAGCACGGCGACCACGTCTCGGTCACCGCGGCGGGCGGCACCGAGATCCTGCGGTACGTCTACCGCCCCGACCCCGACCCCTTCGAGTCGCGCAAGCCCTACGCCCACCCGGTGCGCACCCTGGCCGGGCGTACCGTCACCGGCTACCGCCCCAGCGACCACCGCTGGCACAAGGGTCTGCAGATGACGGCCAGCCACCTCTCCGGCCAGAACTTCTGGGGCGGCAACTCCTACGTCCACGGCCGGGGTTACCTGGCCCTGCCCGAACGCGTCGGCTCCATGCGCCACGACGGCTTCTCCGCCTTCACGGTCGAGGACGGCCGCCTCGCCCTCACCGAGGACCTCACCTGGGTGGCGCACCACGGGGAGGAGTGGGCCCGCGAGGCGCGCGGCCTCACCGTCCACTCGGTCGACGAAAAGGCCGGGGCCTGGGCCCTGGACTGGTCGATCCACCTCACCAACCTCCGCGCCGAGCCCCTGGCCTTCGGCTCCCCGACCACCGCCGGGCGCGAGATGGCCGGCTACACCGGCCTGCACTGGCGCGGACCCCGCGACTTCACCGGCGGCACCGTGTTCGCCCCCGGCGCGGACGCCGGGGACCTCATGGGCACCCAGGGTCCCTGGCTCGCCTTCACCGCCGAGCACGACGAGGCCGACGCGCACTCCACCCTCGTCTTCGCGCACGCGCCCGAGAACCTGGACGGCGCACGCGCGATCCACCCGTCCCACTGGTTCGTGCGCGCCGAGCCGGTCCCCACGGTCGCCTTCTCCTGGGCCTTCTTCGAGGAGTTCGAGCTGCCGCCCGGCCAGTCGTTCGCCTTCCGCTACCGCCTCGTCGTCGCCGACGGAGCCTGGGACCGCGACCGCGTCGCCGCCCACCTGGCGGGCCTGCCCTGGTGAACGGCGCCCCCGGGCCCGTACTCCGGCCTGGGGGCACGCCGGCCGTCCGTGCCCGGGCGTCTACGAGCGGGCCGCCGCCGACGACACGGCCAGCGCGACGGCGGCGCTCGCGATGCCCAGCACGGCTCCCGCGGCCACGTCGCCCGGATAGTGCACGCCGGTGTGGACGCGGGAGTACCCGACGGCGCTCGCCAGCACCCCGAGCGGTACCGCCGCCCCCGGCAGGACGACTCCGACGGCGACGGCGAACGCCACCGCCGAGGCCGTGTGGCCGGAGGGGAACGACGCCGACGCGGGCATCGGCACATGCCGGTCCACGGTGACCCGGGCCGCCTCCCGGTCGGGCCGGGCCCTGCGCACCAGGCGCTTGCCGAGCAGGTCGGCCGAGGCCGAGGCCACGGCGACGGCGCCCACCCCGGCCAGCGCCGCCCTGCGGGGCCGGGGACCGCCGGCGGCGAGGGCCGCGGCGATGGCCAGCCAGATCCTGGAGTGGTCGGCGGCGTGCGACAGCCGCCGCAGGGCCCGGTCCAGCGTCGGCGTGGGGGTCGCGGCCACCGCGGCGTACAGGGCGCCGTCCACGGCCCGCAGATCGCCGAGCACCGCGGCCGGACCCCTCCGGCGGGCAGGCACGGGACCGGCCGCGGGGGCGAGCGGGCCGGTCGTGCCGCCGTCGGCGTCGGTCGGTTCGGTCATGGGTTCCTTCCCGGGGCGGACGGGACGGACCGGTGCGGGGAAGCGGCGGGCGGGGTCGGTGCGGCGCCCCACCGCCCCGCGGTCCGTCGCCGCACCAGCCTGGTCCCCGCCCGCCTCGCCCGCCGCCCGGCACACCCGTCCGGGCGACGTCCGGGCGACGGGCCTGCCCTTGCCCGGCGGCGTCCGGCCGCGCGGCCCACGGACGCCTCGCCTTCGTACCGGCCCGTCCGGCCCGTCCGGCCCGTCCGACTCGTCGGCTCGTCCGGCCCGGCCCGCCGGTCCCGCCGTCACTCCCCGCACCCCGTGCCTGCGCCCATGACGCGCCGTCACCCGGCTCCCCGTCGGGGACACCGGGTGACGGCGGGTGCGGGGCGGTCAGTCCGCGGCCCGGAAGGAGCGCAGGCGCAGGGAGTTGCCGACCACGAAGACCGAGGAGAAGGCCATGGCCGCCCCGGCGATCATCGGGTTGAGCAGGCCGGCCGCCGCGAGCGGCAGCGCGGCCACGTTGTAGGCGAAGGCCCAGAAGAGGTTGGACCGGATGGTGCCGAGGGTGCGGCGGGCGAGCCGGATGGCGTCCGCCGCCGAGCGCAGGTCGCCCCGTACGAGGGTCAGGTCGCCCGCCTCGATCGCGGCGTCCGTGCCGGTGCCCATCGCCAGCCCCAGGTCCGCCTGGGCGAGCGCCGCCGCGTCGTTGACGCCGTCGCCGACCATCGCCACCGCACGCCCCTCGCCCTGGAGCCGCTTGACGACGTCGACCTTGTCCTGCGGCAGCACCTCGGCGATCACGTCGTCGGGCGCGATGCCCACCTCGCGGGCCACCGAGCGGGCCACCGCCTCGTTGTCACCGGTCAGCAGGATCGGCGTCAGACCGAGGGCGCGCAGCCGCCGGATCGCCTCCGCGCTGGTGTCCTTCACGGCGTCGGCGACCTCCAGGACCGCCCGCGCCTCGCCGTCCCACGCGACGGCGACCGCCGTACGGCCGGCCTCCTCGGCGGCGTCCTTGGCCCGCGCAAGCTCCGCGGGCAGCTCCATGGCCCACTCCCGCAGCAGCCGCTCCCGGCCCACGAGCACCGCGTGGCCGTCGACGACGCCCTGCACACCGAGCCCGGGCACGTTGGCGAAGTCCTCCGGCGCCGGCAGCGAGCCGAGCTTGCGCAGCGCCCCGTCCGCGACGGCCCGCGCGATCGGGTGCTCGGAGGCGTGCTCCAGCGCGCCCGCCAGCCGCAGGACGTCCGGCTCGTCGACGCCGTCCGCGGTGTGCACGCCGAGCAGGGTCATGCGGCCGGTGGTGACGGTGCCGGTCTTGTCCAGGACGACGGTGTCGACGCGGCGGGTGGACTCCAGGACCTCCGGGCCCTTGATGAGGATGCCGAGCTGCGCCCCGCGGCCGGTGCCGACCATCAGCGCGGTCGGCGTGGCCAGGCCCAGCGCGCACGGGCAGGCGATGATCAGCACCGCGACGGCGGCGGTGAAGGCGGCGGCCACCCCCGCACCGTTGCCGAGCCAGAAGCCGAGCGTGGCCAGCGCCAGGCCGATCACGACCGGCACGAAGACCGCGGAGATCCGGTCCGCGAGCCGCTGGGCCGCGGCCTTGCCGTTCTGCGCGTCCTCCACCATCCGGGCCATCCGGGCGAGCTGGGTGTCGGCCCCGACCCGGGTGGCCTCCACCACCAGCCGTCCCCCGGCGTTGACCGTGGCGCCGGTGACCGGATCCCCGGCGGCGACCTCCACCGGCACCGACTCGCCGGTCAGCATGGAGGCGTCCACGGCGGACGTCCCCTCGACGACCACGCCGTCGGTCGCGATCTTCTCGCCGGGACGCACCAGGAAGCGGTCGCCGGCCTTCAGCTCGGCCACCGGCACGGTCCGTTCGCGGCCGTCGGGCCCCAGCAGCGTCACGTCCTTCGCGCCCAGCTCCAGCAGCGCCCGCAGCGCCGCGCCCGCCTTCCGCTTGGACCGGGCCTCGAAGTAGCGGCCGGCCAGGATGAAGGCGGTCACCCCGGCCGCGGCCTCCAGGTAGATGTTCCCGGCGCCGTCGGTGCGGGCGATGGTCAGCTCGAAGGGGTGGGTCATGCCCGGTGTGCCCGCGGTACCGAAGAACAGGGCCCACAGCGACCACAGGAACGCGGCCGAGGTGCCGACCGAGATCAGCGTGTCCATGGTGGCCGCGCCGTGCCGCGCGTTGGTGAACGCGGCCCGGTGGAAGGGCCAGGCGGCGTACGTCACGACGGGGGCCGCCAGGGTCAGGGACAGCCACTGCCAGTACTCGAACTGCAGCGCGGGGACCATGGCCATCGCGATGACGGGCACGGCCAGCGCCACGGCCGTCACCAGCCGCTGCCGCAGCGGCCGCAGCTCGTCGCCGCCGTCCGGCTCGCCGCCCGCGGGCGCGGCCTCGGCGGGCGGCGCGGGCTCCCGCGCCGTGTACCCGGTCGCCTCGACGGTGGCGATGAGGTCCTGGACGGACACGTCACCGCCGTAGCTCACCCGGGCCTTCTCGGTGGCGTAGTTGACGGTGGCGGTGACGCCGTCCATGCGGTTGAGCTTCTTCTCGATGCGGGCCGCGCAGGAGGCGCAGGTCATGCCTCCGATGGCGAGCTCCACCTCGGTTGTGGCATCGGTCGTACGGGTGGTCATGGCTGCTCCTCATACGGGTCGTACGGGGCTCCGGCCGGGGCCCGGGACGCCGGGCCCCGGCCGTGCGGGGGAGTGCGGCGGGGTCAGACGCGGCCGGTCAGCTCGTAGCCGGCCTCGTCGACCACCCCGGCGATCAGGGCGTCGTCCGGCTCGGCGGCGCTGGTCACGGTGACCCGGCCGGCGGCGACGTCGACCTCGACGCCGGTGACGCCGTCCAGCTCGCCGATCACCTTGGTGAGCGTCGCCTTGCAGTGACCGCAGCTCATCCCGGAAACGGCGTAGGCGGTGGTGACGGGCTCCGCGGTGGCGGTGGCGGCAGCACCGACGCCGGTGGAGCAGTTGCCGTCGGGGGAGCAGCAGGACGAGGACATGCGGGCCTCCTGTGAGGGTTGCGCGGATGCGGAGCGGATACCCGGCGGGGGTACCCGGCTGACGAGGTCCATGTATACCCCTGTGGGGTATCCGGCGCAAGTCTCGCCGTCGCTTGACTTAGTACCCCCCAGGGGTATGGTGAGCTGCATGAAGGGCCTCACGCGCCGGACGGAGGCCGTGTTTCCACGAGGGAGACCATCGCCATGAACACCGGACTGAGGATCACGGCCTTCGCCGCCGCGCTGACCGCGGCGTTCGGCGCCGCCTACGGCGTGGGCAAGGGCGTCGACCCGGTCGTCGAGAACACCGCGCCCGCGGCCCACGACACGCACGGCCGGACCTCACCGGCGGCGCGGGAGGGCGGCGGGCACGCGGCCCGGGAGAGCGCCCTGGCCGCCGGAGTGCAGATCTCCGAGAACGGCTACACGCTCGACCTCGCCACCCCGCGCGTGTCCGCCGGCGAACGCACCACCCTGCGGTTCACCGTCCGCGACGAGGCGGGCCGCGCCGTCACCGCCTTCCGGCGCGAGCACGGCAAGGAACTGCACCTGATCCTGGCCTCGCGGGACCTGACGACCTACCGCCACCTGCACCCCGAACGCGCCGCCGACGGCACCTGGAGCGCCCCCGTCGAACTGCCCCGCGCGGGCGGCTACCGGGTTTTCGCCGACTTCACCCCGGCACGCGAGGGCGCCGGGAACCTCACCCTCGGCGCGGACCTGGCCGCCGCGGGCCGCTACGCGCCGCGGGAGCTGCCCGCCCCGGCCGCCACCGCCAGGACCGGCGGCTACGAGGTGGAACTGGCCGGCACCCTGCGTCCCGGCCGGGCGAGCGGGCTGACCCTGAAGGTCTCCCGCGACGGCAGGCCCGTGACCGACCTCCAGCCCTACCTCGGCGCCTACGGCCACCTGGTGGCCCTGCGCTCCGGAGACCTCGCCTACCTCCACGTCCATCCCGGCGGCGAGCCCGGCGACGGCACGACGAAGCCCGGCCCGGCCGTCTCCTTCACGGCCACCGCGCCCAGCGGCGGCACCTACCGGCTCTTCCTGGACTTCCGGCACGAAGGGCGCGTGCACACCGCGGCGTTCACGGTCAGGGCGGAGGCGCCGGAGACCGCGGAGCGGCTGTCCGGCACCGCGGAGGAGCGCCCCGGCCGGGGCGACGGGCACTCCGGCGGCCACGGCCACTGACGGCCCCGCGGAACCTCACCGCCGTAACGGGTCCCGGGCCGCGCGACCGGCCCGGGACCCGCCCTCACGCCGTCACGACGCCGATCCCGGCCTCCTCGAAGCGGCGCACCGTCTCCGCGTCGGCCGCCGCGTCCGTCACCAGCGTGTCCACCGCCTCGGCGGCGCAGATCCGCGCGAACGCCCGCCGGCCCAGCTTGCTGGAGTCGGCGGCCACCACGACCCGCCCGGCACGCTCGCACAGCAGCCGGTTGATCGCGGCCTCCGCCTCGTCATGGGCCGCGGCGCCGTGCACGACGTCGAAGGCGACCACCCCCAGCACCGCCACGTCCACCGTGATCTGGCCCAGCACCCCGTCCGCCAGCGGCCCGATGAGCTCATAGGACTGCGCCCGCGCGACCCCGCCCGTCACCACGATCTTGAACTGGGGCCGCACGGCGAGCTCGTTTGCGATGTTGAGCGCGTTGGTGACGACGGTCAGGGCGGGCGACCCGGCGGCCAGGTCCCCGCGCTCGGCCAGCGCGCGGGCCACTTCCGTGGTGGTGGTGCCGCCGGTCAGCCCCACCGCCTCGCCGGGCGCCACGAGCGCGGCGACCGCCTTGGCGATGCGCTGCTTCTCGGAGGCGCGGCGGGCCGTCTTGTAGCGCAGGGGCAGTTCGTACGAGACTCCGTGCACCACCGCGCCACCCCGGGTGCGGACGAGCATCTGCTGCTCGGCGAGCCGGTCGAAGTCGCGGCGGATCGTCGCCGCCGACACCTCCAGCTCGGCCGCCGCCTCCTCGACGTCCAGCCGGCCGCGCTCGACGAGCAGCTCCAGCAGCGCCTTCCAGCGGGCGTCGCGCGACATCCGCATCTCCGTTCCCGTGCTCCGTGCGTCGTGGAGACCCTAGCGCACCCGGCTTCTCGCAGAATGCTTGATTCTGATCGAAAGAGCGCTGTACTTTGCAGGAACAAGCATTACAGGGAGGGGTACGGCATGACCCATGTCGCGCACGAGCTGGCCGGCCAGCCCGAGTGCTGGACCCGCGCGGCGTCCGAGGCGGCGCAGCACCGGGCGGCACTGCCCGCCCCCGGGGAGCGCGTCGCGATCGTCGGCTGCGGCACCTCCTACTTCATGGCCCAGGCCGCCGCCGCGCTGCGCGAGGACGCGGGGCAGGGCGAGACCGACGCCTTCGCCGCCTCCGAGTTCCCCGCCGGCCGCGCCTACGACCGGGTCGTCGCCCTCACCCGCTCCGGCACCACCACCGAAGTCCTGGACCTGCTGCGGAAGGTGCGGGGGCGGATCCGCACCACCGCCGTCACCGCCGACCCCGGCACCCCGGTCATGGCCGCCGCCGACGACGTCGTCGTCCTGGACTACGCCGACGAGCGGTCCGTCGTGCAGACCCGCTTCGCCACCACCGCGCTGACCCTGCTCCGCGCCCACCTGGGCCTGCACACCGACGCCGCCGTCGCCGACGCCCGGGCCGCCCTCGCGGCCGAGCTGCCCGAAGGGCTCGTGGAGTGCACCCAGTTCACCTTCCTGGGACGCGGCTGGACGGTCGGACTGGCCAACGAGGCCGCGCTGAAGATGCGCGAGGCGTCCCTGTCCTGGACCGAGGCGTACCCCGCGATGGAGTACCGCCACGGCCCCATCAGCGTCACCACCCGCGGCACGGCCACCTGGATGCTCGGGGAGGCCCCCCAGGGGCTGGCCGGCCAGGTGCGGCAGACCGGCGGGATGTGGATCGAGGGCCACCTCGACCCGCTGGCCGAACTGGTCCGCGCCCAGCGGCTCGCCGTCGCCGTCGCGGCGGCCCGCGGCCTCGACCCCGACCGCCCGCGCCACCTCACCCGCTCGGTGATCCTCGAGCCCTGACGACCAGGAAGCCCGCACCCGGAAAGGGACCGGCCCGTGCCCCTCGCCACCACCGGCGACCTGGTCACCGCCGCCGCAGCCGCGCGCCGTGCCGTCGCCGCCTTCAACATCATCACCCTGGAGCACGTCGAAGCCGTCGTCGCCGGCGCCGAGACCGCCGGCACCCCGGTCGTCCTCCAGGTCAGCGAGAACGCGGTGAAGTACCGCTACGGGCGGCTGCTGCCCCTGGCCCGCGCCGCCGTCGCCGCCGCCGAACGCGCCGCCGTGCCCGTCGCCCTGCATCTGGACCATGTCCAGAGCGACACCCTGCTGCGCCAGGCCCCCCAGGCCGGTTTCAGCTCGGTGATGTACGACGCCTCCCACCTGCCGTACGCCGAGAACCTCGCCGCCACCAGGGCGGCCGCCGACTGGGCGCACGCCCGGGGACTGTGGATCGAGGCAGAGCTGGGCGAGGTGGGCGGCAAGGACGGGCACCCCCCGCTGGACGCCCACGCGCCCGGGGCCCGCACCGACCCCGCCGAGGCCCGCGCCTTCGTCGCCGACTCCGGGGTCGACGCCCTCGCGGTCGCCGTCGGCAGCGCGCACGCGATGACCACCCGCACCGCCGCCCTCGACCACGACCTCGTCAAACGCCTGGCCGGCACCCTGGACGTGCCGCTCGTCCTGCACGGCTCCTCCGGCCTGCCGGACGGCGAGCTCGCCGCGGCCGTCGCGAACGGCATCACCAAGATCAACGTAGGCACCGCCCTGAACATCGCCATGACCGGCGCCATCCGGGAGTACCTCGCCGCCCGTCCCGAGGCCGTGGACTCGCGCGGCTACCTCACGGTGGGGCGGGAGGCCATGGTCCGCACGGTCGTGGAGATCGTCCGGGCGCTCGGCGGCCCACCCCCCGGCCGCCCTACCGCCTGACGGCCTTCAGCACCACGAACTTCGGATCACTGGCCACCACCCGGCTGTTGCCGAACAGGCGCCGCAGCTTGACGTGGTAGCCCAGGTGCCGGTTGCCGACCACCCACAGCTCGCCGCCGGGCCGCAGCGCGCGCCGCGCCCCGCTGAACATCCGCCATGCCGTGGCGTCGGTCGTCGCCTGGTGGGTGTGGAACGGCGGGTTGTTCAGCACCAGGTCGACGCTGCCGTCCGGCACCCCCGACAGCCCGTCACCGACCCGGAACTCCGCCTGCCCCGGCGCCCCGTTCGCCTTGAACGTGGCCTCGGCCGAGGCCACGGCCTGGAACGACTCGTCGGTGAACAGCACCTCGGCCCCAGGGCCCGCCAGCGCCACCGCCGTGCCGACGACACCGTTGCCGCATCCGAGGTCCACCACCTTCCGCGGACCGCGCGCCCCGGGCAGATGCCGCAGGAAGAAACGGGTGCCGATGTCGAGCCGGTCGGCGCAGAAGACCCCCGCGTGGTTGACGACCGGGCGGCCGGAGACCGGACCGATCCCGTCGGGCAGGGTGTAGCGCAGCGGCCAGGGGTTGGCGGGCCGTTCGAGCGCCGGATCCGGTGTGGAGAAGATCAGCCGGGCCTTCTTCTCCGCCAGCGAGGTCCGGGTCGGACCGATGATCCGCTCGAACAGCCGCAGCGTCGAGGTGTGGATCTCCTTGACCATCCCCGTGCCCACCACGAGCGTGCCCGCGTGCACCGCCGGGGCCAGCCGCAGCAACTGGTCCTCCAGCAGCGCCAGGCTCTTGGGCACCCGCACCAGCAGGACGTCGATCCGCTCCGGCGGCGGGTCCTGCGTGGTGAGCAGCCTGGCCGCGTCCGGCTCGACGCCGTTGCGCGCCAGGTTGGCCCGGGTCGCCTCCCGGCCGAGCCAGGAATCGGTGATCTGCACCGGCCGGTGCTCCGCCAGCGCCGTCACCAGCGCGCCCCACCGGTCGCCGACGACCACGACCGTGCCGGACAGGGACGGGCGCCGCTCGGCGAGGTGCCGCAGGAGGTACTCGTCGGAGGCGTCCCAGGCGCGCAGCCTCTCGCGCGCGTCCTCGGGGAATCGGGTCAGCACCCGCTCGCCCCACGGCGTCGGCATGCGGTCACTACGGTCGCTGTGGTCGTTCATCGTGCGTCCAGGCTAGCCGAGCCGCAGCTCAGACCCGTTCGGGCAGGATGGGGACATGGACGGCGAGCTGTTCCCCCGGATACGGACCGAGGTCGCGCCCGGCGCGGTGCACGTACCGGACTGGCTGGACGCCGCGGGCCAGAGAAGACTCCTGGACGCCTGCCGGGAGTGGGCCCGCCCGCCGGCCGGACTGCGCACGGTCCGCACCCCCGGCGGCGGCACGATGACCGCCCGGCAGGTGTGCCTCGGCCGCCACTGGTATCCGTACGGTTACGCCCGCACCGCCGTCGACGGCGACGGCTCCCCGGTGAAGCCCTTCCCCGCCTGGCTGGGCGAACTGGGCCGCCGCGCGGTGGCCGACGCGCTCGGCGCGGCACAGGCCGGCCCGGAGCCCTACGACATCGCGCTGATCAACTTCTACGACGGCGACGCCCGCATGGGCATGCACCGCGACGGCGACGAGGCGTCACCCGCCCCGGTGGTCTCCCTGAGCCTCGGCGACACCTGCGTGTTCCGCTTCGGCAACACCGAGACCCGCGCCCGGCCCTACACCGACGTCGAGCTGCGCAGCGGCGACCTGTTCGTGTTCGGGGGGCCCTCCCGGCTCGCGTACCACGGCGTCCCCCGGGTGCGCGCGGGCACGGCACCCCCCGCGCTGCGGCTGGCCGGGCGGCTGAACATCACGCTCCGGGTCAGCGGATTCCCGGCCGACGGGTAGGCGTCCGGGGCCGCGGATCATGGGAGACTCGCCTTCATGAGCGGCAAGGCGGACCCCCGGGGCACGGGGGAAGGGAGCACCCCGGCGAGCGTGACCAGGACCCGGCTGGACCGGGGGCGGGGGGTGCTCGGGCCCGCGCTGGAGCTGGTGCACACCGGACGCGCGCCCACCCGTGCCGTCCTCACCGCCGAGCTCGGCGTGACCCGGGCGACGGCCGGTGCCGTAGCCGCCGAACTGGAGGCGCTCGGCCTGATCCGGGTCGACGCCCGCCCGGGCGCGGCGGCCGGTTCGCAGGGCCGCCCCTCGCACCGGCTGGCCGTCGCCGAGGACGGGCCGGTCGCGCTCGCCGCCCAGGTCCACGCCGACGGTTTCCGGGCCGCGCTGGTCGGGCTCGGGGGCCGGATCGTCGCCACCGCCCCCGGCTGCGAGGTCGTCGACGCCGACCCGGCCAAGGTGCTCGGCTCCGTCGTCGAGGCGGGCGCCGACCTGCTGCGCGCCACCGGACGGCGCTGTGTGGGCGCCGGACTCGCCGTGCCCTCCGCGGTGGCCGAACCGGCCGGGCTGGCGCTGAACCCGCTCCACCTGGCCTGGCCCGCGGGCGCGCCCGTACGGGAGATCTTCGCCGAGCAGGTGCGCGCCGCCGGTATCGACGGTCCCGTGTTCACCGCGAACGACGTCAACCTCGCCGCGCTCGCCGAGCACCGGCACGGGGCCGGCCGGGGCGCGCGCCACCTGCTGTGCGTGGCCACGGGCCACCGGGGCGTCGGCGGCGCCCTCGTCCTCGACGGGCGTCTGCACCGGGGCAGCTCCGGCCTCGCCCTGGAGGTCGGCCACCTCACCGTCAACCCCGAGGGCCGCCCCTGTTACTGCGGCAGCCGGGGCTGCCTGGACGTGGAGGCCGACCCGCTGGCCTTCCTGACCGCCGCCGGACGCGAGCCGGGGCCCGAGGTGTCGCTGCTGCAGCAGGCCGACGACCTGATCCGCGGCCACTACGCCGACCCGGCCGTGCGCACGGCGACCGAGGCCCTCATCGACCGGCTCGGCCTGGGCCTGGCCGGCCTGGTCAACATCCTCAATCCGGACCGGATCATCCTCGGCGGCCTGCACCGCACCCTCCTGGGCGCCGACCCGGACCGGCTGCGCGCGGTCGTCGCCGACCGCAGCCTGTGGGGACAGAGCGGCGGTGTGCCCATCCTGCCGTGCACGCTCGACCACAACAGCCTGGTCGGCGCGGCCGAACTGGCCTGGCAGCCCGTGCTGGACGACCCGCTGGCCGTGCTCGGCTAGGGAGCCGCCCGGCAACCGGCCCCGGCCCGTCCCGACCGGCCCGCCGGAGGTCTTCGGAGCCCGCCACAGCGGCCGGGGCGGCCACCGCGGCGGTCCCGCGGCCGGGCGCCCGCCCACCGGAGCCCGCGGTCGCGAGCGGCACCGCGGAGGGGAGGCCGCGCTCTCGCGCCGCGCCGCCCACGTGGCTGAGCGCGCCCTGCCGACGGAGGGCCGGGGGCCCCTGGCCGAGCGCCCTACGGACCGCGCTCACCACTGACGTCCTCGCGGCAGCCGGTCCCGGCCGGGTGCCGAGAGGCGCAGCACGCGGAAGACGTCGCCTCCGGCCGCCGCGGGAGCCTCACCGGCCCAGAGGGAGAACAGCACCGTCTCCCAGCGTCCGGTGTCCACGGCCGCGGCCGCGAGCACGGCACCCTCCCGCGCCGCCAGCCGCCCGGCCGCCGCCACCGCGTCCGCGGCGGCCTCGGCCACGGGCATCCCGTCCGGCACCCGTTCCCGCCGCCGGACCGCCACCCGCGCGGGCGCCGCGGCACAGCCGCCCTCCTCGTAGGCAAGACCGCTCCACTGCCGCGCCGGCGGCCGCCCGAAGTCCTCGCTGATCCCCTGGAAACCGCCGCCCCACAGGAAGGAGTTCATCCCCTGCACGGTGTTCCACAGGTAGAAGGGCGCGTACTGATTGACCGGCGAGCCGTCCCGTCCGCGCTCACGTATCAGGTACGCCTTGAGCCCGAGGCCGTCGAAGTCGTCCAGCAGATGCCCGCGGCGGGCCACCCGGTCGCGGATGACGTCCATGTCGTAGTCGGCGGGCAGGGTGATCTCGTACTGCATCGCATGCACCGGGTGCCTCCTCGGGCGTCGCGGCGGTCCAGGCAGCCGCGGGTCGGATCGTGCGGCACGCGGGACAGGGCTCCGCGGCCCACCCGCTCGCCGGGGGTGATTCCTGCCGGTGACCCGCGCGGGCAGGTGCCGACGCGCCGCCGCAGCACCGCACCCGCCCGCACCGACCGGGGCCTGGCGGGACAGGGCCGTGGCGGACGCGTGCGCCGGGCGGTGGCCGCCCGGGGGCGGGGTGCGCCCGGGCCCTGCGCCGCCGCGCCCGCCGGGTCGCCGGGGCCTCACCCGGCGTCGTGGCCGCGGGGCGCGAGCAGCGACAGCAGTCCCCGCACACCGGCGTCGAAGGCGGCGGGGGAGCCGGAGGCGCGCGCCAGGACGTACCCGCCCTGGACGGTGGCGACGACGGCCGCCGCGACCTCCTCGCCGTCCAGGGACGGCGCGAACTCGCCCCGCTCCTTGCCCTCCTCGACGATCCCGGCGATGCGCTCGCGCAGCCAGTCGAGGGTCTGGTCGACGGGAGCGCGCAGCTCGTCGCTGGCCACGACGTCCGGGTCCATGGTCAGCCGGCCGACCGGGCAGCCGCGCAGCACGTCCCGCTCGCGCCGCAGATACGCCTCGATGCGCTCGTAAGGGCTTCCGGGACCGTCCAGCACCGCCCCGGCGGCGGCCCGCAGCTCCTCGGCGGTGCGCCGGATCGCGGCCAGGGCGAGGTCCGGCTTGCCCTTGAAGTGGTGGTACATGCTGCCCTGCCCGGCGCCCGCCCGCTCCAGGATCGCCTTCGGGCTGGTGCCCACGTAACCGCGCTCCCACAGCAGCTCACGGGTGGACTCGATCAGTCGCTCCGAGGTGCTCATGCCCCTACTGTACATACCAGTAGTTACAGAAGTCGAGGCGTCCAGGTGGCGGCGCCTGTACGGGAGAGACCGGTGCTGTCACGGCTCGGGACTGCGTTCCCGCCGGGCCTCGGGTCCCGGCGCCGGCCCCCGCCCCGCCCGGTGCGTGCCCCGCCCGGGCGGGCCAGGGCCGGCGCGACCGGTGGCCGCGCCGGGTCGGGGCCGGGTCACCGCCCGGTCATCAGCCGGCGACGGCGGACCGGGCGGGAGCGGGTTGGGGCCGGGCGAGGCCGACCGGCTCGACCTCGGGGAAGGGGTGGGCGGACACCTCCGCGACCGCCCGCAGCGGCGGGCGCGCGGTGGCCCGCGGCGCACAGGCGGCCGTGGGCAGCGTGAACCAGACGACCTTGCCGGACTCTCCGTCCGGCCGGGCGCCCCAGCTCTCGCTCATCGCGGCCACCATCGCCAGACCGCGCCCGCACGTCGCCAGCGGGTCGGCGTCGTCCACCACGGGCAGGCGCGGATCGTGGTCGCGCACCGAGACCGTGAGCCGGTCGAGCAGCAGCTCGAGCTCCACGGTGCACGTCTTGTCGGGCCGGGCGTGCAGATGGACGTTGGTCAGCAACTCCGTCACGCCGAGCGCCGCCCGGTCGATCAGGGAGTCCAGATGCCAGTAGCGCAATTGCGCAGATACGATTCTGCGGACCTGGCCGATCCGCGACGGCAGGGCTTGGAGCTCCACCGTGCAGTGCCTGCTTGGGTGACTGATCACGGCTGCGACTCCCCGACGTGAGGTCCGGAAGAACACGGAGAACGATCCAGCGGCGCGACTGCGTCCGCTGTCATGGCCGGCGGGCTGGTTCGCAGCGTTATCGCCGGTAAACCCAGAGTGACGTGAGACCAGAGTGACGCACGGGGTACGGGGCCGCAACTCACGGACATCTCAGCCACCGCGCCCCGCCGCGCGGTGCACGGCCTCGATGAAGCGGCGCGCCGAGGGCGGCCCCGGCTCGCCCGGAGCGGGATCGCTCTCCCCGAGGGTCAGCACGTACCGCTTGCCGCCCAGCTCCGCCAGGGCCCGGTCCGCCGCCGCGAACCAGGGCCTGGAGGCACGCACCGCCTGTACCGGAGCGCTGTCGATCACCCGGCCGTAACTGGTGAGCAGCTCCAGCCTGCCGTCGCTGATCCGGACCTGCCCGGCCCGGGTGAGCGAACGCAGCCGCTGCTCTATCCGCACCCCCGAGGCCGTGAACTCCGGCTCCGCCATGCCGTCACCCCCTCGCACGCGTCGGTGTATCAGGTCCGGGCTTCCTGCGGGCCCCGGTACCGCCTCGTGTCGTGACCGGATGTGCCGCTGCCCCGCGCGGGGCCCCCGATCCTGGCCCGCCGGGTGAAGTCTGCCCGCACGGCGCCTCGAGCACCAGTACATGTGTGCCCCCTCGGACAGCACGTGGGAGCACACGCGCGCGGCGCGCGCCCGCATGCGCCCCCTGGGCCCGATGCGCCCTCCCCAGGGGCCTCTTTGGGTGGCCCAAAGGTGTGTTTATGCAGGTGAGAAGCGTGCGCCGGGCGCCTATGATCGATGTACCGGCCGCGCGACGCGCCGTCGGCGCGCAGCGTGAGGAGGCCCGTCGTGAGCACCACCGAACAGCCCCGTACCGGGGACACCCTGGACGTCGACCGCAGCGACGCCGCCTACCGCGGGTGGCTGAAGGAAGCCGTCCGCAAGGTCCAGGCCGACGCCAACCGCTCGGCCGACACCCACCTGCTCCGCTTCCCGCTGCCCGAGCCGTGGGGCATCGACCTGTACCTGAAGGACGAGTCGACCCACCCCACCGGCAGCCTCAAGCACCGGCTCGCCCGCTCGCTCTTCCTCTACGGCCTGTGCAACGGCTGGATCCGGCCGGACCGGCCGGTCATCGAGGCGTCCAGCGGCTCGACGGCCGTCTCCGAGGCGTACTTCGCGAAGCTGATCGGCGTGCCCTTCATCGCCGTCATGCCGCGCACGACGAGCACCGAGAAGATCCGCCTCATCGAGTTCCACGGCGGGCGGTGCCACTTCGTCGACGACTCCCGCAGGATGTACGAGGAGTCCGCCCGCCTCGCGGCCGAGACCGGCGGCCACTACATGGACCAGTTCACCTACGCCGAACGCGCCACCGACTGGCGGGGCAACAACAACATCGCGGAGTCGATCTTCCGCCAGTTGGAACTGGAGCGGTTCCCGGTTCCGGCCTGGATCGTCGCCACGGCCGGCACCGGCGGCACCTCCGCGACCCTGGCCCGCTACGTCCACTACATGCAGTACGACACCCGCATCTGCGTCGCGGACCCGGAGAACTCCTGCTTCTTCGACGGCTGGACGACCGGCGATCCCGGCGTCACCTGCGACTGCGGGTCCCGCATCGAGGGCATCGGGCGGCCGCGGATGGAGCCGAGCTTCGTACCCGGAGCGATCGACCGGATGATGAAGGTGCCGGACGCGGCGAGCGTGGCGGCGGTACGGGCCCTGGAGCGGGCCATCGGCCGCAAGGCGGGCGGCTCGACCGGCACCGGCCTGTGGAGCGCCCTGAAGATCGTCGCCGAGATGGTGGCCGAGGGCCGCCGGGGCAGTGTGGTCACGCTGCTGTGCGACCCGGGGGACCGGTACCTCGACAAGTACTACTCCGACCGGTGGCTGGCCGAGCAGGGCCTGGACATCGCGCCGTACGCGGCGGCGATCGAGTCGCTGCTGGAGACCGGCGTCTGGCCCCGCTGACGCGTCACGGCGGCGAGGGGCGGTGACAGACGGCGCCCCTCAGGCGGGCTCGCGGCCCTCGTCCCCGCCGTCGCCGTCCCCGAGGTCCTCGCCCGGCTCCCCGGCGACCACCACCCGCAGATGCTCCGCCATCTCCGCGCGCGCCTCGGCCGGCAGTCCCGCGTCGGTCACCAGGGTGTCGACCTGCTCCAGCTTCGCGAAGGAACTCAGGCCCACCACACCCCACTTGGTGTGGTCGGCGACCACCACCACCCGGCGGGCCGACCGCACCAGCCGGCGGTTGGTCTCCGCCTCCGCCAGGTTCGGCGTCGACAGCCCCGCCTCCACCGATATCCCGTGCACCCCGAGGAACAGCACGTCGAAGTGGAGCGCCGCGATCGCCTGGTCGGCCACCGGCCCCACCAGCGAGTCGGACGGCGTGCGCACCCCGCCGGTCAGCACCACGGTGGCCGCGCCCGGCCGCGCGCCCGAGGTGCGCTGCGCCGCGTGGAAGACGTCGGCCACCCGCACCGAGTTGGTGACCACCGTCAGGTCCGGCACGTCGAGCAGCCGGTGCGCCAGGGCGTAGGTCGTCGTCCCGCCCGACAGTGCGATCGCCGCACCCGGCGCGACCAGCTCGGCCGCGGCCCGCGCGATGTCCTCCTTGGCGGTCTGCTCCAGACCCGACTTGGCTTCGAACCCCGGTTCGTGGGTGCTCGCCTCGACCACCGGGACCGCGCCCCCGTGCACCTTCTCCAGCACACCCTGCCGGGCCAGCGCGTCCAGGTCGCGGCGGACCGTCATGTCCGACACGCCGAGCCGCCGGGTCAGCTCGTTGACCCGGACACCGCCCCGGCGGCGGACCTCGTCCAGGATCAGGGCGCGCCGCTGCTCCGCGAGGAGGTTCTGATTCTCGCTCACGTACGCTCCCGGTCCTTTCGCCTCAAGTCGCCTCAAACCCGCCCGGCCCGCCCGGCGAACCTGCCCCCACGAGGACATTCTCCCGGCTCCGGTGCGCGGCGCCCCATCCTCGCACGTCCGCTCGGCGGGCGCGCCACCCCCTTCCCGACGCTCACCGGTCACCCAGGTCTCACCCGTGCGTCGCTCCTGCCACGGATCGGGGAAATTCCGTGACAGGGGGTGTACACCGCCCGCCGAACGGAGATCCTGTGCCCGCACGGACACAGCCGACGGCACGTCACGGGGGACCACACGGTGGAACGAGCACAGGAACAGGCCGCGGCGGGCGGGCAGGACGGCTCCGCCCCACCGCGCACGCCGACCGGAACGGCACTGGAACTCCTGGTCCACGGAGTCGGCGGCACCACACCCGACGCCATGCTGGACGATCCGCGGACCGTGCGCGTCACCGGCGACGACGTCGCCGCCGTCTTCCGGCGGGCCGAGGACGCCGACGCCGAGTCCCGGCCGGAGGACTACCAGGGACGGCCGGTGCCCGAGGCATACGTGTGGTGCAACCTCACCTCCGGCAACGGCACCCGCGCCCTGTGGCTGCTGCTCCTGCCCTTCATGGTGGTCAACCTCGCCCACTGGATGCGGCCCCCCGCGCACGGCCGGATCGGCCTGCTCCGCCTCTACGGCCTGCTGGTCCGGCTCGCCGGCCTGACCCTGACGGTGCTGCTGGTCGCGGCGGCCTGCGAAGTCGCCCTGGACCTGGCGGCCTGGCAGTGCGCGGGCACGCGCGCGTGCGCCGAACGGCACTCCTGGCTCGGCTTCCTGTCGCCCGCCGTCTCCGAGGGCGGCTGGTGGAGCCGGCCCGGCCGCCGGCTCGCCCTCGCCGCCGCGGTGCCCGCCGCCCTCACCGGCCTGCTGTGGTTCCTGTCACTGCGCACCTGGAGCGCGTACGAGTCCCAGCAGCCGCTCGACCGCGCCGCCGAGCCCGGCGACGACCCCGGCCGCAACGCGCTGAGCCGGCCCGGATTCTGGTACGGGCGCCGGCTGGTGGCCCGGCTGCGCGCGGCCCACACCGCCGCGGCCCTCCTGACGGTCACCGCCGCGGTCGCGGCCCCCGCCGCGCGCTTCGACCGCGGACCCGGCGGGCCCGCGCCGCTCGACGCCCTGGGATGGCTGCTGACCGCGGCCGTCGCCGTCTGCGCCGCCGCCGTGGTCGGGGCGGTGTGCCGGCGGGGCCGCAGCGAGCGGCGCCTGGACCGGGACCTCGACGTGCGGCTCGTACGGTGGCTGCCGCTCGCCGCGCTCGCCCTGCTGGCCCTCGCCCTGCTGTACGCCGGGTGGGAGCGCCCGGGGTGGGTGTCGGACGGACGACTGCCCGGCGTCACGGCCTTCGGCGGCGTCACCCTCGTACAGGGCCTGCTCGTGATCGCCCTCGGCGTGGTCGCCCACCTGCTCCACCGCACCCGCCCCGACCGCCGCGCCGCCATGCGGGGCCTGGGCGGACCCGCCGTGGCCATGCTGGCCTGCGCGCTCGGCGGGGTGATGTCCGGCGGTGTCGCCCAGCGGGTGTCGGACTGGCTCGACGGCACCGGCGCGGCCATCGACGGGCCGCCGGTCCTGCTCACCTGGCAGGCGTCCGTGATCCCGCCGCTGCTGGCGGTGCTCCTGGCGCTGTTCGCCTGGCTCGCCCACCGCGCCTGGCGGCTGGCCCGCGCCGAACGGGCCGCCGTGGCGCGCGACTACCCCGGCGAGCCCGGCGACACCGAGCGGACCCGGCGCATCGCCCGCGCCCGGGCGATGGCCGCCCTCACCGACCGGGGGCCCCGCATCATCGCCGTCGTCGCCGCCACCACCCTGGTGCTGGGCCTCGGCGCGCTGGCCGGCGCCCTGGCGACCGGCCGGACGCCCGCCGGCGCCGCCACCGGCGCACCGGCGTTCGTCCGCGGCGCCGCCGAGACGGCCCAGGCCCTGGGCTCGTGGCTGATCGGGCTCGGCTTCGTCCTGCTCGTCACCTGCGGCCGCCGCGCCTACAAGGACGCCTCCGCCCGGCGCACCATCGGCATCCTGTGGGACGTGGGCACCTTCTGGCCGCGCGCCGCCCACCCCTTCGCACCGCCCTGCTACGCCGAGCGCGCGGTGCCCGACCTGACCTGGCGCATGGCGACCTGGACGCGGGCGCACGGCGGACGCCTGGTCATCTCCGGGCACTCCCAGGGCAGCGTCCTCGCCGCCGCGGCTGCCTGGCAGCTCGCCACCGCCGAGCGCAAGCGGGTCGCCCTCCTGACCTACGGCTCCCCGCTGGAGCGTCTGTACGGCCGCTGGTTCCCCGCCCACTTCGGCCCCGACGCGCTCGGCTCCCTGCACCAGGACGTCGACTGCTGGCGCAACCTGTACCGGCTCACCGACCCCATCGGCGGCCCGGTGGGGCTGCCCGGCGACCGCGGCCCCGCGGTGGACCGGGAGCCCCTGAAGGACCCCCTGGCCTACGGCCGCACCGAGGCCCATCCGCTGCCCGGCCCCATCCTCGGCCACTCCGACTACCAGGCGGACCCGGCCTTCGCCGAGGAGCGGCAGCGGCTGCTGGCGCGGCTGCGCCCGGAGGTGCCGGCGCCGCGCCGCACCGGGCCGGAGCCCGTCCCCGGCGCGGACGGCGGTCCTCAGAGCTGTTCGGGCAGGTCCTCGGCGTAGAGGAGGGTCAGGTCGTCCGTGCTGGGATCCGCCAGCCGGGCGACCCGGCCCGCATGCCGCTCCACCATCGCCTCGAAGGTCTGCCGGGCGGTGCGGCCGTTGCCGAACGCCGGCCCCTTGGGGAGCGCCGCGAAGTACCGCAGCAGCGCCTCGGCCGCGCCGGACGCCAGCCGGTACTCGTGCTCCACCGCCTGCTGCTCCACGATCCGCAACAGCTCCTCGGGGCCGTAGTCGCCGAAGGTGATGGTCCGTGAGAAGCGGGAGGCCACACCCGGGTTGACGGACAGGAACCGCTCCATCTCCGCCGTGTAGCCCGCGACGATCACCACGACGGCGTCCCGGTGGTCCTCCATCAGCTTCACCAGCGTGTCGATGGCCTCCTTGCCGAAGTCCCGCCCGGCGTCCTGCGGGGACAGCGCGTACGCCTCGTCGATGAACAGGACGCCGCCGCGCGCCCGCTCGAACGCCTCCTGGGTGCGGATCGCCGTGGACCCGATGTGCTCGCCGACCAGGTCGACGCGGGACACCTCGACGAGATGGCCCTTCTCCAGGACGCCGAGCGAGGCCAGGATCTCGCCGTACAGCCGGGCGACCGTGGTCTTGCCGGTGCCCGGGGAGCCGGTGAAGACCAGGTGGCGCTTGACCGAGGCCGCCTTCAGACCGGCCCGCTGCCGGCGCCGGCCCACCTCGATCATGTCGATCAGGGCCCGCACCTCGCGCTTGACGCTCTCCAGGCCCACCAGCGCGTCCAGTTCACCGAGCACGTCCTTCGACGTCCGCACCGGCCGCCCGGGCGGCGCGGGAGCGGCCGGCGGCTCCGGCTCGGGCGCGCCCGGCCCGCCCGGCGGGCCCAGCAGGCCGGGCGGTCCGGCGGGCGGCCGGGGCACCGTCTGCACCGCCGTCTCGCGGGCCGTGTGCGTCCGCAGGCCGCCGCTCTCGTCGCTGGTGCAGTCCTCGACGACGGGGCCCGCCTCCCCGCCCGCGCCGGGGCCGCCGTCCGCGAACTCGTACCCGCCGCGCGCGCACCGCTCCGTGCGGCACCGCCGCAGCGTCGTACGGCAGCCGTCGATCACGTGGAACCCGTATCCGCCGCTGCCGGTCACCCGGCAGTTGAGGAAGCTGCCGCGCCCTCCCGCGGAGACGTAGAAACCGGCCTCCGAGGGGGAGTCGACCGTGCAGCGCTCGACGGTGGGGTCGGCCCCCTTGGTGACGATCACGCCGGTCTGGGTGCCGTCCACGGTGCAGTTGGCGAGCGTGCCGCCGCTGCCGTGGTCCCGGAACCAGGCCCCCGTCGCCGCGTCGCGGATCCGGCAGTCGTCGAGCTGCGCGGTGGCACCGTCGCTCACGGACACGGCCGTGTTGCGGACCTGGAACAGGTCGCTGTCGACGACGTCCGCGCGGGAGCCGCGGTCCAGGACGAACAGGGCGTCCGGCACGTCGTGCACCCGGCAGGAGTCCAGGACCGCCGTGGCGCCGTCGCTCACCCACACCGCCGGGTAGTCGCCGGTGCTGTCGAAGATCTCGCACTGGTTGGCGTCCACCCGCGTGCCCGGGTCCCACACCGACAGGCCGTTGCGCCCGAACTGCCGCACGCTGGTGCGGGTGAGCGTCAGGACCGAGCGGGAGCGCAGGTCGACCGCGTTCTCCGGGATGTCGTGGATACGGCAGTCGGCGAGCGTGAGCACGGCGTCGGTGTCGAGCGTGACACCGTCGGCGGTGGTGCGGTGCACATCGCAGTCGGTCAGATGCGCGGTGGCGCGGCCGGCGACCTGCACGCCGCTGCCCCGCACCTCGTAGATCTCGCAGCCCACCGCCTCCAGGGCGGAGGTCTCGCCCGTCACCGTCAGCCCCGAACCCGCGGCGTGGTGGACGCGGCACCGCTCCAGCCGGGGGTGCCCGCCGGTGCGCACCGCGACACCCGCCTGGCCCGCCGCGACGACCTCGCACTCCTCGAAGACGCCGCCCCCGCCGTCGAGGACGGCGACACCGACGCCCGCCGGATTGTCGACCGTGCAGTGCCGCACCGACGGCCGGGCGCCGCCGCGCACCTCGATCCCGGCCGCCGAGCGCGTGACGACCCGCACACCGGACAGCTCCGGCGTGCCCTCCTCGATCAGCACGGCGGGTGCCGCCGCGTCCTGGCCCTCCACGTGCAGGTCCCGCACCACCGCCGAGGCGCGCACGGTCAGCGGCACCCCGTCCACCGGCGCGATCCGCACCGATCCGTGGCCCGTCTCGGGAGCGCGCAGGGTGACCGCCCGCTGGACGACGAGGTTCTCCCGGTAGGTCCCGGGAGCGACGGTGAGGACGTCACCGTCGGCCGCGGCCTCCAGGGCGGCGGCGAGCGATGCGTACTCACCCGTGCGGCGCCGCCACCGCGACGTGCCGGTGTGCGTCACCTGGACCGTGCCCTGTGCCATGGCGTTGCTCTGCCCCCACCTCGTCGTACTGATGGCTCGTGCGCCGTCGGGGCGGCCCGGCCGGGACCGCGACCGTGCCCGGCCCCGCGGGCCGTCAGGCGCTCACGCTCCCGGACCCGGCGCACCCCTGTGGCTGCCGTCCGCGCGGGTCGTTGCCGAAACCGGTTCGGCCGGTCCACCGTAGCGTGCGCGCGAACGGCGGTCGGACCGGAGTCGGCAGCCGTCAACTGCCGGTGCCGGTGCGGCCCCAGTCCGGGCCCGTCCGGTCCCAGGCGCGGTCCAGGCGTGCGTACCGGCGGCGGGCCATGCGCCAGACGGCCAGCCGCCGGGCGGCCTCGACACACCCGGCCGCCACCAGCGCGGCACCGAACCCGGCGAGGACGGCGTGGGTGGCCACGGTGGCGGGGTCCGGCGGGGGAGCAGCCATCCGGCCCTGGCCGTCCGTCCATATCCGGAACCGGTCGCCGGCCCGCGGGGCCCGCAGGCTCGTCGCCACCGCCGCCCGGCGCTCGGTGCCGTCCGGTGCGGTCCAGCCGGCCAGGACACGGGTGCGCAGCTCCTGGGCCGCGCCGGTCTCCGGGTCCAGGTCGACGGCGGCACGCTCCACCTCCCGTACGACGGTGGCCATCACCGGGTGCCGGGCGGCGCGCTGCTCCCGGACGAACCGCTGCTGGGCGTCCTGGGCGGCCCCGCCGGCGAGCACACCGGCCACGGGCGCCACCAGCAGGGTCAGCAGCAGGGCGGCGAGGGTCACCCATGCCTCGGCGAGGTCGGTCGCGCGGCACAGCGGGTTGCGCCGCCAGCGCCACAGTCCGCTGATCGCTCGCACCCTCCGCGCCCCCTCCCGCCGCGTGATCCCCTCGGCTCGGCCGTTCACGAGCGGCGCCCTCCACGGGGGAGCCACCTCACCGGCCGGTCCGGCGCCCTCGCGCGGCGGGACCTCTCAGGAATCTCGCACAGGACACCGACGCGCGGGCCCCCGGCCGGGTTTCCCGCGACCGGGTCGCGAGCGGGGCTGTGTCACCCCGCGACCTCGACCGGGTCGCCGACGCGGACCGTGCCGCGGTGGAGGGGCACCAGGTTCTGCCCGAAGACGAGCTTGCCGCCGATGAGCCGGTGACGTCCCAGGGTGTGCAGAGGCTCCCGGCCGCGCCCGGCACTGCCCTGGTCGGTGGTGGTCACCACGCACCGTCCGCACGGCTTGGCGACACGGAAGGCGACCTCGCCGACGGTGACGCGCGTCCAGCCGTCCTCGGCCCAGGCGGCGGTGCCCGACACCACCAGATTGGGCCGGAAGCGGTTCATGGGCAGCGGTCCCTCGGCGGCGTGGTCGCCCTCGGCTATCAGGGAGTTGAGGGCGTCGAGGGAGGCCGTCGTCGTGAGCAGCAGCGGATAGCCGTCGGCGAAGGAGACGGTCTCGCCCGGCCGCGCGTACCGCGGGTCGACGGGCCGGCGCGTGGCGGGGGCGTCCATGTACACCAGCCGTACGTCCGCGCCGAGGTAGGTGCTGCACCAGGCGTGCGCGGCCGCGTCCCCGGCCGGGACGGCCTCGACCTTGTCACCGAAGATCTCCACCGTGACGGTGCTCCCCGCGGGCGGCACCGGCACCGTCAGCGGTTCCATCCCGGGCGCGGACAGCCGGACGCCGCCGGGCAGGAGCCCGGCGGCGGCCAGAGCGAGGCGCGGCTGCTGCCGCTGGGTGACGACCTTTCCCCCGTCGTCGATCAGCACCCAGCGGCGGTCTCCGGCCAGCCCCCAGGGCTCCACGACGGCCTCCCGGGACGCCAGGCCCCGGAACGCCTTGACCGGATGGACGTGAATCGACTGCAGTCGCGCGTTCCCCATGGGGCCATCCTGCCAGGAGGCACCGACAGCCCGGGTGGCTCAGTACCCGCGGTACTGCTGGTTGTGGTAAGGGTCCTGGTACGGCGCGGGCGCCGGCCGCGGAGCGGCGGGACGCATCGCGTCGTACCCCGCGGGGGCAGGCGCCGCCGGGCGCGGCGGCTGCGGGCCGGGATAGCCGCGCGGCGCGGTGGCCTGCTGGGGGATGTACGGGGCGGGCGCCTGCTGCAGCGGAGCGTGCTGCGGCGCCTGCTGCGGATAGCCGTGGACGGGCTGGGGCGGAGGCGCCGGGAGGGCGGGCATCGCCGACGGGAGCGCGGGCAACTGGCTGCCCGGCGCGTCGTACGCGGCCGGGACCCGGATCGGGGCGATCTGCGGGGTGCCCCGCTCGGCCACGAGCGAGTCGTAGATAGGGGTGTCCCGGAAGGAGGCGGAGTAGTAGCCGCCGCCATAGGTGGAGCGGGGGGAGGTCATGGCACATAAGTTAAGCCCACGATGTGCTGGTTGGGGAGACCGATAAGAGGGTTGTTTTCCGCGCCCGCCGTGACGGGGGATCACCAATAAGAGCGAACCCGAACAAAAGCGGGCGACCCGGCAGGCGATCTTCCGGTAATGGCCCTGTTTCGGGTGGGTTGCCGAAGGCCCCCCGAGGGCCCCTCCCGGCGGCCTGCGCACGGGCGCCGCGGGGGAGGCGGAGCCGGGTGCGGCGCGCGGTGCTCAGCCCTCGTCCGCCACGGCGTCCGGACGCGTGTACGTACGGCCCTTCCAGGCCGCGCCCCGGCCGCGGTGGTGCCGCACGGCGGAGTCGACGGTCATCAGCAGATACAGCGACGCGGTGAACGGCAGCAGGGGAGCGAGCCACCGCGGCTGCCGGTAGTACCGCAGCATCGGCAGGTACGTTCCCGTCATGACCAGCCACGCCAGGCCGCCGAGGACCGCCGCCGCCGGGTCGCCGCCGGCCGCGCCCGCGACGACGGCCGCCGGCGGCACCAGATACACCAGCGCCAGCCCGGCGACCGTGCCGGCCAGCACGAGCGGGTGGTGGCGCAACTGGGCGTAGGCGCTGCGCGACACCATCCGCCACAGGTCGGGCAGGCGCGGATACGGACGCACGCTGTCGACCCGGTCGGCCAGCCCCAGCCAGATGTGCCCCCCGCCGTCCTTGACGGCCCGCGCGAGCGCCACGTCGTCGATGACCGCGTGCCGGATCGCCTCCGGCACGCGCGCCCGGTCGGCGGCCCCGGCCCGCAGCAGCACGCAGCCGCCCGCCGCGGCGGCCGTCCGCGCGCCCCTGCGGCCCACCCGGCGGAACGGATACAACTGCGCGAAGAAGTAGACGAAGGCCGGCACGACGAGCCGCTCCCACGGGCTGCGCACCCGCAGCCGGGCCATCTGGGAGACCAGGTCGTAGCCGCCGGTGCGGGCCGCCGCCACCAGATGCCGCAGGCTGTCCGGGGCGTGGGCGATGTCGGCGTCCGTCAGGAGCAGGTACTCGGGGGCACGCACGCGTGCCAGCGCGATGCCGTGCCGGACCGCCCACAGCTTGCCGGTCCAGCCCGCGGGCGGCTCACCGCCGGGCGAGTCCACCGTGAGCGGCAGTCCGCCGTGGCGCCGGGCCAGCGCGCGGGCGAGTTCCGCGGTGCCGTCCGAGCTGCCGTCGTCGATCAGGAAGACCTCCGCCCGCCCCGGATAGTCCTGCGCGAGCAGCGACGGCAGACTCGCCGGCAGCACCGCGGCCTCGTCGCGGGCCGGCACCACCACACACACCGCCGGCCACACCGCGGGCTCCCGGCGCGGCGGCAGCCTGACGTCCGTGCGCCAGAAGAAGCCCTGGCCGAGCAGCAGCCACACCCAGGCGGCGAGTGATACGGCAGCGGTCCACGCAACGGCGCTCACGTGCGCAGTCTGCCCCAGGGGAGGGGCCGGGCGGGGCCCATCGTCTATCGTGGCCGGGTGAAGATCGCGCTCATGGACTCCGGAATCGGGCTGCTGGCGGCCACCGCCGCGGTGCGGCGTCTGCGGCCCGACGCCGATCTCGTGCTCTCCCTGGACCCGGACGGGATGCCCTGGGGCCCGCGGACCCCCGAGGACCTGACGGAACGCGCCCTGGCCGTCGCCGAGGCCGCCGCCGCCCACCGGCCGGACGCCCTGATCGTCGGCTGCAACACGGCGACCGTGCACGCGCTGCCGGCGCTGCGCGCCCGGCTGGAGCCCGGGATCCCGGTCATCGGCACCGTTCCCGCGATCAAGCCCGCCGCGGCCGGCGGCGGCCCCCTCGCGATCTGGGCGACGCCCGCGACCACCGGCAGCCCCTACCAGCGCGGGCTCATCCGCGACTTCGCCGACGGCGTCCCGGTCGCCGAGGTGCCCTGCCCCGGACTCGCCGACGCCGTCGAACGCGCGGACGAGACGGCGATCGACGCCGCCGTCGCGGCGGCCGCGGCCCGGACCCCGGACGGGGTGACGACCGTCGTCCTCGGCTGCACCCACTACGAGCTCGTCGCCGAGCGCATCCGGGCCGCCGTGCAGCGCCCCGGCTCCCCGCCCCTCGTGCTGCACGGCTCCGCCGGGGCCGTCGCCGCCCAGGCGCTGCGCCGGATCGGTGCCCGGCCCGAGCCCGGCGCCCCGGCCGACGGCACCCTGACCGTGCTGCTCAGCGGGCGGCCGGGCCCGCTGCCCGCCGCCGCCCTGGCCTACGAGGAAGGCCGGCTGCTGGAGGCCGTCGCCCCCGCCCGGTGAACGGCCGGTTGCCCCGCGTGGGTGTGCGTCCGGTCGCCCCGCGCGGGCGTGCGTCCGGCCGGCCCAGTCACTCTTCGCGACGACGTACCCGCGCAGCGAAACCTGAGTAACCTCGTATCCATGAGGGACCACCGCCACGGCGAGCACGCCCCGTCACCCGACGTCTGGACCGGGCGGGCCACGAACCGGGTGCAGTGGCTGCTGGCGCTCATCGGAGCGGCGTGCCTGGCCCTGGGGATCGCGCTGGCCGTGGACTCGGCGTGGGAGTCCGGGATCGCCCCCCTCGTGATGGCCGTCGTCGGCTGCATCGCGGCGGGTCTGCTGGTCCTCTTCGGCACGCTGGCCTTCGTCCACGTGGCCCTCCGGGTCGACGAGGAGTGCCTGGAAGTGCGCTGCGGGCACATCGGCGTGCCCCGGCGGCGCATCCCCCTCTCCCATGTGGCCGGCGCGGAGTTCGCGCCGCACGTCACCCCGCGCCACTGGGGCGGCTGGGGCTACCGCTGGCGTCCCGAGAAGGGCACCGCCGTCGTCGTCCGGCGCGGCGAGGGCGTCGTGCTGCGCCTGTGGGACGGCCACACGTTCACGGTGACCGTGGACGACGCGGAGGCGGCCGTCCGCGTCATCAAGGAGCGGCTGCGCCCGAAGGCGTCCGGCCCCGCCCACTGAGTCCTTCCGCGCCGCCCGCCTCGCCCGGCCGCGCGCAGGACGCCGTCCGGCGCCCGTCGCCGCCCGGCCGGGGGCGAGGTGCGGGGGACCGGCGTTTGTCGGCCGCACCGGCACCCGCCGTACACTCCGGGAGTGACCGTCACCGCAACCTCCGTCGGCGAGCCGGACCGGCTGCGGTCGCGGACCGCGCGCGTGCCGCGCGGCTCGCGGCTCGCGCGCCTGCTCCCCGCCGTCGCGGCCGCGCTCTCCGGGGCGCTGCTCTACCTCAGCTTTCCGCCCCGCACCCTGTGGTGGCTGGCCGTGCCGGCCTTCGCCGTGTTCGGGTGGGTGCTGCGCGGGCGCGGCTGGAAGGCGGGGCTCGGTCTCGGCTATCTCTTCGGGCTCGGATTCCTGCTGCCGCTGCTGGTGTGGACCGGTGTCGAGGTCGGCCCCGGCCCCTGGCTCGCCCTGGCGGCCGTCGAGGCGGTCTTCGTCGCGCTGGTCGGCGCGGGGGTGGCAGCGGTGTCGCGCCTGCCGGCCGCGCCGGTGTGGGCGGCGGCCCTGTGGACCGCCGGGGAAGCCGCCCGCGCGCGCGTGCCCTTCGAGGGCTTCCCCTGGGGAAAGATCGCCTTCGGCCAGGCCGACGGGGTGTTCCTGCCGCTCGCGGCGGTGGGCGGCACCCCGCTGCTGGGGTTCGCGGTCGTCCTGTGCGGCTTCGGCCTGTACGACGTCGTACGCCTGGCACTGCGGGCGCGCCGGACCCGGGCGGTGCGCCGGGGCGCGGCGGCCGTGGCCCTGCTGAGCGTGGCCGTTCCGGTGGCGGGGGCCCTGGCCGCGCGGTCACTGGTCACCGACGAGGCCGAGGACGGCACCGCGACCGTGGCCGTCGTCCAGGGCAACGTGCCGCGCGCGGGCCTCGACTTCAACGCCCAGCGACGGGCCGTGCTCGACCACCACGCGCGCGAGACGGAGCGGCTGGCCGCCGCGGTCGAGGCCGGGAAGGTGGCGCGGCCCGACTTCGTGCTGTGGCCGGAGAACTCCTCCGACATCGACCCCTTCGCCAATGCCGACGCGCGCGCCGTGATCGACGCGGCGGTCCGGGCGATCGGCGTGCCCGTCTCGGTCGGCGGCGTCGTGGAGCGCGACGGGAAGCTCTACAACGAGCAGATCCTCTGGGACCCGGCCAAGGGACCCGTCGACACCTACGACAAGCGGCAGATCCAGCCGTTCGGCGAGTACCTCCCGCTGCGCTCGCTCATCGGCGCGATCAACGGCGAGTGGACCTCGATGGTCCGCCAGGACTTCAGCCGGGGCGAGGAGCCCGGGGTGTTCACCATGGACGGCACCCGGGTCGGCCTGGTCACCTGCTACGAGGCCGCCTTCGACTGGGCCGTGCGCTCCGAGGTCACCGACGGCGCCCAGATGATCTCCGTGCCCAGCAACAACGCGACGTTCGACCGCAGCGAGATGACCTACCAGCAGCTCGCCATGTCCCGCGTCCGCGCGGTCGAGCACAGCCGGACCGTCACCGTGCCGGTGACCAGCGGCGTCAGCGCGATCATCCTGCCCGACGGGCGGGTCACGCAGAAGACCGGCATGTTCGTCGCCGGGTCCCTGGTGCAGGAGGTGCCCCTGCGCTCCTCGACGACGCCCGCCACCGAGCTGGGCGTCCTCCCGGAGATCGCCCTCGTCCTGGTGGGCGCGGGCGGGCTCGGCGGGGCGATCGCCGCGGGCGTGCGCGGGAGGCGCGCCGGTCAGGTGTAGCCGTACGCCCGTCGCACGCCCCTTGCCGGTACGCGAGGTGGCCGACGAGGCCCCTTAGGGTCGGGCCCATGGCTACTCCCGATTTCATCCGCGAGCTCCGCGCCTCGGCGGGGCACCAGTTGCTGTGGCTCCCCGGCGTCACCGCCCTCGTCTTCGACGACCAGGGCAGGGTGCTGCTGAACCGCAGGTCCGACACCCGCCGGTGGTCGGTGATCGGCGGCATCCCGGAACCGGGGGAGCAGCCCGCCGCCTGCGCCGTGCGCGAGGTGTACGAGGAGACCGCGGTCCGGTGCGCGGTCGAGCGGGTCGTGCTGGTCCAGGCACTGAGCCCGGTGACGTACGACAACGGCGACGTCTGCCAGTACATGGACATCACCTTCCGCTGCCGGGCCCTGGAGGGCGAGGCCCGGGTCAACGACGACGAGTCGCTCGAGGTGGGCTGGTTCGCGGTGGACGCGCTGCCGGACCTCCACGAGTTCGCGCTGTTCCGGATCAAGCAGGCCATGTCGGACGGGCCCACGTGGTTCGATGCCACCGATTCCAGCTGAACTGTAGGGCGTGACCACATGGGGCGGGGTGTGAAGGCTGCCTAGGGTCGTGCCATGACCTCGCCCAGCGCCCTCCCGGGACCCCAGGCCGCCGCCCTCGACCTCGGCGGCCGCACCGCACTCGTCACCGGCGCCGCCGGCGGTATCGGCCGTGCCTGCGCACTGCGGCTGGCGGCCGCCGGGGCCAGGGTGAGAGCGGTCGACCGGGACGCCGCCGGCCTGGCGGAGCTCGCCGGGCACGCCGGGGATCTGGCGGGCACCGTCGAGCCGCACGTCCTCGATCTGACCGACCTCGACGCCGCCGAGTTCGTCGCCGCCGGCACCGACGTCCTCGTCAACAACGCCGGGCTGCAACTGGTGCGACCGCTGGAGGACTTCCCTCCCGACGTCTTCCACACGGTCCTCACCGTGATGCTGGAGGCGCCGTTCCGGCTGATCCGCGGGGCGCTGCCCCACATGTACGGGCAGGGCTGGGGCCGCATCGTCAACGTGTCCTCCGTCCACGGACTGCGCGCCTCGCCCTACAAGGCGGCCTACGTGGCCGCCAAGCACGGCCTGGAAGGGCTGTCCAAGACCGCCGCCCTCGAGGGAGCCGCCCACGGGGTCACATCGAACTGCGTGAACCCGGGCTACGTCCGCACTCCGCTGGTCGAGAAACAGCTCACCGACCAGTCGCGGGCGCACGGCCTGCCCGAGGACCGGGTCCTGACCGACGTGCTGCTGCGCGACAGCGCGGTCAAGCGGCTCATCGAACCGGAGGAGGTCGCCGAGGCGGTGGCGTACCTGTGCGGCCCGCAGGCGTCCTTCATGACCGGCGCCTCGCTCGTCCTGGACGGCGGCTGGACCGCGCACTGAACCGGCGCGGCCCCGGCCCCGGCCCGGGGCCGCCGAGTTTTCCACAGGGCTGCCGCGGCGGCCCGCCGATGGGGAATCCTGTGACCATGTCCCGCGATCACGTGCAGCCCATCGAGCGCCCCGCCACCGCCGCCGGGGCGCCGGCCGGCGACGGCGCCGCCGCGGACCGGGGGCCCGCCGCTCCGGGGGAGCTTTCGGCAGGCGGCCCCGGCGGCTTCCGTCCCGCCCGCGCGGGGACGGCCGCGCCGGACGGAGCGGTGAGCGGCGCGAGGGACCCGGGCGGAGCGGCGAGCGGCGTGCGGGACCCGGACGGAGCGGGCGGGAGCGCGAGGGGTACGGGTGGAGCGGCGAGCGGCGTGCGGGACCCGGACGGAGCAGTCGGGAGCGCGGAGACGCCGTTCCTTGAGCTGCTGGCCCGTGGGGCGTCCGCCGACGCCTACGAGCAGCCGGTGCTGCTCGCCCGCGCCGAGGGCCGGCCGGCCGAGCGGATCGCCGCGCTGGAACAGGCCAAACTGCTCGCCCTGCGGGTGCGCTCGGAGCTGGAGGGGCGGCGCCGCCGGGAGGCCGAACTGTCCGCCCTCTTCGAAACCGCCCACGACCTGGCCGGTCTGCGGGACGTGGACGCGGTCCTGCGGGCCATCGTGCAGCGCGCCCGCTCCCTGCTCGGCACGGACGTGGCCTACCTCAGTCTCAACGACCCGGCCCGGGGCGACACCTACATGCGCGTGACCGAGGGCTCGGTCGCGGCCCGCTTCCAGCAGCTGCGCCTGGGCATGGGGGAGGGCCTGGGCGGCCTCGTCGCCCAGACCGCCCGCCCCTACGTCACCGAGGACTACTTCCAGGACGCCCGTTTCCAGCACACGCGCACCATCGACGTGGCCGTGCGCGACGAAGGGCTGGTGGCCATCCTCGGCGTCCCCCTGATGCTCGGGCACCACGTCATCGGCGTGCTGTTCGCCGCCGACCGGCGGGCCCGGGTGTTCGAGCGGGAACAGATCGCCCTCCTCGGTTCGTTCGCGGCCCTCGCCGCGGCGGCCATCGACACCGCGAACCTGCTCACCGAGACCCGCTCCGCCCTGGCCGGGCTGGAACGGGCCAACGAGATCATCCGGGACCGCAGCGGCGTCATCGAACGCGCCTCCGACGTCCACGACCGCCTCGCCGAACTGGTCCTGCGCGGCGGCGGCGTGCACGACGTGGCCGCCGCGGTCTCCGAAGTGCTCGACGGCACCGTCGAGTTCACCGAGGCCGGCGCCGCACCGGCCGGCGCACTGGAGGCGTCCCGCGCCGAGGGGCACGCGGTGCGCCACGGCGACGACTGGATCGCCGCCGTCACCGCGGGCGGCGAACAGCTCGGCGCGCTCGTGCTGCGCGGCCACCCCGGCCTCGACCCGGTCGACCAGCGCACCCTGGAACGCGCCGCGATGGTCACCTCGCTCCTGCTGCTCGCCCGCCGGTCCGCCGCCGAAGCCGAACAGCGCGTCCGGGGCGAGCTGCTCGACGACCTGCTCGACGCCCGCGACCGCGACCCGCGGCTGCTGCGCGAGCGCGCCCGGCGGCTGGGCGCCGACCTCGGCACCACCCACACGGTGCTCGCGGCCCGCCTCGACGGCCCCGCGACCGACGCCGACCAGGAGGCGGACGCCCGCCGCCGTCTGTGGGCCGCCGCCTCCCACCTCGCCGCCACGCGACACGGCCTGGCCGCCGCCCGCGACGGCGGCACCGTCCTGCTGCTGCCCCTGGGCCCGGCCCGGACCGCCACCGAGGTGGCCCGCCGTACCGCGCGGCACCTGGGCGCGGCCGTCCACGAGGCGGTCACCGTCGGCGCCTCCGCCCCCGTCGAGGACCCGGCGGCCCGCCCCGACGCCGTGGCCACCGCCTACGCGGAGGCCCGGCGCTGCCTGGAGGCCCTGCGGCTGCTCGGCCGCTCCGGGGACGGCGCCGCCGCCGAGGACTTCGGCTTCCTGGGGCTCCTCCTGGCCGGGGACGGCGACATCGCCGGCTTCGTCGACAGGACCATCGGCGAGGTCGTCGCCTACGACGAACGCCGGGGAACGGAACTGCTGCGCACCCTGGAGGCGTACTTCGCCTGCGGCATGAGCCCCGTCCGCACCAAGAACGAGCTCCACGTCCACGTGAACACGGTGGCGCAGCGCCTGGAACGCGTCGGCCGTCTCCTGGGCGACGACTGGCAGAGCCCCGCCCGCGCCCTGGAGATACAGCTCGCCCTGCGCCTGCACCGTCTGTCGGCGCCGGCACCGCACTGACCCCCGTGCGCGCGGGAGCGCACGGGGGCCGGACCCGGGCGGATCACCTGGCGCGGGCGTCCTGCCTGGGGGAGGTGGCCGGTGCGGTGCCGGGGCCGGACGTCACCTCGGCCAGGTCCCGGTGGCGGGTCTCCTTGCCCGCGGCCACGGCCACGACGGTCAGCACGGCCGCGGCGATCACGTACAGGGAGATCGGGGTGGAGCTGTCGTAGTCGGACAGCAGCGCGGTGGCGATCAGCGGCGCCGGGGCGCCCGCGGCGACCGAGGCGAACTGCGCGCCGATGGAGGCCCCGGAGTAGCGCATCCGCGTGGCGAACATCTCGGAGAAGAACGCCGCCTGCGGCGCGTACATCGCCCCGTGCAGCACCAGGCCCACGGCCACCGCCAGGAGCAGGCTGCCGAACTCCCCGGTGTCGATCAGCGCGAAGAACGGGAACATCCACAGGCCCACCCCGGCTGCGCCCAGCAGATACACCGGGCGCCGGCCGATCCGGTCCGACAACGCGCCCCAGGCCGGGATGACCGCGAAGTGCACGGCGGAGGCGATCAGCACGGCGTTCAGCGCGGTCTGCTTGGAGGTTCCGGCCGAGGTGGTGGCGTAGACGAGGATGAAGGCGGTGATGACGTAGTAGCTGATGTTCTCGGCCATACGGGCGCCCATCGCGACGAGCACGTCGCGCCAGTGGTACCGCAGCACGGAGACCAGCGGCAGCCGCTCGTCCTGCGCGGACTTGGCCTCGGCACGCTCCAGGGCCTGCTTGAACACGGGCGATTCGTCCACCGACAGACGGATCCACAGACCGACGATCACCAGGACCCCGGAGAGCAGGAACGGTATCCGCCAGCCCCAGTCGCCGAACGCCGCGTCCGACAGCAGGGCGGTCAGCAGGGACAGCACACCGGTCGCCAGCAACTGCCCCGCGGGCGCGCCGGTCTGCGGCCAGGAGGCCCAGAACCCTCGCCGCCGCGCGTCTCCGTGTTCCGACACCAGCAGCACCGCCCCGCCCCACTCACCGCCGAGCGCGAAACCCTGGACCAGCCGCAGGATGGTCAGCAGCACGGGGGCGGCGGTCCCGATGGTCGCGTGCGTGGGCAGCAGGCCGATCGCGAAGGTCGCCCCGCCCATCAGCAGCAGACTGAGCACCAGCAGCTTCTTGCGCCCGAGCCGGTCGCCGTAGTGACCGAACACCAGGGCGCCCAGAGGCCGGGCGGCGAACCCGACGGCGTACGTGAGGAACGACAGCAGCGTGCCGACCAGCGGATCGGAGTCGGGAAAGAACAGCTCGTTGAAGACGAGCGCGGCGGCCGAACCGTACAGGAAGAAGTCGTACCACTCGATGGTGGTCCCGATGAGGCTGGCGGCGACGATGCGCTTGAGGTTGGACGGGGCTGGGGGAGCGGTCGCGGGCGACGACATCGGCACCACTTCCTGACGTTCGACGGGGACGATTGCGTGTCGCCACACGGTAGGAACGCGCAGGTCAGAGGCGTATGTGGCGGGACGCCATAGTTCTGGGGGCAGCTATGCGCGCGGCCACCATGCCGGGGCGGGGGAGGGG